>DASVCF010000034.1:0-10750 GCA_036381735.1 Gemmatimonadaceae bacterium | reverse complement strand
GATCAATCGGTCGTCCGCTTGGCGACTTCGGAGCTCACCCATGCCCACTCTCTCGACCCTGCTCGTCTTCATGGCGGCGGCGCTCGCGCTCAACGTGACGCCGGGCCCGGACATGCTCTACGTCATCGCGCGCAGCACGGGCGAAGGGCGGCGCGCGGGCATCGTCTCCGCGCTCGGCATCGCGACGGGTACGCTCGTGCACATCACGCTGGTGGCGATCGGGCTCGCGAGCGTGCTGCGGACCGTCCCGCTCGCGTTCGCCGTCGTGAAGTACACCGGCGCGGCGTACCTCGTCTACCTCGGCGTGCGCGCGCTCGTCGGTCGCGGCGACGCCGAGCAGACGATGTCGCTGCCGCCGGCGCGGCTCGTGGTGCTGTATCGGCAGGGGATCATCACGAACGTGCTCAATCCGAAGGTCGCGCTCTTCTTTCTCGCGCTGCTGCCGCAGTTCGTCGATCCGGCGCGCGGCCCGGTCGTCGAGCAGATCGTGCTGCTCGGGATGCTGTTCAACACATCGGGCACGCTGGTCAACTGCGCGGTCGCGGCCGGGGCGGGCGCCCTGAGCGGGTGGGCGCGCGAGCGCACGCGAGGCGTGACGGTCCTGCGGCGTGCAACGGGGATGCTGTTCATCGGGATCGGCGCGCGACTCGCCTTCGCGAAGGCGAGATGACGAGCTAGATGGCCGCGGCAGCCCGCCGAGGGCTCGGGGCTTGGTGGACGCGCGCGTTTGCCGCAAATTTCCGCGCGAGCCATCGTCCCTCACCGCCGCCCATTCTGCCATGACTCAGACATCGTCCACGCTGCTCAGCTCGCGTCCCGCCGCTGACGAGCACCTGCCCTACTACGAGCGATACATCACCACCGTTCCCGCAGGCGATGTCCTGGCAACTCTCGAGTCGCAGCTGCGCGAGACCGTGGTGCTCCTCGAGGGGATCAGCGAAGAGCAGGCCGCCTATCGATACGCGCCCGGCAAGTGGAGCGTGAAAGAGGTGATCGGCCACGTGTCGGATACCGAGCGCGTGTTCAGCTATCGCGCACTGTGCGCCGCGCGTGGCGAGACGGCCGCCCTGCCGAGCTTCGAGCAGGACGACTACGTCGCGCAGGCGAACTCCGACGGGCGCACGATGCGCTCGCTACTCGATGAGCTGACGGCCGTGCGGCAGTCCTCGCTGGCGCTCTTCCGCTCGCTGGACGACACCGCACTCGCGCGTCGCGTGGTGGCGAGCGGTGCCCCGGTCTCGGCGCGCGCGCTCGCCTGGATCATCGCGGGACACGAGCGGCATCATCTGCGCATCCTGCGCGAGCGCTACCTCACGCGCTGACGCGCTCCGCAGTGCGTCGGCACTTGTGGATGGGCGTGTGGGGTGCCGACGTCAGTCGTCGGAATGGCCGCGCCGGAACGAGAGCGCGGCCGGCGGACCGATCATGAGCGCGCACGCGACCGTGATGAGCAGTAGCTCGTGCAAGCTCATCCCTGCCGACTCCTCGTCGATGAGCGGCATGATGAGCGCCACGGCGCCGTACACGGGGAACGCGGCAAGGATTCCCATGACCATCGTGCCGAGTGCCCATCGAGCCAGTGGTCGAAGCAGGCCAGCGATTACCCCGCCCCCGATGCCGCCGGCGAAGTATGAGACCACGACCAGCCAGGGACTGTTGCTCGCGAAGTAGTTGGTGCGCGCGCCAACGGAGGCGAACACGAAAATGCCGAGCGCGTAGAGCGAGAACAGGAGAGCGGTGGCGAGTCCCCAACGGATCCCCCAGCGCAGATCCTGCCCGAGCGAGCGATGGCGAGTCGGTCGCACGACCGAAGGCGGCGCATATCGATAGATGGCCCACAACCCTTGCGCGCACAAAATGGCCAAGGCCGCCGCGAGAAAGGCGTGGCCTCGCGGAGGCGGCAGAAACGCCACCGGTAGGAGAAAGAGCAGGGTCGCGCCCAGCCAGATCGCGATGGGCTCCTTCCCGGGGCGATCGAGGCGCCCCCAGCGTATTGCCAGCAGCGGCAGACCTCCAAAGCCGATGACCCCGGCTACCGCGAGTACGATGCGATCCATCCCGGTTACGGCCAAGGCAAGGATGACGTAGTACGCCGCGACCATCGCGTACAGCACGGATCGCTCGACCGGGTTGACCGCGCTCTGCAACGACTCGGCGTGCGCATACGCCGGTCGTACCCCACGCGGGCGGCTCACCCCTTCCAGGTTCCCTTCGCCACCGCAGGCACGAACTTCTCCAGCCCGCGCGGCGGGAAGGCGAGCGTCCGCTCCTGCTCGGCGCTCATGTACGCCGCCATGAGGAGTTTCACCACATCCACGCCATCGTCGAACGTGAGCGCCGGCGTCTTCCCACGCAGGAACGCCCGCACGAAGTGCCGGTCCTCCGCTTCGTATCCGTAGGCCGCCGCCTCGCCGGCAACGACGGGCATGAGCCCCATCTCGGCGTTCTGCTTCTCTACGAGATCCTCGCCCGACTTCCCGCGCACCTCGCGGCTGAAGAAGAGCTTGAGCCCGCTGTCGAGCGTGTTCCACGACATCGAGTATTCGGGACCGAGGAGCTCCGCCGAGAGCCGCAGCCCCGCGCCGACGAAGCTCCACGACGTGGACGCCTCGCCCAGCACACGCGTGCCGCGCTCGTCCTCGAACTCGACCGTGACGCTGGCGAAGTCTTCCGCCGGACGCTTGGCGTAGTTCACATCCTTGCCCATCGCGCGCGACAGTCGCTTCACGTACTCCGGGCGCGTCCACTTCAAGCTCGCGATGTGCGCCGTGATCTTCACCGGCGTAAGCGAGGTGAGCGGCTTGCCCGGCTCGGTGAGCAGATGCCGGACGACGAGCGCCGAGTGGCACATCATGTCGTTGAGCACGCCGCCGCCCTGCAGCTTCCCCTGCCAGAACCAGGGCATGTGCGGCCCGCTGTGCTCCTCGGCGGCGCGCGCGAGATACGGGCGGCCGGTGAGCTTCGCCCCGCGCGCCCAGATGAGCGCGCGCCCCTGTTCCACCTGCGGCGCGAAGGCCTGGTTCTCGAGATACCCCGTCATGAGCCCGGCGCGCTTGGCGAGCGCCGCCACCTGCTTCGCTTCGGCCACGTTGCGCGCGAGCGGCTTCTCACACGCGATCGCCTTCAGCGTCCCGCGTCCACGCTCGATCGCATCGACGATCTCCTCCACGTTCTCGATGCGCGCGTGGTTCGGCCCGCACAGCCAGATCGCATCGATCGCCGGATTCGCCACCATCTCGGCGATGGAGCCGTAGGCCTTCGCGCGACCGACGTCGAGCTTGCGCGCGAGCGCGGCCGTCTCCGCCGCGTGCGCCGCATTGGGACTCCAGACGCCGAGCACGTCCGCGTCGCGCACGCCGACGAACGCTTGCAGGTGGAACTTCGCATTGAAGCCGCTGCCGATGATGCCGATACCGAGGCGAGAAGTAATCATGAAGAGGGTGGGAAAGAGTGAGTCAGTGGGTCAGTGAGTCAGTGAGTCAGAAAAAGCTAGAACGGCGAGAGCAGAGAGCAGAAAGCAGAGAGCGGAAGGCCGCGAGCCGTTCCTGCTTTCTGCTCTCTACTTTCTGCTCTCTGCCGTTCCCGGCTCACTGACTCACTGCTTCTCAGTATGTCCACGCCGCCGTGTTCGTCCCCGCCGGCGCGTGGCGCTCGATGGCTGCTGCCATCTCGCGCAACATCGCCGCGGTCGTCGCATGCTGCCAGCCGTGGCCCTTCATGGGGCGGCCATAGTGGAAGACGCCGGGGACGTGCGGGTGCTGCGTCGAATCGAGGAACGCCTGCAGGTTCATCACGGCGAGGTTCAGGTAGTAGCTGTCCATGTCGCCGACGTCCACGTGGAGCTTGTCCACGAGCTCGGGACCCACCGAGCTCCAGTGCTCGGCGAGATACGCGCGCAGGTCGTAGCCGTGGTCGCGCATGTACTCGGCCACGGAGTGATCGATGTGGCCGGTGTGCTTGTCCCAGAGCGGCTTCGGGTAGCCGTCGTCCCCCGCCGGTCCGTACACCGCCTCCCACGCCTCGAGCTGCTCCGCCGAGCGACCGTGGCTCCCGAGAACCTCCTCGAGCTGGCTCTCCTGCCGCATGGTCATCGTCGGCATGCCATCCGGCTCGCGCTCGGCGGGGATCTCCGACGAGAACCAGTGGCTGCGCGCGACCACGAATGCGTTCGTGTCCGCGTAGACGTCGCCGAGCTGATATCGATGGAGATCGACGGGATCGGGATACAGACTCCACGTACCGCCGAAGAAGTCGGGGTGGTAGATCTGCAGCGCGAGCGACTCCCACCCGCCGGTGGATCCGCCCGTCAAGACGCGAGCATACGGCTGGCGAATGATGCGGAAGTGCGACTCGAGGTACGGGATGAGCTCGGTCATGATCGCATCGCCGTAGGGTCCATCGTTGGCGGAGTTCACGGCGTACGAGTCGTCGTAATACGGCGTCGGGTGCTGAAACGTGACGGCGATCATCCGCGGGAAGCGCTCCGACGTCCACGATCGGAAGAGCTCGTACCCGGATTCGCGGTTGTACGACGCCAGTCGCGCCCGCATCTGCGGCGACAGCGGTGTGCTGTCGGTCGTGAAGCCGAACGGAGGACGCAAGCTGAAGTGGCCCTGCTCGTACACCACGGGATAGTGCGCGTCGGGATGCTCGTCGTAACCCTTGGGCAGGAGCACGATGGCGCCGAGGTACATCGGATGGCCCCAGAACTTCGTGAGCAGCCGGCTCTGAATCTTGATGTGCTTCACCCACTTCGTGTCCGGCGGCTCCTGCACCGGCGGCAGCACGCGCGTGAGCGAGATCGGAATGGTGTAGCCGGCCCGCGGATCGAGATGCACGTGCATCGGCTCGCTCACCAGGTTCCCGGGCGACGTGTTGAAGTGCTGGCCTTCCCACTGGTCCATGTGCGCCCACACCGTGTGTCCGTCGGCCCGGTGGAACTCCGTGTACACGTTGAGCACGGCCTGCACGTAGTAGTCGCCCGCCGGGATGTCACGCAGCGATGCGACCGGATAGCCGAGCGTCGTGTCACCGACGACGGCCGCCTGTCCCGGTGCGAGCGCATGCACATCGGCGCCGAAGAACGGCGCGCTCTCGGTATAGGATCCCGCCTGCAGTCGCGGCTCGGGCGTCGAGTCGCGCGTGATGATGACGAACACGCGGCCGGTGATCGGCGCCGCGTGTAGGGATGCGGGAAAGGAGATGGTGAATCGCGGCGACGCCGTCGTTCTCGCGGGGGGCGCGCTGCCGAGCAGGAACGCGCTGCTGGCCAGCATGGCCAACGTCGGCCAGGAGTGTCTCATCGACGGTGCTCAGTGTCAGTAATGTACGCCCAGCTTCTCGAGCGCTTCCGGCGGGCAGCCGGTCCATTCGCGCACGTACGTGTTGCCGCGGTACTGCAGATCCTCGACGCCCAGCTTGCTCGACCAGAAGCCGGAGGCGGTGAGGTCGCGGATGCGATTGAAGAACGCGACGCCCTGGCTCATCTCGGGGCGTGCCTTCTTGGGCCAGGCGATGTCGTCGAGCAGCGCGCGACGCTCGGCGTCCGTGCAGTCGACGAACGTCTTGCCGCAGCGCCGCATGCACTCGGCGTCCATCCACGCGAGGCCGCCCCGGACCTCCGTCTGCATGTTGGGGCGGTCGGTCATCATGAAGTCGATGAACTCGGGGACACCCGCGTCCGTCGCGCTCCCCGACCGCTCGTCGCGCGGAATGATGAGATCGACGAGAACGCGAACGGTGTCGAATTCGTGGGGAGTGAAGAAGCGCGGGGGGGCGGGATGCGGGATGCGGGATGCGGCCGGCGGCGCCGCGATCACGGCGCCAGCACCGGTCGGTCCCGAGCCCCATGGTAGGGCGAGTCCCAACGGCAGCATGGCCAGCATCCCCATCGCCTCACGCCGGCTCATCTCCTGCCCGGCATGCTCCTCTACATCATGCGACGGCGTGCTTCCGTCAGTCGCGTTGGCGTCCGTGGCAGCCGCCGCGACAGGGACCCTCTCCCTGTCAGCGTCGTCCCGCCTCTCGCCTGTTCCCTCTCCCCGCTCGAGTCGGTCCGCATCCCGCATCCCGCCTCCCGCATCCCGCTCGTTCATACCGCCCCCTTCTTTCGCAGGTCCGCGATGTACGCGCTCGTCCGCATCGAGAGCGCGAGGATCGTCCACGTGGGATTCTTGTCCGCCTGTGTCACGAACGGGCCGCCATCGGCCACGAAGAGGTTCTTCACGTCGTGCGCCTGACAGTATTTGTTCAGCACCGAGCGCTTCGGGTCGTCGCCCATGCGCACGCCGCCCACTTCGTGGATGATGCTGCCGCCCGTCGAGATGCCGTAGCCGTCGTCTTTGCTCGGCATCGGCGAGAACACCTCGCCGCCCATCTCGGCGACGATCGAGCGAAAGGTCTCCTGCATGTGCTTCACCTGGTTGTACTCGTGGTCGGTCCACTTCCAGTGGAAGCGGAGCACGGGGATCCCCCAGCGATCGACGGTGTGCGGATCGATCTCGCAGTAGCTGTCCTCGTTGGGAATCATCTCGCCACGGCCGGAGAAGCCGACCGTCGCGCCGTAGTAGCGGCGGTAGTCCTGCTTGAGCTGTGCGCCGTAGCCGCCGCCCGGCGCATAGCGCTGGATGCCGCCCATGAAGCCGTACGACGGCACGCCGAGTCCGCCCCAGATCTCGATGTGGTAGCCGCGCGGGAAGTCGAGCGTCTTGTTGTCGATCCACCACGGCATGTAGAGGTGCATCCCGCCCACGCCGTCCTCGTTGTGCGGCACGTGGTCCAACATCTTCGGGATGAAGCCGGCGACGTCGGTGCCCGTGGTGTCGGTGATGTACTTGCCCACCACGCCGCTCGAGTTCGCGAGCCCGTTCGGGAAGAGCGACGACCGCGAGTTGAGGAGCAGTCGCGCCGACTCGAGCGCGCTCGCCGCGAGCACGACGACGCTCGCGCTGATGTGCCGCTCGGTGGCCGTCGCCTTGTCGATGTACGACACGCCGGTTGCGAGCCCCGACTTGTCGACCGTCACCTCGCGCGCCATCGCGTTCGGGATGATCGTGAGGCGTCCCGTCTCGAGTGCGGGGGCGATGAGCACGCCCGGACTCGAGAAGTTCGAGTTCGTCCCGCACCCGCGATTGCACTGCCCGCAGTAGTGGCACGCCGGGCGGCCGTTGAGTGGGCGGGTGATGACCGAGAGGCGCGACGGGATGCAGGTGATGTTCAGCTTGTCGGCCGCCTGCTTGACGAGCAACTCGTAGCAGCGCGGCTTGGGTGGCGGAAGGAAGATGCCGTCCGGATGATTGTGCAGCCCTTCGTGGCTCCCGAAGACGCCGATCAGGCGGTCCACCTCATCGTAGTACGGCTTGAGGTCGTCGTAGCTGATGGGCCAGTCATCGCCGAGCCCGTCGATGCTCTTGTGTCGGAAGTCGTCGGGGCCGAAGCGGAGCGAGATGCGCCCCCAGTGGTTCGTGCGCCCGCCGAGCATCCGCGCGCGCCACCAGGCGAAGTCGGTGCCGGGCGCTTTGGTGTACGGCTCGCCGTCGATGTCCCATCCGCCGATGCAGCCGTCGAACTCGCCGAACGGTCGCTCCTTGGTGGACGCGCCGCGCCTCGGCGACTGGTACGGCCATTCCAGCATCTTCGAGTCCTTCGTACTGTACCAGAGCGGTCCGGCCTCGATGAGGGCGACCTTCGCGCCCGCTTTCGTGAGCATGTACGCCGCCATGCCCCCGCCGGCGCCGGAGCCGACGATGCAGACGTCGTAGAGGTTGTCGTTGAGTGATCGGGGCATGGGGGTGGTAGGGGTGGGGGCGGTGAGCTGTGAGCTATGAGCTATGGGCTCTGAGCTGTGGGCTGTGAGTAGCTGTGAGTTGCGGTTGTGAGCTGTGAGTTCTCTGGATGGTCGTGCTCACGACCCGCTCGCAGCCCAAAGCTCAGAGCTCACAGCTCAGAGCTCACAACTTTCTTATCCAGATATTCCGAAACCGCACCCGATACCCGTGATCTTGCAGCATGATCGGCAGGGCATCGGGGTGTGCGGCGTACGGCGGGCGGTGCTGGTACGCGGTCGGGCCGGTGAGGACCACGTCGTCCTGCACGAGCACGCCGTTGTGCAGGATGGTCATGCGCGCGGGTTGGAGCAACGTGCCGTGTGCATCGAAGCGCGGGCGATGGAAGATGATGTCGAAGCTCTGCCACTCGCCCGGCGGGCGGCTCGCGTTCACGAGCGGCGGATACTGGCCGAACACCGCGGCCGCCTGGCCGTCTGGATAAGTCACATTGTGATACGAATCCAGCACCTGCACCTCGTAGCGCCCCATGAGGAACACGCCGCTGTTGCCGCGCTCCTGGCCTTCGCCCGTCGCGGGCACCGGCGCGGCCCATTCGATGTGGAGCTGGCAGTCGCCGAAGCCGCGTGCCGTGGAGATCGCCCCGGTGCCCGGCGCCACCTCGACGTAGCCGTCCCGCACCGTCCACCGCGCGGGCCCGCCGTCGCTGCCACGCCACTGCGAGAGATCGTGGCCGTCGAACAGGATGATGGCGTCCGACGGCGGCGGTACGGGTGCGGTCGAGGGGCCGGGATCGATCACGGGTGGCTGCGGCCGATTCATCGTATGCTGCGGCCACGGGATCGTGGGGACCTTCGTTTGCGCCGAGCACGGACGCGCCAGCCCCGCGACGGCGATGCCGGCGACGGCGAGGCAGACCGATGTGAGGGCCGTGAGGTGCGGCGGGATGTGTGAACGCGAGTGCATGACGCGGGAATCCTTCTGCGAGGTGGGACGAGGAATGTTACGGCTCGCACGCGACCTTCGCCAGCCGCGCGGATCGACTCTGGACGCTCGGCGCGCGTGCCCATACCTTCACGCCACCGTCCACACGCTCTCGATCGCTCATCCTCCCTGCCATGCATCGACGCGAGCTGCTGAAACTCCTCGGCGTTGCCGCCGCATCGCCATTCGTGCCGCGCGTCGCAGACGTGTTCTCTCGTACGGGCACGGCGCGCCATCTGGATGCGATCGGCATCCAGCTCTACACCGTGCGCTCGGCCATGGACCACGACGTCGAGCGCACACTGGCCGCGATCGCCGAGATCGGCTATACACAGGTGGAGTTCGCGGGGCTGCACGGCAAGACGCCGCGGGAGATGCGCGCCATCCTCGATCGTTATCATCTCACCTCGCCGTCCACGCACATCGATCTCGCGCGGATCCGCACGCAGTGGCCCAGCGTCCTCGCCGAGGCCGTCACCCTCGGTCAGCGCTACGTCATCTGCCCGTGGCTCGACGCCGATCAGCGTCGCACGCTCGATGACTACCGTCGTGTGGCCGACGAGCTGAACAGGGCGGGCGAGATTGCGCGCAAGGCGGGGATCACGATCGGCTACCACAACCACAACTTCGAGTTCGCGCCGATCGACGGTGCCATTCCGTACGACATCCTGCTCGCCGAGTGCGACCTGCAGCTCGTCGCGATGGAGCTCGATCTCTTCTGGATCGTGAAGGGCGGGCAGGACCCGCTCACCTACTTCACGAAGTATCCCGGCCGCTTCCCGCTCGTGCACGTGAAGGACATGACGAAGACGGGCGACATGGTGGACGTGGGGAAGGGGAGCATCGACTTCCGCGCGATCTTCGCGCAGTCGCAGCGCGCGGGGATCCGCTACGCCTTCGTCGAGCACGACGACCCGCCGTCCCCGTTGGACAGCGCGCGCGCGAGCTACGAGTATCTGGAGCGGTTGACGTTCTAGCCGCGCGGTGTCATCCCGAGCGCAGCGAGGGATCTCGGCTCCCTGTCATCCCGAGCGAGAGCGAGGGATCTGGTGCTATCGGCGAGATCCCTCGCTGCGCTCGGGATGACAGATTCCGCTGCGCTCGGGATGACACGGCGAGCTAGCTCCCCCTGCTCGCCATGCGCATCCGGCGTTCGTGCGCGCCGAGGATGTCGCTGCGCGTGATGAGCCCGAGCAGCTTCCGCGGATTCTCGCGCGAGACGATCGGCAACCGCCCGACGTTCTCGCGCACCATCTGGTCGGCCGCGTCGCGCAACGTGTTGTCCTCGAAGATCACGGCGGGCGGCCGCTTGATGAGATCGCCGACGATGCTCGTGATCGGCAGATCGACATCCAGCAGATCGCGGCGCGTGACGACGCCAACGAGCTGCCCCTCGGCGTTCACGACCGGGTAACCCTGGTGCTCGGAGCCCGGCGCACGCCCCGCGATCCAGTCGCGCACCTCCTCGACGGGATCATCCGCATTCAAGGTGACGACGCGCTTCGACTCGACATCGCGCACCAGCACCTGATCGAGGAAGTCGGCCTCGTACTCCGAGGGAATCCGATTGCCGCGCCGCAGCAGCTTCTCCGTCATGATGGTGCCGCGCATCATGAACAGCGAAACGAGATACGCTGCCGTGCCGCCGCCGAGGAGCGGGAGCAGTCCCAGCGGCTGCCGCGTCGCCTCGAACGCGAACACCACCGAGGTGAGCACCGCGCGTGATGCGCCGGCGAACATCGCCGCCATCCCGACGAGCGCCGCGATGCGCACGTCGATCCCCAACGCCGGCGCGATTGCGCTCGCCATCACGCCGAGCAGCGCACCGAGCCCGCCGCCGAGCGTGAACAACGGGGCGAGCGTGCCGCCCGATGTGCCGCTCCCGAGTGCGATCACCCAGCTGATCGCTTTGAGGATGACGAGCACCATGAGCGAGGTGCCGAGCACATCGCCGGAGAGGATGTTGCGGATGTTGTCGTAGC
>DASVCF010000033.1:0-4049 GCA_036381735.1 Gemmatimonadaceae bacterium | reverse complement strand
CGAACTACGAGACGCACTTGGGGAATCGGTGGAATGCTCGTCCATGTCGAGGTCGCTGAGGGCTGCACGTACGGTGGGCGTCGCGCGCATGGGGCTTCGCTCCATCCGAAGTTATCGATGCGCGGGGCGGTGACAGAAGGGCTGGCGGGGGCGAAGCGTGGCGGTATCGTCCGCGCGAGGATCATCGCGGCCGTTGCAAGACGCCCTTCACCGCGCGCGTCGCTAGCTGCCGGAGCGGACCGGCACGATGCGCACGTCGCCTGATGCGGTGCTCGTCTCCACGCGCGCCGACCCATTGCCGATCCGTCCGACGAAGCGGTGATCGCGGTGCGTGAGCACCTGCATGCCGAGCCTCGAGCTGTCCACGTTCACGTCGCCGCTGCCGGTCGTTGCGTCGAAGGCGAGGCCGGTCCCCTGCGGTACGCGCACCGTGACGTCGCCCGAGCTAGCCGAAAGCCGCGCGGCTTTCACGTCCGGCGCGAGCGCCACGTCGATGTCGCCGCTCGAGGAGTTGACCGTCAGGTCGTTGACGCGCGAGCTGTCGAGATGGACGTCGCCCGAGCTCGTGCTCACCGCGAGCTCGCCGAGCGCGAGGCCCGCGGCGCGCACGTCACCCGATGCGCTCTGCACGGTGGCGCGTGTCGCGTGGGCATCGCGGAGGCCGATGTCGCCCGAGGACGTCTGGATCATCACCACGTCCTGCGCGCCGCCCAGGGTGACGTCGCCGGACGCGGTCTGCACATCCACCGGACCGCGCAGGCCATCGAGCGTCACGTCCCCTGAGGTGCTCCGGACGCGCATCGGGCCGCGCATCTGCTGCCCGTGCACGTCGGCGAGGAGCACGTCCGTGGTGATCTGCCCATTCACGTTGGCAGCGTTGACGATGCCCGCCGCGAGGTGCACGGTGACCGCCTTCCCCTCGGGGACGAGCACCTGGCAGTCGGCGCGCGCCTCGATGTCGCCACCGCGGGTGGAGATGCGGATGCGCCGGCCGCCGTTCTCGCCGAACGTGCCATCGTCGTTCACGCGGACGGTCGTGTTCAGCGTGATGCGTCCCTGGCCGGTGTAGTCCCGCGCGTCGTAGTGGATGTCGCGTGCGGGGAAGACGACGCGGAGCGCATCGTGTCCGTCCAGCGCTCCGTGCCGTACCTGCAGCTGCCCGGCATCTGTGCCAGCTCGGGCGACGGTCACGACGACGCTGGAGCCGGTGCCGGGGCCGAGCGTGATGCTGCCGACGAGGTTCCAGACGGCGACGTCCGAGCCGGAGAGTGTGTAGCGCTGCGATTGCTGCGCGGCGGCGGGCCGGACGGTGAATGCCGCGGCCGCGAGCAGCGCGGCCGACAGCATCGAATATGTTGCGCGGCGTGGAGACCGCGGGACAGCGGCGACTGCATCGCTCGAGTGGGTGCGAGGGATGCGCATGCGACCTCTCCTATGTCAGGATGGGATTCGGCTAGCAGGGCAGGTGCCTCTGCCTCCTACGAAGCTGCTCCGTCGGGGTTTCCGGATCACTCCGCGCGCAACGCGATGATCGGATCGACTTTCGTCGCGCGCCGCGCGGGCAGATAGCTCGCGAGCGCGGCGACCGCGGCGAGGACGACCGCGACACCGACGAAGGTGATCGGATCCGTCGCGCTCACGCCGAACAACAGATGCGTGATGAGCCGCGCCGCGCCGAGCGCACCGGCGACGCCGATGACGAGCCCCGCCAGCGTGAGCACCGCGCCTTGCCGGACGACGAGGGAGAGCACGTGCGCGGGCTGCGCGCCGAGCGCCATGCGGATCCCCACCTCGTGCGTGCGCTGCGTAACGGCGTACGAGATGACGCCGTAGAGGCCGATGGCCGCGAGCACGAGCGCGAGCAGCCCGAAGACGCCGAACATCGCCGCGCCGAGCCGACGGGGCTGGAGCTGCGGACGCATCTGGTCCTCGAGTGTCTTGAGCTCGGGGTATGGCAGGTTGCTCCCCAGCTCCAGCAGCGCTCGGCGCACCGAGGCGATGACGGCGGACGGATCGCCCGCCGTGCGGATGAGGAGCGAGCCGCTGCCACCCGTCTGCGCGATCGGGAGGAAGAAGGCCGCGCGCTGCTTCTCCTCGATGTTCGCGTACTTCGCGTTCGCCACCACGCCGACCACCGTGTAGCAGTCCTTGGCAATGTCGATGCACTTGCCGATCGGGCTCTCGCTCGGCCAGTTCTTCTTCGCGAAGGCGTCGTTCACGATGGCGACGCGCTCGCTGCCCTTGCGATCGGCGGCGGTGAAGTCGCGTCCCTGGCGGATCGGTGTGCCGATCGTCGTGAAGTAATCCGGGCCCGCAGTCACGGTGAGCGCGGACTCGCCGTTCATGAGCCGACCGGGGTCCGGCCGCGCATCCTTCGACGGCGAGGACTGGCCTGGAATCGTGTAGCCCATCATGTAGACGCTGTTGCTCATCGGCGTCGGTCGCACGAGCGTGGCGCTCGTCACGCCCGGCACCGCGCGCACGCGCGCGAGCGCACGCTCATAGAACGGTGCCACGGCGCTGTCGGGGAAGCCGACGCTCGCGAGATCGAGCGAGGCGTACAACAGATGATCGACATCGAAGCCGGGCTCGATCGCCTGCACGTTGCGGAGGCTGTGCACGAAGAGGCCGGCGCCGGTGAGGAGCACCACGGCGAGCGCGACCTGCGCGACCATGAGCGTCGACCGCAGACGCGAGCGCCGGTCCGTTCCCTCACGCATCCCTTCCTTCATGGCGACGGCGAGCTGCGCGCGCGATGCGCTGAGCGCGGGGGCGAGCCCGAACAGGATGCCGCAGATGACCGCGGCCGCGACGGCGAAGACGAGCACGCGTCCCTGCGCGAAGAAGCGGAGTGGCGGCAGCCCCACGGTGGGCACGAGCTGCGTCCCCCACAGCGCGAGCAGGATGCCGCCGGCCGCGCCGAGCACGGCGAGCACTACGCTCTCGGTGAGGAGCTGGCGCACGAGGCGCCACCGGCTCGCGCCGACGGAGAGGCGGATGGCGATCTCCTTCCGTCGCGTGGCCGCGCGCGCGAGCAGGAGGTTGGCCGTGTTCGCGCAGGCGATCGCGAGCACGAGCGCGGCCGCGAGCGCGAGCCACCGCGCCATCATCGCCTGCTGCGAGACGCTCGGACCACGCGCCGAGAGGATGGGGCCCAGGGTGAGCTTCGGATCGGGATCCAGATGCATCGCCCGGCTGGTGTCCTGCTGCGAGGCGACGTGGCGGATGATGGATTGCAGGTCCGCCTGCGCGCGCTCGCGCGTCACGCCGCGCGCGAGGCGGCCGACGGTCTGCACCTGGATGGCGTACCGGTTCGCGAAGAAGCTCTTGTCCTCGCCGACGTTGGTCGCCTGCGACATGGGCACCCACAGGTCGACCGCGTCGGCGTCGAGGCCGTGAAAGCCCGCGGGGGCGACGCCGACGATGGTGTAGGGGCGCCCGTCGATGCGCAGTTGCGTGCCGATCGATGCGCGGTCACCCCCGAACACGCGCTGCCAGTACGCGTGACTCAGGACGACCGCCGGCGGAGAGCCCGGCCCGTTGTCCTCCTCGGGGGCGAAGAAGCGGCCGAGCGCGGGCTGCACCGCGAGCACCGAGAAGTAGTTGCCCGTGACGAGGAGGCCGTCCGCGTGCTCCGTGCTCAACCCTTCGCCGATGCTGAGCGCGACGTTCATGAATGCCGCGATCCCGCTCAGCGAGCGCTGGTTGTCACGCAGGTCGAGGTACTCGGGGTACGACGTGCTCGAACTTCCCGTCGGCGATGTCTGGACGCTCCCCGTCGTGCGCGCGATGTACGGTCGCACGATAGAGCCGGGAGCTCCGACGCCCGCGGGCGGCCGGAAGAAGAGCACGTCGACGATGCCGAAGATGGTGCTCGTGGCACCGATTCCCAGCGCGAGACAGAGCACCGCGATGGCGGTGAACGACGGACTCCGACGCATGGCGCGGACCGCGAGCCGGACGTCGCGCAGCAGGCTCTCCATGAGCGTTCCTCAGGGGGTGAAGTATTGGTCTGGCGGTCGTTCCGAGCGACGCGGATCAATGGGGTC
>DASVCF010000032.1:0-7736 GCA_036381735.1 Gemmatimonadaceae bacterium | reverse complement strand
TATCCCGCGGGGCGCCCCGGTTTGACGGGAATGACGAACTCATGCGGGACCTGCGCGAGATAGTAGAGGTAGTTGCCATGCACATGCCACGTGAGGATTCGCAATCGTTCCCCCCTAGGCGGCATAGGCACGGTCCACGGTGAGCAGCGGCGCGGCTTCGGCGAGCACGATGTCCGCCGTCACGCCGTCGGGGCAGGCGCGCCCCGCGAGCGCGTGATCGGGCGCTCGGCGGCGACACGAGCGCGGATCGTACACGATGCGATGCCGAGTCACATCGAGCGGCGCCCACCGCTCGGGATCGGCTCTGAGAAAGATGACCACGCTCGGCACGCCGACCGCGCACGCGAGATGCGAGACGCCCGTGTCGTTGCAGATCACGAGTCGCGCATCGCGCATGAGCGCGGCGAGCGCGCCGAGGCTCATCGGCCCCGCGGCATCGAGCGGCGTCGCGCGCATCGCATCGGCGACGGCGCGCGTGATCGGCGCTTCGGCGGTCGTGCCGGTGAGCACGACCTGAAGCCCCGCATCGGCGAGCGCGTCGGCGACGGCCGCGAAGCGCGCGGGCGACCATCGCTTCGCCGGATCGCGCGCGCCGGGATGGATGCAGACGTATTCGCCGGGGCGAAGCTCGCGCAGTGCCGGGGTGTCGTGCACTTCCGCGCGATCGGCGTCGCGGATGGGAAACTCGAGATGGTCACCGCGCGACGGGGCGCCGAGGAAGGTCGTGAGCTGCAGCAGCCGGCGAATCTCGGGGCCGCCGGTCGGCCATTCGAGAAAGTTCGCGGGATCGTCGGGGCAGAAGCCGTGCGCTTCGCGGAACCCCGCGTATCGCGATGCACCGAAGAGTGCCACGATGGGGTTCGTGAGCCGCCCGCTTCCATGCATCTGCAGCACGACATCGAAGCCGTGCCGCTGCACATCGCGCAGGAAGAATGGAATGTGCCGCGTGTGCACGGGTTGCTCGGGGAGCCCGGGGAAGCCGGGAAATTCGATGAAGCCGTCGAGATACCGATCGTAGCGGGCCGCGAAGTCACGCGCCCATGGGATGCCGATGAGGATGATGTCGCTTTGCGGGTAGGCAGCGCGCAGCGCGCGTAACGCCGGAACCGCGCAGAGCATGTCTCCGACCTGAAGCGCGCGAAAGACGGCAAGACGCCGCGGCGAGGGCAACGCGCGGGTGAAGCCGACATCGGACAACGAAGAAGCCAACACAGTCACTGCGAGCCATCCCGAACGAAGGTGGGCCGGCCAACAACGCCGGAAGAGTGAGTACCACGCGGTGGGTCACGACGAGAAGCGACCAATGCAACTGGTGGACCAGTCGCCGCGAGGAGAAGCGAATACTTCGCGACATCACCACGTGCATCGTCATCCGGGGCATGTCGATTGCGTCGCCACGAAAACGGACGCGCACATCGCGCGATGACCCGCACGGCACGCAGACGTGAGGCGTGCACATCAGACATCCACGAGGGATTCCATGCAGACACTGGAGCAGGCGCTCGAGACGCCATCGAGCGCGCGGCCGCTGACTGGCCGCATCGCACTCGTCACCGGGAGTGGGCAGGGCTTGGGCTTCGCGATCGCGCGATCGCTCGCCGAGGCAGGCGCGACGTTGATCGTCGCGGACGTGCGCGCGGACACGGCCGATGCAGCTGCACAGCGCCTGCAGGCTGCGGGCGTCGATGCGAGCGCGCGCACGCTCGATGTGAGCGATGCATCGCAGGCCGAAGCCGCCATCGCGGGCGCGGTCGCGGATCACGGCCGGCTTGACATCCTCATCAACAACGCGGGCACCGATGTCACGCGCTCCATCGACGAGCTCTCGGTCGAGGAGTGGGATCGCGTGCTCGCCGTCAATCTGCGCGGACCGTTTCTCCTGTCGAAGTTCGCGCTCGGCATCATGACCGCGCAGCGACGCGGCCACATCGTCAACATCGTCTCGACGGCCGCCAAGCGCGCGTGGGCGAACGCGTCCGCGTACCACGCGAGCAAGTGGGGGCTGCTCGGTCTGAGCTACGCGCTGCACGTCGAGGCGCGGCCGCACGGCGTGAAGGTCACCGCGGTCATCGCCGGTGGGATGCGCACGCCGTTCCTGCTGGATCGCTTCCCCGACATCGATGCGAGCACGCTGCAGGATCCCAAGAACGTCGCCGACACCGTGCGCTTCGTCCTCACGCAGCCGGAGGAGAGCGTGATCCCCGAGGTCATGGTGCTGCCGATGCGCGAGACATCCTGGCCGTAAGGCGGCCGGGTGCCGGAGATCGCGACACATGCTGGTGAGCTGTGGAGTACCGACGCGCACGCGGCCCGCGCGGCCGTGGGCCGCCGGCTCGACATGTACGGATCGTTCCAGGCGATCATGGGGCAGCTCACCGGCGGCGTCTTTCTCACCGGCTACGCGCTCGCGCTGCACGCGGGCAACGAGCTCATCGGACTGCTCGCCGCGCTGCCGCTCGCCATCAAGCTCACGCAGCTCTACACGTCGTGGCACATCGAGCGCGCGGGGCACTGGAAGCGTTCGGCGCTCCGCGCGGCGGCGCTGTCGCGCAGCGCGCTGCTGCTCGCGGCGGGCATCCCCTTCGTCGTCGCATCCGGGAGTCTCGCGTCTTGGCTGTTGGTGGTGATCGTCGCGGTCTCCGCGTGTGCCGGTTCCATCTTCGATCTCGCCTTTCTCACCTGGATGGCGGAGCTCATCCCGGCGAGCGTGCGCGGTGCGTTCCTCGGCCGGCGAAGCCGCGTCACCGGGCTCGTCGGCCAGGCGGTCGCGCTCGTGGCCGCGCTCGGACTGGATCGATGGCGGGCATCGCACGCGGACGCGCCCGATGCGTTCGCCATCCTGTTCGCTGCCGGCGCGCTGCTCGGCCTGATCGGCCTCACGTTCCTCGGCGGCGTCCCCGTGCCGCGGCGCAAGGAGTCGCGCGTCGAAGAACCATCCATCACCGAGGCGCTCACCGGGCCGGCGCGCGATCCGAACGTGCGGCGCCTGCTCATCTTCGTCGCGCTCTGGCACTTCGCGATCGGACTCGTGGGGCCGTTCTTCACCGTGTTCATGCTGCAGCAGCTCGGACTGTCGTTCACGCTGGTCATGGCGTTCTCCGTCATCACGAACCTCACCGGCTCCCTGACGCAGGCGTACTGGGGACGGCTCGGCGATCACTTCGGCAGCAAGACGGCGCTGCGCGCCGGCACCTACCTCATCACGTTGGTGGTTCTGTTGTGGTTCGTCGTGACACCGCACCGCATCTGGCCCATCGTGCTCATCCAGTTCATCTCGGGCTTCGGGTGGAGCGCCTACAACGCGAACCTGAACAACCTGATGCTCAAGCTCGCGCCGCCGGGGCGGATGCCCTCGTACATCGCCTCGCTCGGCGCGGCGTCCGGTACGGCGGAGGCGATCGGTCCGGTGGTCGGGGGCGTGGCGCTCACGGTGTTCCGCGGCGCCGGGCTCCCCGCGCTCGACGCGTTCTACGCGCTCTTCGCCGCGTCGCTCGTGCTGCGCGCGGTCGGCACGATCCTGCCAGGATTCGTGCGCGAGCCCGGCGGCGCGCCGGTGGGGCACATGGTCCGCGTCATGGCGCGGTTCCGGACGATGAACATCGACATGCCGTTCGAGCCGATGTTCAACTACGCGTTCACGCACGTGGCGCGCATCGCCGATTTCATCGCGCGCGAACGGACGGACGTGCCGACGCGCGGGGGCGCGGCATGGGCATCGCGATGACGCGCATCTGCATCGCGCATGTCGCCGACGGTACGCGATGAGCGCCGTCGATGTCCTCATCCCGACCTTCAATCGGCCGTGCGCGCTCGCCGTCACGCTGACGAGCCTGAGCGCGCAGAGCTGGCGCGACTTCCGCGTGATCGTCTCCGATCAGAGCGAAGGCTCGGACGTCGTCGCCGTCCCCGAGATCAGCGCGGTGGTGCGGCTGATGCGCGCGCGCGGCGTGCAGGTGCAGATGCTCAAGCACGTGCCGAGGCGCGGGATGGCGGAGCAGCGGCAGTTCCTGCTCGATGCCTCGACGTCGCCGTACGCGCTTTTCCTCGATGACGACGTGATGCTGGAACCCGACGTCCTGGAGCGCATGCTGCGCGCGATTCGCGAGGAGCGGTGCGGCTTCGTCGGGTGCGCGGTGATCGGGCTGAGCTACGTCCACGATGTGCGCCCGCATCAACAGCACATCGAGTTCTGGGACGGGCCGGTGCGGCCGGAGCGCGTCGAGCCGGACACGCCCGCGTGGGAGCGGTATCACCTGCACAGCGCCGCCAATCTCTACCATGTGCAGCGCCGGCTGAACCTCACGCCGGAGCGGCAGCGCAAGTACCGCGTCGCGTGGATCGGTGGGTGTGTGCTGTACGACGCGGACGCGCTGCGTGAGAGCGGCGGGTTCACCTTCTGGCACGACCTGCCGCCGCAGCATTGTGGCGAGGACGTGCTCGCGCAGATGCGCGTGATGGCGCGCTACGGCGGATGCGGGCTCATTCCGTCGGGCGCATTTCACCAGGAATTGCCGACGACGATCCCCGACCGCCGCGTGGATGCGCCCCGCGCGCTCCCGCGCGAAACGGAGCCCGTCCGCGCCCCGACCACCGTGGAGCAGAGGTAGCGATGGACGCGGGCTCACCGTTCGATGGCGTACGCGATCGCGTCGCGGATGTTCGGGAGATCGCGGTGCTGCGCGCCAATCGGATCGGCGACTTCCTGTTCGCGCTCCCCGCCATCGACGCGCTGCGCGCGGCGTACCCCGATGCCCGGATCACGCTGCTGGGCTCGCGCATTCACGAGCAGCTGCTCGCATCGCGTCCGTCGCCGATCGATCGGGTGATCGTCCTTCCGCCCGCCGAAGGCGTGAACGTGACCGACGGCCCGCCGGTGCACGAGGATGCACTGGAGCGCTTCTTCGACGCGATGCGGCGCGAGGCGTTCGATCTCGCGCTGCAGCTGCACGGCGGCGGCCGCTACTCGAATCCATTCACGCGCCGGCTCGGTGCCCGCGTGACGGTGGGACTCAAGGCCGATGATGCCGAGCCGCTGGACCGCTCGGCGCCGTACGTCTACTTCCAATCGGAGATCTCGCGCGCGCTGGACGTCGTCGCCCTCGTCGGCGCGGAGCCGGTCACGCTCGAGCCGCGGCTCACGGTCACGGTGCGCGACCGCGCGGATGCGGCGCGCCTCGTGCCCGTCGACGGCAGCCCGCTGGCCCTCCTGCACCCCGGTGCATCGGACCCGCGGCGCGAGTGGCCGCCGGAGCACTTCGCCGCCGCGGGCGATGCGATGGCGGAGGCGGGACTCCAGGTCGCGGTGACCGGGCTGTCGTCGGAGCGGGGAACGGTCGAGCGCGTCATCGGCCGCATGCGGGCGCCGGCCATCGATCTCTGCGGTAGGACCACGCTCGGCGCGCTCTTGGGATTGGCGGAGCGCGCGCGCGTCGTCATCTCGAACGACTCGGGGCCGCTGCACGCCGCGACGGCCGTGGGCGCGCCGACCGTCGGCATCTACTGGTGCGGGAACCTGATCACGGGAGCGCCGTTGACGCGCGCGCGCCATCGACCGCTGATCTCGTGGCGTCTCGACTGCGCCGTCTGTGGAACCAACTGCATGACCTCGTGGTGCGACCACACGGCGACATTTGTCGGCGAGGTGCGGCCCGAGGAGGTCATCGCCGCGGCGAAGGACCTTCTGGCCGCTTCGAGCGCCGCTCCGGCCGCCTCGCTCACGGCGCGATGATCCCTCGCGCGCGCCCGACGGATGGCGATTGCCGGGACGCCAGCGCAATGCGCCGCTTGCACGAGGGTGAACCTCGTGCGATACTGTGGGGTTTGAGGGTGGGTGGTCGCGCATCGCTCCTACGTCCCTCGCGTCCCAGTCGTACAAAGCGGACCTTGCAGTGCGGGACGGGGTACATCTGTTCAACGCTCTGGAGGTAGTGAACGTGAAGGCAATGACACGTGAAGCGAGGGCAGTTCTCGGAGTGCTGCTGGCCGGGAGTCTCGGCGCGATGCCGGCCTCGCTCTACGCGCAAAGTACTCAAGAGACACCCCGACTGCTGGTCGTCACTTTCCGCTCGCCTGAGAAAGGGCTCGGCGCGGATGCGGCCGAGGAGCTGCGGAGTCGTCTGCAGCACGACATCGATCAGAAGAAGCTGCTCGTCATCCCGAAGCAGGCGATCGATGCGAACCTCAAGGCGTCGGGGTTCAATCCGGACAGCGCTCCCGATCCGATTACGTCCCGCCTGCTCGCGCAGGCGCTGCGCGCCGATCAGTTCGTGGACGGGACCGCGTCGAAGACCCCCGACGGGTATCGCATCGCTGCGCAGCTCGTGCTGGCCAGCAACCCCAACATGATCCAGCCGGTGCCGGTGGTCGATGACAAGAAGCTTGGCGATGCCGCGAAGACGGTCGCCAAGTCGATCGATCAGGCGCGCCAGCAGTACGATGATGTGATGGCGTGCGTGCACGCGAACCAGGCCGGGCAGTACCAGGCCGCGGTGCAGTCCGCGCAGAAGGCGATCGCGACCTACCCGAATTCGACGATCGGGCGCGATTGCCTCGCGCAGGCGTACGTCGGTCTCAAGATGCCGCCGGATTCGATCATCGCGGTGACGTCGAAGGTCGTCCAGATCGATCCGAAGAACAAGCCGGCCCTCGGCCTTCTCGCGCAGGCGTACAAGGACGCCGGCAACGCGGACAAGGCCGTGGAGACGTGGACCACGCTGCTGTCGCTCGATCCGAAGAACGTGGATCTGCAGACGCAGGTCGTGCGTGAGCTCGCGACCAGCGGCAAGGCCGCGCTCGCCAAGCCGATCATCGAGAAGGCGGTCGCCGACAATCCGAACGACCCCGACCTCGTGAAGCTCGACTGGCTCATCATGCTTGCGAGTCAGGACTGGAAGCAGGCGATTCAGGCTGGTGAAAAGTTGGCCCAGGTCGATACGGCCGCGGTCGATACCAGCTACTTCCAGAAGCTCGCGGCAGCGTACGCGGCGGACAGCCAGCCGCAGAAGGCGGCCGAGGTGACGTCGCGCGCCGTGGCCAAGTATCCGAACAGTGCGTCACTCTGGGCGCTCGATGCTCAGACGCAGCACTTGGCCGGCCAGACCCAGCAGTCCATCGACGCCGCGCGGCGCTCGCTGAGCATCAATCCCAAGCAGGGGCCGGTGTGGTTTGCGCTGGCGCAGTCGCAGCTGGACATGAACCACCCCGATAGTGCCATCGCCTCACTGAAACAGGCCCTGGCGAACGGCGCGGATTCGGCGCGAGTCGGACAGACGCTCCTGGTGATGGGGAACAACGCGTATCACCATGCCGACACGACGAAGGCGCTGGCGGATTACCAGCACGCTGCGCAGGTCCTCACGCTGGCCGACTCCGTCGCTCCGTCGCCAGCCGCCAAGTTCCTCGCCGGCGTGTCGCAGTTCGCGATCGGTGATCAGCTCGTGCGTGGGAACCAGAAGGAGAAGAGCTGCGATCAGGCGCAGCAGGCGAGTGATGCCTTCAGCGCGTCGCAGGCGAATCTCATGCAGGGCGGCTCCATTGCGCCAGCGAGCGCCAAGCAGCTGCTGGACGCGATGCAGCAGTACGACAAGACCGTGAAGTCGATGATCAAGGTGTACTGCAAGAAGAAGAAATAGCGGCCGCGCCTTCTCGCGACCGTGAAGCGCCCGCCGGAGCTCCGGCGGGCGCTTTCGTTATCATCGCACGGGCCGCTCGGGGGGCGATGGGGTCAGGGTCGGTAG
>DASVCF010000031.1:0-21342 GCA_036381735.1 Gemmatimonadaceae bacterium | reverse complement strand
GATGCGTTCTACAAAGGCGAGATCGGGCGCGAGATCGTGCACGTGCTGCGCGCCGGCGGCAATCCGGTGACCACCGAAGACTTCGCCGACTTCCGGCCGCGATGGAAGCGGCCGGTGTGCACCGTCTACCGTGGCCGCGCGGTGCTCTCGGCGCCGCCGCCGCAGTCGGGCGTGCAGGTGCTCGAGACGCTCAACCTCCTCGCGCCGTACGACCTCCCGAAGCTCGGACTGCCGACGCGTTCGCCCGCGGCGTTCCGCGTGTTGAGCAGCGCGATGCGCGTGAGCGTGGCCGATCGCAACGCCTACATCGGCGATCCCGACTACGCGGGCGTCCCGGCGGCGGGACTCGTCTCGCTGCCGTACGCGGCCGTGCGGAGTTCGCTCGTGGCATCCGATTCGATCCCCGCGCGCCTCACGCCGGGCAATCCCTGGCCCGATGACACCGTGACGCCGGCGCCGGCGTGCGCGCGGCTCGTACCCTTCGCGCCGTCACGCTTCGCGCCGCACGCCGCGAACACGGCGATGAATCCCGGCGACGATGGCTACGGTGAGACGACGCATCTCTCCGCGGTCGATGCCGATGGGAACGCCGTCGCGCTCACGTACACGAACGGCCTCTTCTTCGGTTCGGGCACGTGGGTGGCCGGCGCGTTCCTCAACAGCGCCGCGCTCAACTTCTCGCGCTCCGACTCGAGCGCGAACGCGCGCGGGCCGCACCACGTGCCCGCGTCCACGATCTCACCCACGATCGTGCTGCACGACGGACACGTCGAGATGGTCGTCGGCTCGCCGGGATCGGCGGCCATCCCGCCCGCCGTCGTCGAGACCATCGTCTACACGCTCGACTACGGCCTCGACCCGCTGCAGGCGCTGCGCATGCCGCGGGTCATCCCCACGGTCACGGACCGGCTGCGTCTCGAGGACGGCTTCAGTCCCACGGTGCTCGAGGCGGCGCGGCAGCTCGGCTACGTGATCCAGACCACCCCACCCGTGGACCTCTCGTTCGGGGGCGTTCACGTCATTGCCCGCATCGGTTCGCGATGGGTCGGCGCCGCCGATCCGCGTCGCGACGGGGAAGTGCGGGGCTACTGAATCCAGGAGATGAGGATGCGGACAGGAGGGTATGATGAATCGTGCTGAGATTCGCATGATGCGCCGGCTCGTCGCCATCGCGCTCGTCGCGTTCGGCGTCCCGCGCGTGGTGGCTGCGCAGCAAGGCACCGGAACGATCAGCGGCGTCATCACCGACGCGGCCAGCGCGGAGCCGCTCGCCGGCGCGCAGGTGTTCATCGCGAGTACCCGGCAGGGGGCAATGGCCGATGCGCAGGGTGCGTACACCATTGCCGACGTACCCGCTGGAACAGTGACCGTGCGGGTCCGCATGCTCGGTTACGAGGCGATCGAGCGGCCGATCACCGTGACGGCCGGACAGGAGACGCGGCTGGATGTGGGGCTGCACCGCACGGCGGTCACCCTCGAAGCGATGGTCGTCACCGCGACGGGCGCCGAACGCACCAAGGAGATCGGCAACAGCATCTCGACCCTCAACGCGAACGAGATCGCGAGCGCGTCGGCATCGGATCCGCAGCAGATCCTCGCGGGACGCACGCCGGGCGTCACGGTGCTCGCGAATTCCGGGCAGCCTGGTGCGGGCGGCACCATCCGGCTGCGCGGGAACAACAGCGTGAGTCAGGGGAACGATCCGATCATCTACATCGACGGCGTGCGCATCTTCAACGGCCACACGCCGACGACCGTGGGTGGACGGCAGGCCACCATGCCGCTCAACGACATCGATCCAGCCGACATCGATCACATCGAAGTCGTGAAGGGGCCGGCGGCGACGACGCTCTATGGAACGGAAGCGTCGGGCGGCGTCATCCAGATCTTCACGAAGCACGGCAGCGACAATCGGCCGATCTGGAGCGGCTCGATCGGCGAAGGCATCAACAACATGGGGCACGTCGGGCCATCGGACGATCCCACGGGGTTGTTCCTCAACGAGTGCCGTGGGCCGGATCTCATCAGCAGCGACAGCACACGCTTCGAAGATCCGACCTGTCCCGCGAGCGGCTCCTGGCTGCAGAACGGTGCCGTGCAGCGCTACAGCCTCTCGGTTCGCGGCGGCAACACGACGACCAACTATTACTTCTCCGGCAACTACGCCGATGAAGCGGGCGTCATCCGGACCGGCGGCAACAAGGACGGCGGCTTCCGCGGCAACTTCTCGTTCCGTCCCATGTCCGGGCTGGATTTCGCGCTCAGCTCGTCCTACACCAAGCGCAAGGTCAACTGGGTGCAGGACGGGAACAACGGGAACGGCTTCCTGCTCAACGTGTCGCGCGGGCCGTACGGCAACTTCCAGGGCTCCGGCTGCGCGGACTCGACCGTCATCTGTGTGAACAACGCCGCGATCCTCACGGCACCGAGCGTCACGAACTCCGACCACTACATCACCGGCCTCACGGTCACGTACAACCCCGGCGAGAAGCTCAACAACCGGTTGAGCGTGGGCTACGACTACAACAACGCACTCCTCACCACGCTCGAGCCCTTCGGCTTTCCGCGTGCCGACCTGGGCCAGCTGTATTGGGAGACGTGGAACCGCACGCTGATCACGATGGACTACGCGGGCACGTTCAAGCAGCCCTTCGGCGGCTCGTTCGTGTCCACGAGCTCGTGGGGCGGTCAGATCTTCGACAGCCGCAACACGGCGAGCAGCATCTCGGCGAGCAACTTCTCAGGGCCGGGCGAGCCCACGCTGACCTCGGCCGCGCTGCGCGATGTCACATCGGACGTCAAGGAACGCGTCGTGAACGCCGGCTTCTTCCTACAGCAGGAGCTCGCGTGGCGCGATCGGCTCTTCGTGACCGCCGGACTGCGCGTCGATGGCAACAGCGCGTTCGGGAAGAGCTTCGGACTTCAGCCGTACCCGAAGCTGAGCGCGTCGTACGTCATCTCCGACGAGTCGTTCTGGCCGTCGTCGATCATCGAGACGATGAAGCTGCGCGGCGCCGTCGGCGAATCGGGGAAGGCGCCGGGCGCCTTCGATGCCGTGCGCACGTGGGATCCCATCGCCGCCGAGGATGGCCAGCCGGCGTTCACGCCGAGTCAGCTGGGAAATCCGAACCTCGGCCCGGAGCGCACGCGCGAGTACGAGGGCGGCTTCGACGCCAGCGCGCTCTCGGGACGCCTCGGTGTGAACTTCACGTACTACAAGCAGCACACCTTCGATGCGCTGATCCCGATGGTGTTCCCGCAATCGCAGGGCTTCCTGAGCTCGCAGCTCGAGAACGTCGGCCAGATCTTCAACAACGGCATCGAGCTCTCGGTGGATGCCGAGCTCGTGCGGAATCCCGACTTCGATTGGCACGCCCGGCTCAACTACACGACGATCAACAGCAAGGCGGGCGATCTCGGCGGGCAGGACATCGTCATCTCGTCCGTCATGCGGACGCACGTGACCGAGGGGTACCCGGTCCCGAGCTACTTCGGGATGAAGGTGCTCAACCCGAACGCCTTCGCCGACCCGGTCATCGACTCGAGCGCGTTCCTCGGCTCCGAGTATCCGAACAAGATCATCAGCCCGTCGACGAGCATCACCTTCTTGAAGCACTTCACGCTGGACGTGCTCGGCGAGTTCCAGCGCGGCGGCTATCTCCTCAACGCGCTCGGCTTCCAGAACGCGTACAAGGGCGTTTGGCGGCCGTGCTACGACGTGCAGGCGAAGATGCGCGCGGCGCAGGCGGGTGACGCGTCCGCGCTCAACGACGTGACCGCGCTCCAGCGCATGCGCTGCACGCAGGTGTCGAAGGATCACAATTACGACTACTGGGTGGAGTCGTCGGACTTCTTCCGCCTGCGCAACATCTCGCTCACGTACGATCTGCCCTCGCATCTCATCGGCGGCGTGCGCAACGCATCGCTCACGTTCGCCGCGCAGAACCTCTTCACGGTCACCGACTACACGGGCACCGATCCCGAGGTGAACGACTACCGCGACAACAGCTTCGGCCGTCGCGACTACTACAACTTCCCCAGCTACCGCACGTTCCTGGCGTCGCTGCGGGTAACCTTCTGACCATGCGACGAGGATCGATGATGAGACATTCATTCCTCCGCGCTTCGTGGGGCGTGCTCGCGGCCGGTGTCCTGCTGTGCGCGGCCTGCGATTTCTCCGTCACCAATCCGGGGCCGATCGAGGACTCGCAGCTCAACACGCCGGCGGCCATGCCCGGGCTCGTCAATGGGATGTCCGGCGATCTGTCCTACGCGCTCGGCAACTTCCTGGAGGATCTCGCCGTGACGTCCGGCGAGTTGAGCCATTCCGGCAACTACTCGGTGGAGCGGGAGTACTACCTGGGTACCGTCACGCCCGAGGATGCGAACCCCGATTGGGGCGACATGCAACGGGCGCGCTGGGTGGCGGAGAACGGCATCGAGCGCATGAAGACCGTGCTCGGTGACGAATTCAACACCACGCCCCTCGCGATCCGTGCGTATCTGTACGCCGGCTTCGCGAACCGCCTACTCGGCGAGACGAGCTGCTCGGCGGTGATCGACGACGGGCCGAAGCAGAGCGATTCCGTCTACTTCCAGCGCGCCGACTCGGACTTCACGCAGGCGCTGCAGCTCGCGCAAGCGCAGGGAGGGCAGGACACCCTCGCGTCCGCGGCGCTCGCGGGGCGCGCGTCGGTCCGTGCGTGGCTCGGTGACTGGACCAACGCGGCGGCCGACGCGCAGCAGGTGCCCGACGACTTCGTGTTCAACGCGATCTTCTCGGACAACACCGAGCGCGAGAACAACCAGGTCGCGTACGAGACGCACACGCGTCGCGAGATCAGCGTGTGGGGCACCACGTGGGCGACCGTGTTCGGCGATCCGCGTGTGCCGTGGGACTCGGTCAAGACCTCAAAGGGTGCCATCCAGACGGGGCAGGATGGGAAGACGCCGTTCTTCCGCGAGCAGAAGTATCCGGATGTGGGCGCCGAAGTGCCGCTCGCCAAGGGCACCGAGATGCTCCTACTCCGCGCCGAGGCCGCGCTGCGCAACAACGATCCGACGACCGCGATGTCGCTCATCAACGAGGAGCGAGCGACGTACGGACTGCCGGCCGAGTCCGCTCCTGACGTAGACAGCACGTGGACGATCCTGAAGTACGAGCGCGGTGCCGTGCTGTGGCTCGAGGGTCGTCGCTTCTGGGATCTGCGCCGGTGGAACGCGGAGGGGCGTGACACGTTCCTCGATGGCCGCACGAAGTGCGTGCCCATCAGCGCGAACGAGCTGGCGGCGAACCCCAATCTCTGAGGCACGCGGTCACGATTGCAGCGACGGCGGCAGAGCGAAGAGTTCGCTCTGCCGCCGTCGTCGTTTCATCGGAGTGTGATGCGCATCACCACTGCGCCGGCCATCGTCTGAAATGCCTTGCCGTTGCGAAGCGGCGGGCTAAACTTAGCCGTGCATTGTGACTCCGGGCATTGGCATTCCGAGCGTTGTGAGTGTCATGCCGAGCGCAAGCGAGGAATCTCGGACGCCTGTCATCCCGAGCGCAAGCGAGGAATCTCGGACGCCTGTCATGCCGAGCGCAAGCGAGGAATCTCGGACGCCTGTCATCCCGAGCGTCAGCGAGGGATCTCGCTGGCTGCCCGAGATCCCTCGCTGACGCTCGGCATGACAGGCGCGACGCTCGGAATGACATCACGCCTCGGGCCTCCTCGGTCGCGCGCGCTCCCGTGGAGTGACACGGTGCGCCTCGATACCGAGTTCGCCTGCGGTCCCTCGGAAGCACAATGCCCTCGTGGCCATCCAGCTGGCGCGAGGTCGCGCATCGGATCGACCGCCAGACATTCCAACCCGTACCCATCCCGCTTGTGACTCAGTCGTATCGCGACCCGCGGCTCACCGAGCGCCGCAATCCTCGCACGGCCGCCATCGACCTCGCGTCGCCGCTCGAGATCGTCGACCTCATCAATGCGGAAGACCGCACCGTGGCCGACGCGGTCGCGACGCAGCGCGAACAGATTGCGCGTGTGATCGAGCTCGCGGAGTGTGCGTTCCGCGGCGGTGGTCGCTTGTTCTACGTCGGCGCCGGGACGTCGGGGCGATTGGGCGTGCTCGACGCGAGCGAATGCCCGCCGACGTTCGGCACCGATCCCAAGATGGTGCAGGGGATCATCGCCGGCGGACCGGAGGCGCTCGTCGGCTCGCGTGAGGGTGCGGAGGACGTCGCTGCCGATGGGGCGAAGGCGATGGACGATCGCCAAGTCACAGCGCGCGATCTCGTCGTCGGCATCGCCGCATCGGGCACCACGCCGTACGTCCGCGGGGCGCTCGAGCGTGCGCACGCGCTCGGTGCGCACACCGCGATCCTCGCGTGCTCGCCGCCGCCCGCCGAGCTCGTGGCGCTCGTGGACGCCGCCATCGTGCCCATCACCGGGCCCGAAGCGGTCACCGGCTCCACCCGCATGAAGGCCGGGACGGCCACCAAGCTGGTGCTCAACTTGATCACCACCGGCGCAATGATCCGCCTGGGGAAGACGTACGGCAATCTGATGGTCGACCTGCGCGCCATGAGCCAGAAGCTGGTGGACCGCGGCGAGCGCATCATGATGGAAGTGTGCGGCGTGACGCGCGCCGAGGCGCGCGCGCTCATCGATTCGGCGGGCGGGAGCGTGAAGACGGCGATCGTGATGCAGAAGCGCTCTCTCCCTCGTGCGCAGGCGGAGCAGGCGCTCGCGGACGCGGGCGGCGTGATCCGCCGCGCGGTGGACGAGGCACCGCCGCCCGTCGAGTGATGGCGGCCCGCGAGCATACGACGAATGCGCCGCACCGGAGCGGCGCCGGGGGACAGCTCGTGGCCGGACTCATGTCCGGGACATCGGCCGATGGGATCTCCGCGGCGCTCGCGCGCTTCGAGACGGCGGCGGACGGGCGGATGGGCGTGGAGCTGGTCTCGTTCCTCTCGCGACCGTACTCCGCGGCGCAACGCGAGCGTCTCCTGTGCGCCATCGATGGGGCGTCGCCCGCCGAGTATTGCCGCCTGAACTTCGAGCTCGGCGGCTGGCTGGCCGACGCCGCGCTCGAGCTCGTCGCGAGCGCGAATCTCGACGCGCGCGACGTCCGCGCGATCGCCACGCACGGCCACACCGTGTGGCACGAGCCCGGGCATTCCACCTGGCAGTTCGGCGAAGCGGCCGTGATCGCCGAACGCACGGGGATCGATGTTGTGAGCGACTTCCGTGTGCGCGACGTGGCCGCGGGCGGACAGGGCGCGCCGCTCGTGCCGATCGCCGATGCGCTGCTCTTCGCGCCGCACACCGAGTGGCGCGCGCTGCAGAATCTCGGCGGGATCGGCAACGTCACGATCGTTCCACCCGATGGCGACCTCGAGCGCGTTCGCGCATTCGACACCGGCCCCGGGTGCGCGGTGATCGACGGCGTCACGCGCGCGTGCTTCCCCGAGCTCCCGTACGATGTCGATGGCAAGCTGGCGCGCCGCGGCCGCGTGATCGAGCCAGTGGTCGCGGAGGCGCTCGCGCATCCGTACTTCGCCGCGCGCCCGCCCAAGTCGACGGGGCGCGAGCTGTTCAGCGCACACTACATCGCGCACTTCATGGAAGCGTGTCACGCCGCCGATGCGCGCGCCGCGGACGAGGACCTGATCGCTACCGCCGCCGCGCTCACGGCGCGCAGCATCGCCATGGCCTTCGAGCGCTTCGTGCCGGAGCCGATCGGCGAGGTCGTGCTCTCGGGCGGCGGTGCGCGGAACCCGGCGCTCGTCGCCGCCATCCGCCGTGCGCTGTCGCCGCGTCCGGTCCACCTCTTCGACGAGCTGTTCTTCGACGGCGAGGCCAAGGAGGCCGTCGCGTTCGCGCTCCTCGGCCTGTTGCACGTGGAGCGTCGTGCGGGCAACGTGTGCGGCGCCACGGGCGCGCGCGGCCCGCGCATCCTCGGCAAACTGACGCCCGCCCGATGAGCGACGTCGCGCAGCTGCTCCTCCCCGCGATCCGTTGGGACCCCGAGTCCGGCTACGATGCCGCGCGCGAGGACATTGAACGCGCGCTCGAGCTCGGCGTCGGCGGATTCATCCTCTACGGCGGCGAGCAGGACGCCGTTCGCGCGCTCACGAAGGAGCTGCGCCAGCGCGCGCGGCATCCGATTCTCATTGCCGCCGATCTCGAGCGCGGGGCGGGGCAGCAGTTCGCCGGTGCGACAGGGCTGCCGCCGCTCGCCGCCATCGCATCGCTGGGCGATCTCGATGCCGTGCGCCGGGCGGCGCGACTCACGGCGCGCGAGTCGCGCACGATGGGTGTGAACTGGGCGCTCGCGCCCGTTGTCGACCTCGACGTGCTTCCCGAGAATCCGATCATCGGCTCGCGCTCGTTCGGCGCCGATGCACGGCGCGTCGCGTCGCTCGCCGCCGCGTGGATCGAAGCGTGTCAGGCGGAAGGTGTGCTCGCCTGCGCCAAGCACTTTCCGGGGCACGGCCGCACGCTCACCGATTCGCACCTCACGCTCCCCGTCGTCGAGGCGAGCAAGGCGGAGCTGTTCGACGCCGATCTCGTCCCCTTCCAGGCGGCCATCCGCGCCGGCGTCGCGTCGATCATGACGGCACACGTCGCGTATCCCGCGCTCGACCCCACGGGCGCGTCGGCGACGATGTCGCGCGAGATGCTGCGCTGGCTGCTCCGCCAGCAGCTCAAGTACGACCGCCTGATCGTGAGCGATGCACTCGACATGGAGGGCGTGCTCGCGGGGCGCGACGAGGGCGCGGCGGCCATTGCCGCGATCAACGCCGGGTGCGATGTGATCCTCGCGCCGAGCGCCGTGGCCGCCGTGGCCGAGACGCTCGAGCAGGCGCTGCATCGGCACGAGCTCGATGCCGATCGCGTGGAGCGATCGGCACGTCGCCGACTCAAGTGGGCGGGGTGGGCCTCACCACCCAACGAGTACCGCAAGCCGTCGGCGGCGGATCTCGCATGGGGCGCGCAGCTCGCGGATCGCGTGGTGCACATCGTCCGCGGCACGCCGCCCAAGGTGACTACGCCGCTCGACGTGCTCATCATCGACGATGACGTTGGCGGCCCGCACCCCGCGCCATCGCGCGAGCCGTTTCTCGACGCGTTGCGTGCCGGCGGTCGAGCGGCGCGACGTGTCGACGCGCCGCGCACGGAAGCGGGGCGCACGTTGATCGTCGCGCTCTTCGGCGAGATCCGCGCGTGGAAGGGGAGGGCCGGCTACTCCGAGGCGACGCGCGAGGCCGTGGAGCGGGCGTGCGCCGCCGCGCCGAACGCCATCGTGTTGCTGTTCGGTCACCCGCGTCTCGCGTCCGAGATCCCTTCCGCGCAGACGGTCGTGAGCGCGTGGGGTGGCGAGCCGGCCATGCAGCAGGCCGCCGCGCGGTGGCTGCTGCGGGCGCGTTGAGCGCGCCGCACGGCTGTCAGCGGGCGACGATCGGGGGCAGGGCGTCGCGATCGGCGTGAGCGGTCGCGGTGAGCGTGATCTGTGTCGTGATCTGTGTGAGGAGGAACCGCGGTCAGCGCGGGTGCGAGTGCGGCGGCGTCGTGGCGCTGCGCGCGGGCGGCGGCGGCGGCGTCGATGGGGCGGGCGTACTCCCCAGCTCGCGCGCCAGCACGACGAGCGCGGCGAGGAGGATCGTCGCAAGGATGGCGAGCAGTACCGCGCGGTTCGTCCGCTCCGCGGGCGTGCGGGGCTTCGGCACCCTCGTGGACGACCGCGGTGTGCGACCGATCGCCTGCACGATGCGCGGCGTGTCGAATCCCGCGACCGGCGTCCGGATCGTGTGGCGCTGTGGCGTGAACACCGTGCGCCCGACCGTATCGTTGGCCGACGGCTCGCTCAGCCCGCTCCCCTCGAAGCGGGCGGCGACGACCGTCACGTTGTCCGGCCCGCCGCGCTCGTTCGCGAGATCGATGAGCTCCGTGCACACCACGGTGAGATCCGACTCGCGCGCCAGCACCTGGGCGATCTCGTTCTTGTGTACCAACCCCGAGAGCCCGTCGGTGCACAGGAGCAGCGTGTCACCCCGCCGCAGCTTCTGGAAGGTGAGATCGATCTTCACCGCCGGCTCGGGACCGAGCGCCTGCAGGATGATGTTCCGCCGCTCGCTGCGCTCCGCCTCCTCGGGCGTGAGCTCCCCCGCGTCCACGAGGTGCTGCATCAACGATTGGTCGCGCGTGATCTGCTGCGTGACGCCCTTCCGCGTGAGATACGCGCGGCTGTCGCCCACCTGCACGACGTAGAGCGTGTCGTGCAGCACGCCGGCGATGGTCGCTGTCGTTCCGAGCCCGCGATGCTCGGGGTGCGCGAGCGCGTATGCGAAGATCTTGGCGTTCGCCGCTTCGGCTGCGGACTGGAGCGCGGCCGCGAAGGTATCCGGATCCGTGCGCGATGTGCTGCGCCAGCGCAGCCGCAACTCCGCCAGCACCGTGTCCACCGCGAGCTGGCTCGCGATCTCGCCGGCAGCCGCGCCACCCAGGCCGTCGGCCACCATGAACAGTGTGCCGAGCGCGCCCACACGGTGTACCATCACCTCCGGCTCGAGCGACGCAATGTCGGCCGAGAGGTCGGCGACCAGGAACGTGTCTTCGTTGTGCTCGCGCGTCCGCCCCACATCGGTGCGGCCGAATACGTGCACGATCACTTCTGCCGAGCCTGAGCTCGATTCACGCGTGGAAATCGTCACGAAGCCTGAGTCATGAGTGGCCCGTACCAGGGATCAACCGGCATGCGGCCCTGTGACAGGCGTGTCCCGCAATGGACGCCCGAATGTAGGGAATGGTCAAGGCGTGGGTCAATGAAACCGGCGCGACGAGCCATGAAGCGACCTTCACCGAACGTTCGTCGCTGTATCTCGCCGCCCTTCAGTCTGCGCATTAGCTTCACCGCCATGCGATTCGTGCAGTTTCTTCTTCTCGCGCCGCTCGCCGCGTGCGCAGGCAGTGCCCACCGAGCGACTCCCGCTTCCCCGCCGTCTCCCGCGCAGCCCACCACGCCGAACCAGGGAGCGCACGCGACGCCCGCGCTTCCACCCGTCCCGCTCGTGGACGGCCCGCTCGCGCCGAAGGTCGTGTATCCGACGGCCGGCGCGGTGATCGCCTCGCGCGACTCGAACTTCATCTTCGGCTCCGTCGGGAACGGCCGCGCATCTCTAACGATAAACGGCCTGCCTGTTCCCGTGTGGCCGAACGGCAGCTTTCTCGCGTACCTGGCACTGCCGCCGCGAGACGCGCCGCGCTATGAGCTCGTGGCCGTTCTCGGGAAAGATACCGCGCGCGTCGTGCAACCGGTGACCCTGCTGCCACCGCGCCCGGTCCTCTCGGACACGGGGCGGCTGGTGGTCGATTCGGCGAGCGCCGCGCCGACGGGCGGCCAGTTCCTGCTGCACCCGGACGAGCCGGTCCGCGTGAGCGTGCGCGCGCCGGCCAACGCCTCGGTGTGGGTGCAGTGGGATAGCGCTGTCGCAGTGACACCAGCAGGGGCGACGCCGCCCGCACGTTCGCACGCTGGTGGGACGCAGCTCGTCGCGGCTCAGCCCGTCGGGACGCCCGCGGCGATGCAGCTGCTGGTGAATGGCGCCGCGCGTCCCGGCCTCCCCCTGGGCAGATCCTCCGCCGACAACGTGCCGGTGCGGTACCTGGGCGATTCCACATGGTGGGCAACTGATCTCCCCGCGCGCGCGCTGGACGGCCACGCCAACCTCATCGTTGCGCGTGGGCGCGACACCGTACGCTTTCACCTCGCGCAGGTTTCGCTGCTCGGCGACGCCCCCACCTGGGCGCTGCTCGGCGCGGATTCATCCACCGTGAGCGACACGGACCGCGTCGTCGTCGGCCGGCCGACGCCGGGCGGTACCTACAAGTGGTTCCTCTTCCCCGGCACGCAGGTGCAGCTCACCGGCCGCGAGGGGAGCTTCGCGCGCGTGCGCCTCGACTCCCGGCTCGAGATCTGGGTGCGCGACACCGATGTGCGTGTCCTCCCGCAAGGCTATCCGGCGCCGCGGCGCCTCTCCGGCAACCCCGATCCGCGCAGCGCCGCCGGGAACGCGCGCCTCGTCCCGGCCGCGCAATGGGTCGACCTCGTGATCCCGGTGGGCGATCGTCCCCCCTTCCTCGTGCAGGAAGACGGAGACGACCTCGTGCTCACGCTCTACGGCGTGCAGTCGGCCACGGACATCGTGCAGTACATGGCCAACGATTCGCTCGTGCGCTCCGTGCGCTGGGAGCAGGTGGCGAGCGATCGCGTGCGCTACACGGTGCATCTCGCCTCGGCGCCCTTTGGTTATCTCCCGCTCTGGCGCGATGGCTCGTTCGTGCTCCGCATCCGCCGTCCGCCGAAGGTGAACCGCGATCACCCGCTCGCGGGGCTCACCATCGCCGTGGACCCCGGCCATCCGCCGATCGGTGCCACCGGTCCCACCGGGCTGTGGGAGCCCGTGGCCACGCTCGCCATCGGCCAGCGCGTCAAGGCGCAGCTCGAGGCGCGTGGCGCGCGCGTCCTGATGACGCGCACCACCGATGCCCCCGTCGCCCTCGGCGACCGGCCGATCATGGCGCGCCAGGCGAACGTCGATGCGCTCGTCTCGATTCACCTGAACGCGCTCCCCGACGGGATCAACCCGTTCACCGCGCAGGGGAGCGGCACCTATTTCTTCCGCCAGCAATCGGAGCCGCTCGCGCGCGCCGTGCAGCAGGGGATGGTCGCGAGCATGGGGCTGCCGAATCTCGGCGTGTACTACGACAACCTCGCGCTGGCGCGTCCCACCTGGATGCCGGCCATCCTGTGCGAGGGTGCGTTCATCATCATGCCCGCGCAGGAGGCGGCGCTGCGCACGCCCGAGTTCCAGGAGGCGTATGCGCGCGGCGTGGCGCAGGGGCTGGAGACGTTCTTCCGCACGCTGGCGAAATGATCCTCCGCCGCGCCGTCGTCGTACTCGTCGCACTGCTCGCCGGCGCGGCCAGCGCGGCGCGCGCGCAGGTGGTCCCCAACGCGCACTGGAAGACGATCCGCACGCAGCACTTCTACGTGCACTTCACGCCCGACATCGAGGAGCCCGCGCGCCGCGCGGCCGTCGATGCCGAGCGCGCCTACACGGCGCTCGCGCGATCGCTCGCGCCGCCGCGTGGACCGATCGATCTCGTGGTCGCCGACAACGTCGACTTCTCGAACGGCCTCACGACGGTCTTCCCGACGAATCGCGTCGTCATCTACGCGCACCCGCCGCTCGCTGATCCGTCGCTCCGCTACTACAACGACTGGATCGCGCTCGTCATCACGCACGAGTTGACGCACGTCTTTCACCTCGATCGAGCTCGTGGGTGGTGGAGGATCGCGCAGCACGTGTTCGGTCGCGCGCCCTTTCTCTTTCCGAACGAGTACGAGCCGGCGTGGATCACCGAAGGGCTCGCCACGTATTACGAATCCGCGGTCACCGGGGCGGGGCGCGTCAAGGGGACACACCAGCAGATGCTCGTGGATGCGAGCGTCGTGGGCGGTGGTCTGCTCGGCCTCCATCAATGGAGCCTGGCCAGCACGCGCTACCCGGGCGGCGAGAGCGCGTACGCGTTCGGCTCGCTCTTCCTCGAGCATCTGGCCAACGTCTACGGCGCGAAGAGCATCCCGACGTTCATTGAACGCGCGAGCGGCGACATCGTCCCGTTCTTCCTGCTCGATCGCAATGCCAAGGCGACCTTCGGCGTCTCGTTCACGCAGGCGTGGCGCGACTGGCGCGATTCGCTCGCCGCGCACGCCGCGCACGCCCGGGCGCCGCTCCCGTCGTGGCGCGACCTCACGCATCGTGGCTACGTGGTGGCCTATCCGCGCTGGGTCGATTCCACCTCGCTCATCTACGCGGGGGACGATTGGAAGAGCATGCCCGCGGCGTATCGCGTGGACACCGCGGGGCACGTGCAACGACTCGGCCGGCGCAACGGGACGGATGTGAACATCCCGCTCCCGGATGGGTCGCTGCTCTTCTCGCAGCTCGAGTACACCGACGCGTATCACATCCGGTCGGATCTCTACATCGAGCGCGACGGGCACGACAAGCGGCTCACGCGCGATGCGCGGCTCAGCCAGCCCGACGTGCGTCCCGATGGATGGATCGTCGCGGTGCGGAGCGCGCCGGCAACCACGCAACTCGTGCGCGTGAGCCCCGATGGCCGCGACATCATCCCGATCACGTCCGCGGCGCTCGACACCCAGTGGGCGGAGCCGCGCTGGTCCCCGTCGGGCGATCGCATTGCGGCCACGCGATGGACGCGCGGCGGCTACGCGGACGTCGTCGTCATCGACACGGCCGGCCACCTCGTGCGCGAGATCACGCACGATCGCGCGTTCGACAGCTCCCCCAGCTGGACCCCCGATGGCGCCTCGGTGCTCTTCACCTCGGACCGCACGGGGACGGCCGACGTGTACATCGCGTCCGTCGAGCAGTCGCAGCTCGCGGACGGCGACGCCGACGCGGACACCGCGCCGCGCCGGCTAAGTCGCGCGACGCTCGGCGTCTTCTACCCGAGCCTCTCTCCCGCCGCGCAGCGTATCGCGGCCGTGCGCTACGAGGCGGATGGATGGCACGCCGGCATCGCGCCGTTCGACACCACCGGTGCGGCGCCGACGGCGCTCGACACCGCGCGCTTCGCCCCGCTGACGATGGGCGCGGCCGAGCTCGACACGTCGGGGGCACGCGACTATTCACCCTGGCGCTCGCTCCTCCCGCGCTACTGGTTTCCACTCGTCGGCACCACCGCGCTCGACGACTACGCCGTGGGCGCGTTCACGAGCGGCAGCGACATCGTGGGACGCCACGCGTACTACGCGCAGGCGCTGTTCGATCCCACGCACGGCGAGGACGAGTACGAGGCCGCATACAACTATGCCGGGCTCGGGCAGCCGGTGCTCGCCGTGTCCGGCCAGCAATTCTGGGATCGCCTGAACGTCGTCGATACGAGCGGCGCGCGCGTCGGCGATCTGCATCGCCGCAGCCGCGCGCTCGCGGTGAGCGCGACGGTCACGCGTCCGCGCTTCCGCACATACAGCTGGGCATCGATCGGCGGGGAGCTCGAGTGGCGCGCGTACACCACGGATCCGGCACCCATCCTCGCCAAGCTCCCGGCGTTCTACCGCTCGAGCCCGCGCTATCGTTCGCTCCTCGCGTCGGCGGGGTGGAGCAACGCGCAACGCCCCTCGCTCGCCATCTCGCCCGAGGATGGGATCACGCTCGCCGTCGCGAGCCGGTTGCAATGGCTCGCGGGGTCGCGCGGGCTTCGCTCGGAGAGCGTGAGCGGCGTGCTCGACGCCTACAAGTCCATCGACGCCGGCGGCTACGCGCATCACGTGGTGGCGGCGCGCGTGGCGGCGGGGTACGCGAACGGCGCGGACGTCGGCGAGTTCGACATCGGCGGCACGAGCGGATCGCCGGTGTCGATCATCCCCGGTCTGTCGCTCGGGACACGCCGCACCTTCGCCGTGCGCGGCTTTCCGTCCGGCGCGCAGAGTGGCACGCGCGCGCTCACCGGATCGCTCGAGTACCGAGCGCCGCTGTTCCACCCCGGTGTGGGGCTCGGCTTCCTCCCCGTCTACGTCGACCGCATCTCCCTCGCGCTCTTCGGCGATGCCGGGTCGGCGTGGAGCGAGAACCCGGCGTTCGGAACGTTTTCGACGAATCTGCTCGCCTCGGTGGGCGGCGAGCTCAACTTCGACACCGCGTGGCAGTACGACGTGCCGTATCGCCTGCGGCTCGGCATCGCCGTCCCCGTCGTCGATCACTCACTCTTCCGTACGAGCCCCGTGAGCGTGTACGTGCGGCTCGGTGTCGCCTTCTGATCGCGCATCCACTTCACGTCCATGCCCATCCATCCGACCGCGTTCATCCACGAGCTCGCCGTCGTGCTCGGCGACGTCACCCTTGGCGCGCACGTCTCCGTGTGGCCGACCGCCGTGCTGCGCGGCGACACGTCATCGATCACCATCGGCAGTGACAGCAACGTGCAGGACGGCACGATCATCCACGTGGACTGGAACGTGCCGGCGACGATCGGCTCGCGCGTGGCGATCGGCCACCGCGCGATCGTGCATGGCGCGACGGTCGAGGACGATTGCCTCATCGGCATGGGCGCCATCCTGCTGAACCACGTACGTGTGGGCCGCGGCTCGATCGTCGGAGCCGGCGCCGTGTGTCCCGAGGGGATGGTGATCCCGCCGAACTCCCTCGTGCTCGGCGTCCCCGGTCGAGTGATCCGCGAGACGACCCCCGCCGAACGCGACCGCATCGCCCACACGGTGGCGAGCTATTTGAAGCTGCAGGAGGAGCATCGCGAGGGGAGGTATGGAGTGAGTCAGTGAGTCAGTGGGTCAGTGAGTCAGAACAGCAGGGAGGAGAGAGGAGGGAGGAGCCGGCGGGGGGCATTCGAGCGACGGGTGTCATCCCGAGCGATGGGCGTCATCCCGAGCGGAAGCGAGGGATCTCCTCACTAGCCCGAGATCCCTCGCTTCCGCTCGGGATGACCGGCACCTGAGATTCCTCGCTGCGCTCGGAATGACATCCTCTCGCGGTCGTTGCTCCTCCGTCCTCCCTTTCCCTCTGACCCACTGACCCACTGACTCACTGACTCACTGACTCACTTTCTCCCCTTCGGCACATCCTATGCACGCTTCTCGCGGCACGTGATTGCAAGCAACGCATCGCGCACAGCGCGGGCGTGACGCGCGACACGGTGGTGGGGGAGAGGGCTGGGCTGGTCGCGCTGGAAGTGGATCTGGAAAGTGTGTAAATTATTGTAGCTAATATATTTGCAGTCGATTGACGGCGGCGGGAGCGAGGGTCGCCGGCGGGGCTCGTGACGGAGCGCACGCTTCGATTCGCGGGCGAGTGGAGAAGCCGTGGAAAACGATCGCGACGCCCGACTTTGTGATGTTGATATCGCAACTCGTTGCGTGTCGGAGACTTCGCGGCGTACTTGCGTGGACCCACGATGGGGGGTATCGTCACGTCCCGCAGATGGTCCACCCCACCGCGCGGAACGTCGGTCGCACATCCCCGCACATCGTCATTCGGTCTAGCTTCAACGACGGGAGAGTTGCCCACATGTCGCTACCATCCACGCCGCCCGCCACGCCGGTCACGCTCACCAAGAACGCACGCACCGTTCTGGAGAAGCGCTATCTCATCAAGGATGAGACAGGACAGCCGGTCGAGGCGCCGGAGGATCTCTTCTGGCGCGTCGCCACGGTCGTGGCCGATGCGGACCGGCGGTATGGCGCGAGCGATGGGGCGGTGGAGACGGTGGCCGAAGAGTTCTATCGGCTCATGACGGAGCGGCGCTTCGAGCCCAACTCACCCACGCTCATGAATGCGGGGCGTCCCCTCGGTCAGCTCTCGGCGTGCTTCGTGTTGCCCGTCGAGGATGCGCTGTCGAATGGGCGCGACGGCATCTACGACACGCTCCGTTCGATGGCACTCATCCATCAGTCGGGCGGCGGGACGGGTTTTTCCTTTTCGCGTCTCCGTCCCAAGGGGTCGATGGTGCGCTCGACAACCGGCGTCGCCTCTGGGCCCGTGTCCTTCATGAAGCTGTACGACGCGAGCACCGATGCCGTGAAGCAGGGTGGCACGCGGCGCGGCGCGAACATGGGGATCCTGCGCGTCGACCATCCCGACATCATGGAGTTCATCACCTGCAAGGAGGACCTCACGCAGGTGGTGAACTTCAACATCTCGGTGGCCGTCACCACGAAGTTCATGGAAGCGGTGCGCGCGGGTACGTCGTACGATCTCGTCGATCCGAGCACGGGCGAGGTGACGGGGCAGCTCGATGCGCGCACGGTGTGGGACAAGATGATCGAGGGCGCGTGGCGCACGGGTGAGCCCGGCTGCTTCTTCATCGACGAAGCGAACCGCTACAACCCGGTGCCGCACCTCGGCAGCTACGAGGCCACCAATCCGTGCGGCGAGCAGCCGCTGCTCCCGTACGATGTGTGCAACCTGGGGAGCATCAACGTCGGCTTCTACGTGCGCGACGGCAAGATGGATTGGGATGCCTTCCGCCGCGACATCCATCTGGCCACGCACTTCCTCGACAACATCATCGACGTCAACAAGTATCCGCTCCCGGAGATCGACGCGCTCTCCAAGCGCATCCGGCGCATCGGGCTCGGGCTCATGGGCTTCGCCGACATGCTCGTGCGGCTCGGCATCCCGTACGACTCCCCCGAGGGTGTCGAGATGGGGCGTCGCGTGATGGAGTTCCTGGACGTCGAGGGGAAGCGCGAGAGCGAGCGGCTCGCGAACGAGCGCGGCCCGTTCGCCGAGTGGGCGCGTTCCATCTGGGGACCCGACGAGACCTGTGCGCGCGACGAGCGGGGACAGCGCATCCGCCCCATGCAGCTCCTTCGCAACTGCAATGTCACCACCGTCGCGCCTACGGGGACGATCTCCATCATCGCGGGGTGCTCGTCGGGGCTCGAGCCGCTCTTTGCCGTTGCGTTCATGCGCAACCAGGCCGGCGTGATGATGCCCGACGTGAACGAGGACTTCGTCGCGATCGCCAAGCGGGAAGGGTGGTACAGCGACGAGCTCATGGAGCGCATCGCGAAGACGGGCTCCGTCGATCACGCCGAGGTGCCGAAGAAGTGGCAGCGCGTGTTCGTGACGGCGAACCAGATCGCGCCCGAGTGGCACATGCGTATGCAGGCGGCCTTCCAGCAGCACTGCGACTCCGCCATCAGCAAGACGACGAACTTCGCGCACACGGCCACGGTCGATGACGTGCGCCGCATCTACGAGCTGGCGTACGAGCTCAAGGCGAAGGGCGTCACCGTCTACCGTGATGGCTCGCGCGACAATCAGGTGCTGTCGACGGGCGCCACCGAGCAGGCGAAGGCGGCGCGCGAGGGGGGCGCGGCGGCGAACGTGGCGGCGGGCGATCTCAAGCGCGCGGTGGCCGAGCTGCAGGGGACGCTCGCCGAGCGCGATGCGGAGCTCGAGCGTCTCAAGAAGGCGCTGTACGAGAGTGAGGCCGAGAACGCGCAGCGGCGCGCCAAGCGCTCGCGTCCAGATCTCCTCAAGGGGAGCACGCGCCGCATCGAGACGCCGCTCGGCACGATGTACGTGAACATCACCGAGGATGATCGCGGTCAGCCGTTCGAGGTGTTCATCACGCTCGGCAAGGCGGGCGGCGCGGCGATGGCGGACGTGGAAGCGATGGGGCGGCTCATCTCCCTCGCGCTCCGCTCCGGCATCCCGATCATGGAGCTGCACAAGCAGCTGCGCGGCATTGCGTCCGACCGCCCGATCGGGCTCGGCGCGAACAAGGTGCTCTCGGTGCCCGACGCGATCGGCATCGCCATCGAGCAGTGGTGGCGCGACAAGCAGGGCGTGCAGCAGGAGCTGCTCTCGGATCCTTCGGCGCGCACCGGCGGCGTGCCGGCGCGCGAGCAGGTGAGCGCGCCGAGCCCAGCCGCTGCGGCGGGGGAGATGCCGCAGCTCGGGTTCGACATGGAGGCGTACAACGAGTCCTTCATGGCGACGTGCCCCGACTGCGGATCGCAGCTCGAGTACGCGGAGGGGTGCGTGAAGTGCCACGTGTGCGGGTTCTCGGAGTGCGGGTGAGCACTCGTACAGAACGCCGCGTCGCTGAATGAGAGAACGGGAGAGGGGCAGGCGCATCGGCACCTGCCCCTTTCTCGTCACCGATCGCTGCTTTCGGGACCTTCTACTGCGTCAGCGGGCGTGGGCACCCTGCGAGGCCCCCTGACGCTGCTCCGCGGCCGGCGTCCCGGCGGCGAACGTCTCACGGCCAGGATGTCACCTTGCGCCCCTCGACCTCATCGGCCTCGACGAGCATCCAAGGGCCATGACAGATCGCGGCGACGGGCTTCCCCTCCTTGAAGAAGGCGCGCGTGAACTGCACGGCTCTGTCGTTCATGCGCAAGTGATCCGGGCTCATCTTGACACGACGACCGGCCGCGTGCTAACAACGGCGTGTCGCTGCGCCCATCCCTTTCACACTCGGTCATGCCGCCTTCGCACGTTCGCGCCACTTTCGGCCTTCTTGCCATCGCCGCCTGCTGCGGCGCGTGCACTCCCACCCGGTATCCGGGGCGCACCCCTCCGCAGGAGGACGACATCGTGCGCGCCACGCACGCGCCGCACGGGATCGCGCACGGCACGGTGCGTGTCGCGAGCTTCGTCTCGCCAGCGCTCGGCGTCCGCAAGCACTATGAGATCTATCTGCCGCCGTCGTACGATCGCGACGCGACGCGGCGCTATCCGGTCGCGTACTATCTGCACGGCGCCGATGGCAACGAATCCGACTGGGTCTCGCGCGCGGCGATCGATTGGGTGATGGATTCGCTCGAGGCGCGCGGCGCTCCGGAGATGATCCTCGTGATGCCGGACGGCGACGAGAGCTGGTACGCGTCGTCGGCGACGCCGGCGAACCTCGATGACTGCCTGGAGCAGGGGCGGTTCAACGAAGCGGCCGCGCTGCACTGCGCGGCGCACGCCAGCTACGACGCGTACATCGCGCGCGACCTCGTCCAGCACATCGATTCGTCGTACCGCACGCTCGCGGATCGCCGCCATCGCGCGATCGGTGGGCTCAGCATGGGCGGACTCGGTGCCCTCACCATTGCCCTCGGAGCGCCAGACGTGTTCTCCGCGGTGGTGAGCCATTCGGGCGTCGTCTCGCTGTTGTACGATGGCCCGCACCCATACGCCGCGCCCGCGCGCTACGCGACATCGCTCGATTCACTGCGCGCGGAGTTCGGCGATCGGCTCTGGGGCGAGATGGTCGCGACGTTCGGTGATGACGTGGCAGCGTGGCGCGCGCACGATCCCACGGAGCGCATTCGCCGCCTCATGGCCGCGAACCGTCCGCTCCCCGCGATCTACTTCGACGCGGGACGCGAGGACCGCCTCACCATCGATCGCAACCGCGCCTTCGATGCCGAGCTGACCGCCCTGGGGGTCTCGCACACGTTCCGCGAATGGCCGGGGCAGCACTCCTGGCGGTTCTGGAGCGAGCACGTGGGGGAAGGGCTCGCGTGGCTCGGGGCGCACATCGGCTCGTGAGGGTGGCGCGGGAAGCCGTGCTTCACCGAGCTGCGTGAGAATGCCGAGTGCGCGCTCCGAGCGCACGCGCGGCGCGATCCCCTCGCGCCGCGTGCGCTGTGCTGGACAGATGCGCAGCATCATTGCACCTTCATGCACCGAGGAGCGTTCTCGCCGATGCATCTCGCCGAGGAGGACCACCCCATGAGCACCAGCTACGTTCCGACGAGACCGACAAAGTACTGCCAGACGTGCGCGAGCGTCATCGACGT
>DASVCF010000030.1:0-31686 GCA_036381735.1 Gemmatimonadaceae bacterium | reverse complement strand
ACGCGAGGGGCTGGAGCTCGCCGAGGAATCGCACCTGCCGCGGGCCATCGCGCGGTTCATCCCGGAGCATCACGGCACGTCGCCGATCTCGTACTTCCTGGAGAAGGCGAAGGAGCGCGACGGAAACGGCGTGAATCCCGTGGAGTTCATGTACCCCGGTCCGATTCCGCAGAGCGCGGAGACGGCGGTGTGCATGCTGGCCGACGGCGTCGAGGCATCCGCGCGCGTACTCCAGGATCCGACGCCCGAGAAGATCCGGGAGCTCGTCGATCACATCGTGCGCCAGCGCATCGAGCAGGGTCAGTTGCGCGACGCGCCGCTGACGCTCAAACAGCTGGACGTCATCAAGGAGCAGTTCGCGCGCGTGCTGATCGGACAGTACCACAACCGTACGGATTATCCTGCGGCGAGCGGTGGGATCACGTCGGAGTTCGCTTCGGTATGACCGTCGTGGTGGATGTATCGGTGGAATCCGGACGGCTCCCCATCGCGCGTGCGACGGTGGCGGCGGCCGTGGAAGCCGTGCTTCGCGCGGAGCACGAGCGCAACGCGATGTTCTCGGTGACGTTCGTGACGACGCGCGCCATGCAGCGGATCAACGTCCGGACGTTCGGACGTCGCGCCCCGACGGACGTGATCTCGCTGGGCTCTCGCACGCCGTCCAACGGGTTCCTCGTTGGCGACATTTACGTTGCGCCCGATGTCGCGCGCGAGAACGCGCGGCGCGAAGGGCTTGGCGTGCGCGACGAGCTGCTGCGTCTGGTGGTGCACGGCGTGTTGCACGCGATCGGCTACGATCACCCCGAGGGCGACGAGCGGACGAGCTCGCCGATGTGGCGACGCCAGGAACGGCTCGTCGGCCGGCTCCGTCGCTCCCTGGTACGTACATGAACGCCGCCGGACTACTTGCTCTCGTCACCGCCGCCGTGGGTGCCATGTGCGCGGCCGCTGACGGCGCGCTCGTCGCCCTCGACGAGGAGCCTCCGTCTACGGGTACGACGAACGGCACGTTCGCCCTCGATCGCGAGCGGTCGCACCGCGCGCTCGCGATCGCTCGGCTCGTGATGCAGCTCGCGACCGGCGCGGCGGCCGCCATCGCGCTGCGGATCTGGACGCAGCCCGTGCCGATCGCCATCGGACTCGCGCTCGGCATTGCGATTGTTGCGGCGCTGGTGATCGAGATGGGGCCGCGAGCCGTGGGCGAAGCCTACGAGACCGAGACCGCGCAGTGGCTCGCGCCCATCGTATCGGTCGTCCGCGTCCTGTTCGGCGGGCTCGTGTCCGCGGCGACGAACGTCGATGCGGCCACGCGCCGCGTACTGCCGCCCGAGCCGTCCGCCCAGTCTGCGCATCCGGCCACAGCCGAGTCGCTGGGGGCAGCCGCGCCGGCGGGGATCGCCAGTCCGAACGAGCGCCGCGCGCTGATACGCCGTGTGGCCGCGCTGGGACAGACGGAGGTGCACGCCGTGATGATGCCGCGCGTGGAAATCACCGGAATCGAAACGAACACGCCGTGGTCCGAAGTGCTGGACCGCGTACGCAGCTCGGAGCACGCGCGCCTGCCGGTCTACGATGGGACGATCGACAACATCATCGGGATCCTGTTCGCGAAGGATCTGCTGCACGCGGCCATCGCCGGCGAACCGCCCGACGGCGGCTGGTTGACGGTCGTGCGGCCGCCGACCTTCATCCCCGAGAGCAAGACGATCGATGCGCAGTTGCGCGATTTCGAGGCTACGGATGCCCACATCGCCATCGTCGTGGACGAGTACGGTGGCACAGCGGGATTGATCACCCTCGAGGACGTGCTGGAGGAGATCGTCGGTGACATTCGGGATGAACACGATGACGAAGAGCCGGACATCGAGAGCGAGGATGGATCGAAGTTCTGGTTCGCGGGGCGCGTGACGCTCGAGGAGCTCTCCGAGGCGTTGCAGCACCGCATCGAGCGGCCGGACATCGCGACCGTGGGTGGGCTCATCTACGACGTGCTGGGGCGCGTGCCGCGTGCGGGTGAGGTGCTCACGATCGATGGCTTTCGCGTGGTCGTGGAGCGCGTCGTCCGGCGGCGCGTGCAGCGCGTGTACTTCGAGCGTGTGGAGGCGATGGCGGAGGAGACGACCTCGTGACCGCCATCGTCGTGCTGCTCGTGCTGGCGGTGCTCGGGACCGCATGGCTCACGGCTGCCGGCACCGCCGTACGCTCGGTGAGCCGGCTCTGGCTGCGGCACTGGGCCGAGGAACGGCTTGCCGGACATCCGGTGGTCGGCGGGTACGTCTCGCATCCGCAGCGACTGCTCATCGCGTCGCGCGCGGGGGTGGCGATGCTCGTCACGCTCTCCGGCGTGCTCCTCGGCGCGGTCCATCCGGCGTCCGCATGGATGTTCGTCGTGGAGTACATCGCGCTCGCCCTCGTGCTGCTGCTCGTCGGACAACTGCTGCCGCGCGCGATCGCGAGGCGCTGGGCCGCGCAACTCGTACCTGTGGTGTTGCCCCCTCTCGAGGTGGCCGCCGTGGCGGTCAATCCGCTCGTCCGCGGCCTGCACGCCCTCAGGCGCGAGCTGCGCCACCACGCGGGCCATACGGAGCCGCACGCGGTGCGCGATGGCATGGAGGATCTGCTACGCGAGGGTGAGCTGGAGGGCATCGGCGAGCCGGATGAGAACCGCATCATCACGGGCATGATGGAGTTCGGTGACAAGGTGCTGCGCGACGTGATGACGCCGCGCGCGGATGTCGTCGCCATCGATGCCGACACGCCGCCGGCGGCCGCCGCCCGGCTCATCGCGCAGTCCGGATTCAGCCGTCTCCCGGTGTATCGTGGCTCGCGCGACCACATCATCGGGATGGTCCACGCACTGGATGTGTTCAAGAGCGGCGCCGATGCCTTCCCGCCCATTCGCGAGGTGGCCAGCGCTCCAGCGTCGATGTCGTGCGGCGAGATGCTGTTCCGCATGCTCCGGAGCCAGCGGCACCTGGCGGTGGTCCTCGACGACGACGGTACCGTGGCGGGGATCGTGACGCTCGAGGACGTGCTCGACGAGCTGGTGGGTGGGATCGGACCGGAGGAGGACCTCGACCCGGACGTCGCGCACGACGCCGGCAATGCGCGCGACGCCGCGCTGACGCCGCCGAGGTAGCGTGCGCCCGCTGTACGTCTTCTGGCGGCTCGTCCCGTTCCTCACCGCGTTCCTGCGCGATCGACGCCGGTGGATCGTCGTCGGGCGCCCGCGCACGCTGACGGCCGAGCAGCATCGGGAGCGCGCGCACCGGCTCACCGCGACCGTCGCCGATCTCGGTCCGACGTTCATCAAGCTGGCGCAGGTGTTCGCGTCGCGTGCCGACATTCTCCCCGAGCCGTACCTGAGCGAGATCGGGCGTCTCACGGACCGCGTGCCGCCACTCCCGCTCCCCGCCATCGAACGCGTCGTCGAGCAGGAGTTCGGTCAGCCGCCGTCCGCGCTCTTCGAGTGCTTCGACCCCGAGCCGCTGGCGGCGGCGTCGCTCGGGCAGGTGCACCGCGCGCGCGTCGGCGGGCGCGACGTGGTGGTGAAGGTGCTGCGCCCCGGGGTGGAAGAGATCGTGGCGGTGGATCTCCACGCCGCGTTCCGCGTCCTCTTCTTCGTGAACGTGATCTTCCCGAACCACCACGTGCGCGCGATCACGACCATCGTCCGCGAATTCGCCAAGCGGATCGAGGACGAGATGGATTTCCGCCAGGAGGCCCGCAACGCGCAGCTCATTCGCGCGAACTTCGCGGACGATGATCGCGTCGCGGTGCCACAGGTGGTCCATGAGATGACGCGCCAGCGCGTGCTCGTGCTCGAATACATGGAAGGGACGAAGGTCGACCGGCTGCACGAGCGCATTGCGGCGGGCGAGATCTCCGTGCCGGCGATGCTCGAAACGCTCGTCGAGGTGTACGTCAAGATGATGCTCGTCGACGGGCTCTTTCACGCCGATCCGCATCCCGGCAACCTGCTCGTCTCCCCCGAGGGGCGGCTCGTGCTGCTCGACTTCGGCATGGTGATCCGGGTGGAGCAGGAGACGCGCACGCGACTCATCCAGACGATCATGGCGGCGGTGCGGCAGGACGTGGACGGGGTGATCGCCGGCTTCTACGAGCTGGGGCTGCTCGACCCCGAGGTGGATCGCGGCACCGTGCGCGACGCGGCGCGCGCGCTCATGTCCATCGCGTTCACGCCGGATGCCAAGCCGCAGCAGATCCAGCGCATCGTCAGCGAGGTGATGTCCACGTTCTACCGGTGGCCGATCACGCTGCCGAGCGAGCTGGTGTACTTCGGGCGTGCCGCGGCGCTGGCCGAGGGGATCGCGATGCGCTACGAGCCGTCGTTCAACAGCGTGCAGTTCGCGACACCGATCGTCTCGCGCATGAAGGGCGAGCTGCTGACGGCGATGTTCGGCGGCGAGAGCCGCGACGTGCTGAAGAACTGGGCAATCGAGCTCGGCGGGGTCGCGCGTGAGCTGCGCGACGTCCTGCGCCGTGCGGGACGCGACGAGCTGCGCGTGCGCGCGCACCCGCGGGACGTGATCGAGATGCAGCAGTTCATGGCGCTGCAGACCCGGCGCATTCTCCTCTGCCTGTTCGCGGGGATGATCGCGATCGTCGGGTCGCTGGTGTACATCGCGCAGCACAACATCTACCTGTTGGGGGCGTCGCTGCTGGTGTCGCTCCTGTTCTTTCTGATCATCTTCCTGCTGCCGCTGCACCTCTTCTCGAACCCGTTTCGCGGCTACCGGCGGTGGCGCTGACCATGTCTGCTCCGACTCTCGCTCCCATGCACGAACGCCTGCTCACCGACTTCGACGCGAGGAAGACGCCGGCGCTGGCGCGCGCGGTCAGCATCGTGGAGAACCACCGCGCAGGCTTCGAACAACTACTCGAGGCGCTCAGCCCACGGCTCGGACGCGGCCGGCGCATCGGGGTCACGGGCCCGCCCGGGGCGGGGAAGAGCACGCTCACCACGCGGCTGGCCGCGCACTATCGCGCGGCGGGGCTCACGGTGGGGATCATCGCGGTCGACCCCACGTCGCCCTACTCGGGTGGCGCGCTGCTGGGGGATCGCATCCGTATGGAGGCCGTGGCGCTCGATCCGGGGATCTACATTCGCTCGATGGCCACCCGCGGCTCGCTCGGCGGGCTCGCTTCGGCCACGCGCGATGTGGCCGACGTCCTCGATGCGTTCGGCTTCGACCGGATCCTGATCGAGACCGTGGGCGTGGGACAGAGCGAGCTCGACATCGCGCGCACGGCGGATTCGTGCGTGGTGGTGCTCGTCCCCGAGTCTGGTGATTCGATTCAGACGATGAAGGCCGGTCTCATGGAGATCGCCGACATCTTCGTCGTGAACAAGGCGGATCGGCCCGGCGCCGATCGTCTGCGCCACGAGGTCGAGGTGATGCTCGGCCTCCGGATGGGACAGCTCTTCCGGCACGTGCCTGCGCACCACGGCGTGGAGCTGCGGCGCATCAATAATCCGGCTCGCGCCGCGCGAGAGGCCGCCGCATCCGAGAGCGCGGCGCAATGGACACCACCCGTCCTGTCGACGATCGCCGAGCGCAACGAGGGGATCGACGCGCTCGCCGCCGCCCTCGATCGCCACTTCGATTATCTTGCGGCCAGCGGCATGCTGGAGCAGCGGCGACGCCAGCGGTTCCGTGAGCGCGTCGTGGATGCGGTGGAACGGCAGGTGCGAGAGCGACTGTGGGGCAACGCCGAAACGAACGCGTGGCTCGACGACCAACTGGCCGCGCTCTCGGCGGGCACGCTGACTCCGTTCGCGGCGGCGGCGGCGCTGCTGGAGCGGAGCGCGGACCTTCTGACACGGGCAGAACGATGACGACGATACGGGAGTTGACCGAGACGGTGCGTGAGCAGCAGGCGGAGCTGGAGCGCCTGCGTGCCGAGGTGGCGGCGTGGCGCGAGCAGTACGAACGTGGGACGAAGCGCGACGTGGCGTTTACCAACTCCACGGGCGAGGTCGCGCCGCTGTACACGCCGCTCGATATCGCGGAGCAGGATCCCGCCGAGGTCGGCACACCGGGCGAGTATCCGTTCACACGCGGCATTCACGCGACGGGGTATCGCGGCCGGCTGTGGACCATGCGCCAGTTCGCCGGCTTCGGCAGCGCGCGCGACACGAACGAGCGATACAAGTTTCTGCTCGCCCAGGGACAGACGGGGCTCTCCGTTGCGTTCGATTTCCCGACGCTGATGGGCTACGACTCCGACCACCCGCGCTCCGAGGGTGAAGTCGGCAAGTGCGGTGTCGCGATCTCCAGTCTCGCCGACATGGAGACGCTGTTCGAGGGGATCCCGCTCGATCAGGTGTCGACGTCGATGACGATCAACGGGCCCGCGATCATCCTCTACTGCTTCTACATCGCGGCCGCCGAGCGGCAGGGCGTGGACTCGCGGAAGCTGCGCGGTACGATCCAGAACGACATCCTCAAGGAGTACATGGCGCAGCACGCATGGGTATATCCCATTGAGCCCGCGCTGCGCCTCATCGTGGATGGCTTCGAATGGTCGGCCACGCACGCGCCGCAGTGGAACACGATCTCGATCTCCGGCTACCACATCCGCGAGGCGGGCGCGACGGCCGTCCAGGAGCTCGCGTTCACCCTCGCGGACGGCTTCACGTACGTAGAGCGCGGCCTCGCGCGCGGGCTCAAGATCGACGACTTCGCGCGGCGGCTCTCGTTCTTCTGGGACATTCACAACGACTTCTTCGAGGAGATCGCCAAGCTCCGCGCGGCACGCCGCATCTGGGCGCGGCACTTGAAGGAGCGCTACGGCGCGAAGGACCCGCGGTCGTGGATGATGCGCTTCCACTCGCAGACCGCGGGCGTGACGCTCACGGCGCAGCAGCCGATGAACAACATCGTGCGCGTCGCCTACCAGGCGATGGCGGCCGCGCTGGGCGGCACGCAGTCGCTGCACACCAACTCCATGGACGAGACGCTGGCGCTCCCCACGGAGCAGTCGGTGCAGGTCGCGCTGCGCACGCAGCAGGTTCTCGCGTACGAGACCGGAATCGCCAACGTGATCGATCCGCTCGGCGGGTCGTACTATGTGGAGGCGCTCACCGATCAGATGGAAGCGCAGGCCGAGGCGATCTTCGAGGAGATCGAGCGCGTGGGCGGTGTGGTGCACGCGCTGGAGACCGGCTGGTTCCAGCGGAAGATCGCGGAGTCCGCGGCGCGGCAGCAATGGGAGGTGGAGCAGCGGCGGCGCCTCATCGTCGGCGTGAACGAGTTCGTGACCGATGAGCCCGAGCTCACCATCCCGCTCCTCAAGGTGGGAGAGGACGCGGCCGAGGAGCAGCACCGCCGGCTCGCGCACTTGCGGGCGACGCGCGACAACGATCTGTGCACGCGGCGGCTCGCGGCGCTGCGCGACGCGGCCCGCACATCGGAGAACCTGGTGCCGTACATCCTCGATGCGGCGCGTGCCTACTGCACGCTGTACGAGATCCGCGCCGCCATGGAAGAAGTGTTCGGGGCGTACCGCGAACCGGTGTTCTTCTGAGCCCGGCGCACAGGAGCCGTCGCCACGCCGAGTGGTGGCAATCGTACTTCGACGCACAGTATCTCCTCGAGTACGAGCCGCTCTTCTCGCTCGAGCGCGACCGGCATGAAGTCGCGCGCCTCATCGATGTCCTCGCGCTGCCGGTGGGCGCGCGAATCCTCGACGTCCCCTGCGGCCAGGGGCGACATGCGCACTTGCTCGCCGAGGCGGGCTATGATGTGCGAGGGCTCGACTATTCCCGGCACCTGCTGAACGTCGCGCGAGCGAGGGGAACGGGGCCCACCTTGCGCTACGTCCAGGGCGACATGCGGAAGCTCCCCTCGCGCTGGACCGGGCACTTCGACGCCGTCGTCAATCTCTTCACCTCGTTCGGATTCTTTCTCGACCCCGCGGACGATGTGCGCGTCCTCACGGAGTTCGCGCGCGTCCTGCGGCCGGGCGGCGTGCTCATCTGGCACGGTGGGAGCCGCGACGGGATCATGGCGAGATTTCTCGCCCGCGACTGGTGGCGAGCGAACGACGGCACCCTCATCGCGCAGGAGCGCACCATCGATCCGTTATCGGGCGTAATGACGATCTATTCGACGTGGAGCGGCAAGCGCGCGAGCGGCGAGCGGGAGCATCGTATCAGGTTGTACACGGCCTCGCGGCTCGCCGCGCTGCTGGCCGAGCAGGGGCTCGTCGTGGAGGAGGCATACGACGGCTGGAGCACGCGCCCGCTCACGCGCCGCTCGTCGGAGATGCTGCTCGTCGCGCGGAAGTCCTGAGCGTTCCGTCACGACATACGCATCGCAGCGATCGCGTGTATTGCTGAAGCAGGTTACAGCCGCGTCGCCATCTGGCGCGCTGGCCCGCTGGTTGCCCTCGCTCCAGCGCGGACGCTAGCTTTCCGTGCGTCACCTACTCACAACTCGATCACTGAATGTCCCGTCCGATTCGTGTCTTGATCGCCAAACCCGGCCTCGATGGTCACGACCGCGGCGCGAAGGTCGTCGCCGCGGCGCTCCGTGATGCCGGCATGGAAGTGATTTACACCGGGCTCCACCAGACGCCGGAGATGATCGCCAACGCCGCGGTGCAGGAAGACGTGGACGTCGTCGGGCTCTCCATCCTGAGCGGCGCCCACATGACGCTCTTCCCACGCGTGCTCGAGCTGCTTCGTACACAGGGGCGAGACGATATCCTCGTCACCGGCGGCGGCATCCTCCCCAAGGAGGACATCGAGGCGCTGCAGCAGCAGGGGATCGGCAAGCTCTTCGGCCCGGGCACGCCGACCTCCGATCTCGTCGATTACATCAAGGCGTGGTTCGCCGAGCGGCTGCAGCAGGAAGCGTGACCTCCCGCCTCCGTCACCTGTCCGCCGAGCTTCGCGCGCTCGAAGACACGATCCGCCAGGGCGGCGGGCCGAGCAAGATCGAGCGACAGCACCGCCAGGGAAAGCTCACCGCGCGCGAGCGCATCGCCGCGCTGTGCGATCCGGAGACGCGCTTCCTGGAGGTAGGGCTGCTCGTCGCGCACGACCAGTACGACGGCCAGGCGCCGGCCGCCGGCGTCGTCACGGGAATCGGGTACGTGCAGGGGCGCGAAGCGGTGATCGTCGCCAACGATGCGACGGTGAAGGCGGGCTCCTGGTGGCCCGAGACCATCAAGAAGATTCTCCGCGCTCAGGAGATCGCGATGCGGTGCCGCATCCCGATCATCTACCTCGTCGACTCGGCGGGGGTGAATCTGCCGTACCAGGGCGGCGTCTTCCCTGGGCAGTACGGCGCGGCGCGCATCTTCTACTACAACTCGATCATGCGGCGCTACCTGCGTATCCCGCAGCTCGCCGCGGTCATGGGCCCCTGCATTGCCGGCGGTGCGTATCTGCCCGCGCTCTCGGACGTGATCCTCATGGTCGAGGGCACGTCGTTCATGGGACTCGGCGGCCCCAACCTCGTGAAGGGCGCAACGGGCCAGGTCGTCGACCAGGAAACCCTCGGCGGCGCGCGCACGCACACTGGAATCAGCGGCGTCGCGCACTACATCGCCAAGAACGACGCGGATTGCATCGAGAAGTTGAGGGGGCTGGTGGGGAGGCTGCCGCGGGGCTCGGGACTCGGGGCTCGGGACTCGGGAGTGGGCTCGATAGTCATTCCGAGCGCACGGGTTGTCATTCCGAGCGAGAGCGAGGAATGTCGGGCTGGCAGCGAGATCCCTCGCTCCGCTCGGGATGACAGTGCCGTTGCGAGTCCCGAACCCCGAACCCCGAGCCCCGAGCCCCTCTACGACCTCCTCCCCGCCGACCACCGCATGTCCTATGACATGCACGCCGTGCTGCGCGCCGTAGTCGACGACGGGATCCTCGAGGAGTTCCAGGAGCCGCTCGCCAAGGAGATGATCTGCGGCGATGCGACGCTCGGTGGAATCCCGATCGGCGTGCTGGCGAATCAGCGCGGACTCATCAAGGGCCGACCCGGTGAGCGCCCACGCTTCGGCGGGATCATCTACGCGGAGAGCGCGGAGAAGGCCGCGTACTTCATCGAACGGTGCGACCGCGAAAGGATTCCGCTCCTCTTCGTGCAGGACGTGTCCGGCTTCATGGTGGGGCCCGACGCCGAGCACGAAGGGATCATTCGTGCGGGCGCGCGCTTCGTCGAAGCGATGGCTACGGCGACCGTCCCCAAGCTCGTGCTGACCGTGAACCACGCCTCCGGTGCCGGCTACTACGCGATGGCGGGGCAGGGGTTCGACCCTGATTTCATCTTCAGCTGGCCGACGGGACGCATGGGCGTGATGGAGGGCGAGTCAGCGGTGCAGGCGGTGCACGGCCCCGCGCTCGAGCAGGCGCGCGCAGCGGGCACGCAGCCGAGCGCCGACGTGCTCACCGCGGTGGAAGAGATGCGCGCCGACTACGAGCATCAGCTCGACGCGCGATTCGCCGGCGCCCGCGGCTACATCGATGCCATCGTCTATCCCGAGGAGACGCGAGAGGTGCTCACCATGGCGCTGCGCGCATCGTTGCACAATCACGGGCCGCATCTCGGTCCGTTCGTCCTCCCCCCGCATCTCGGAGAGACGCCATGAGTCGCGTGGTCCGCGTGGCATCCGGGCAGGGGTTCTGGGGCGACTGGCTCGAGGCGCCCCGCCGTCAGGTCGAGGGCGGCCCCGTCGATTATCTCATGCTGGACTACCTGGCTGAGGTGACGATGTCCATCCTCCAGAAACAGAAGGAGCGCGACCCCAGCATGGGATATGCGCGCGACTTCATCGGAGCCATGGAGAGCGTCTTCCCGGCCGTGGCCCAGCGCGGCGTGCGCGTGGTGGCGAACGCGGGCGGTGTGAATCCGCAGGCGTGCGCGAACGCGGTGAAGGACGCGGCGCGACAGGCGGGCGTCGGGGAGATGATCCGCATCGGCGTGATCACGGGCGACGATCTGCTGCCGCGGCTCGACGAGCTCATCGCGAGCGGACATCCGCTCGCCAACATGGAGACGGGCGAGCCGCTCGAATCCATTCGCGCCAAGGTTCTCTCCGCGAACGCCTACCTCGGTGCGCTCCCCATCGTGCAGACCCTCGCACAGAACGCGAACGTCGTCATCACGGGGCGTTCCACCGATACGGCGCTCACGATGGCGCCGCTGCTGTACGAGTTCCGGTGGTCCATGGACGATTGGGACCGTCTCGCTGCCGGGATCGTTGCCGGCCACATCATCGAGTGCGGCGCACAGTGCTCGGGCGGCAACTGCCTGTACGATTGGCGCACCATCCCCGACCTCGCGAACATCGGCTACCCGATCATCGAGGCATCGGCCGACGGGACGTTCGTCGTCACCAAGCACCCCAATACGGGCGGGCGCATCGATGTCCATTCGGTCACCGAGCAACTCGTCTACGAGATGGGCGATCCGCACGAGTACATCACGCCGGACGTGATCGCGGACTTCACGTCCATTCACCTCGCCGAAGTCGGACCGGACCGCGTGCGCGTGTTCGGGATCACGGGGCGTCCGCCGACGGACAAGCTCAAGGTGTCGATCGCCTATCGCGCCGGTTACAAGGCGCTCGGGACGCTCGTGTACGCGTGGCCCGACGCACTGGAGAAGGCGCAGCTCGCCGATCGCGTGCTGCGCGAGCGGCTCGATCGGCTGGGACTCCGCTTCGACGTCATCCACACGGAGTTCCTGGGTGCGTCCGCCACGCACGGACCGTTGGCAATGGCAGGTGCCGCACAGAACGGCCAGGCCGACCGCTCCCACGTCTCCGCCGACATCCCTGAAGTGCAGCTCCGCATCGGCGTGCGGAGCGACGATCGCAAGGCGGTCGAGCGCTTCACGCGAGAGATCGCGCCGCTCGTGTTGAATGGTCCGCCGAGCGTCACGGGGTTTGCGGGCGGCCGCCCGAAGGTGGAGGAAGTCGTGGCGTACTGGCCGGCGCTCATCGACAAGCGGATGGTCACGCCGTGCGTGGAGGTCATGCAGCCATGAAGGTCCGCCTGCTCGACATTGCACACGCCCGCTCGGGCGACAAGGGCGACACGGCGAACGTCGGCGTGATCGCCCTGCGACCCGAATGGTATCCGGTGCTGCAGCGCTTTCTCACGCAGCAGCGCGTCGTCGACCACTTCCAGGGGATCATCACCGGTGATGTGGACCGCTACGAGCTCCCCAACCTCGGCGCGGTCAACTTCCTGCTGCACGGTGCGCTCGGCGGCGGTGGGACGCTGTCCCTCAAGACCGACGCGCAGGGGAAGGTGTACTCCACCGCCATGCTGCGCATGGTGCTCGACGTCCCCGACGACATGGCCCGCACGTACCACCTGCCGAGCACGGACGCATGAATCGCATTCGCGTCGAGCGCGAGGGCGCGGTCGGGCGCATCGTTCTCGCTCGGCCGGAGAAGAAGAACGCGCTCGACGAGCAGGCGGCGCTCGAGCTCGACCAGGCGCTGCACGAATTCGGGGATGATCCCGGTGTCCATGTCGTGCTGCTCACCGCGCAGGGCGACGACTTCTGTGCCGGCGCCGACCTGGCGGCCCTCGAAGCGATGGTCGATGCGGCGCCCGAGATCCACCGCCGCGACGCGCAAGCGCTTGGACGCGTGTTCACGAGCCTCCGTGAGCTGCCGCAGCCCGTCGTCGCCGCCGTGCGCGGCAGAGCGCTCGCGGGCGGCGCGGGGCTCGCCAGTGCGTGCGATCTCGTCCTCGCCCACGAGGACGCGCAATTCGGCTACCCGGAAGTTCGCGTCGGCTTCGTGCCGGCGATGGTGATGACCATGCTCCGCCGCTCCGTCGGCGAGAAGCGCGCCTTCGAGCTCGTGGCCACGGGCCGAGTGGTCTCGGCGCGAGAAGCGCTCGAGCTGGGCCTCGTGAGTCGCGTCCTTACCGGCGCCGAGTTCGACGCACAGGTTGATGCCGTCGTCCAGCAACTCGCCCGCTCGGCGCCCAACGCGCTCCACCTCACCAAGCAGCTCTTCTACGCGCTCGACCGCGCCGGCTTCCACGAAGGGATCGCGCTCGGCGTCGAAGCGAACGTCGCGGCGCGCGCGACGGATGATTTCCGAGAGGGCGTGCGCCGCTTCGTGCGCAGGCGCAAGGACCAGTCGTGAAACAGACGGACCTCGCCAAGCTCGCGTTCGCGCTGATTGGCATACTCATCTGGGGGTACGGCGAGCGCATCAACGATCCCAACCTCCGGTGGTTCGGGATCGCGGTCATCGTCGTCGCCTTCCTGATCCGATTCCTCCCAGGCGCGCGCGGTCGACGCAGATAACGCGCCATCGTGCTTGTCGGTCGGCAATCCCGATGTTGTCCATAACATGAAGTGGGAGGCCATGTTCCGCGCCAGCGGTTCGCTTGTTGCTCTCGAAATGCGGGTGGGACACCCAGCAGAGAGGAGCAGCCAATGGCAGACGCAAAGCGCCGCCGGCGTCGCCCGACCCCCGCGGAGATCGCCCCCGCGGAAGCCGACAAAGACATCCTCGATCAGTACTTCGCCGAAGTGAGCCGCTACCCGCTGCTCAACACGGAAGAGGAGCGGGCGCTCGCGCGCCGTGTTCAAGCTGGCGATCAGGAAGCGACCGAGGAGTTGGTGCGCCGCAACCTGCGCTTCGTCGTCTCAGTGGCGAAGAAATACCAGAACCGGGGGCTCCCTCTGATCGATCTGATCGGTGAAGGGAACGTCGGGCTGATGACGGCCGCTCACAAATTCGACCCGGACCAGGGCGTGAAATTCATTTCCTACGCCGTATGGTGGATCCGTCAGGCAATTCTTGCTGCATTGGCGCGACAGGGGCGAACGGTGCGCGTGCCGCTGAACCGCACCGCCGATCTCTCGCGCGTGATCAAGGCCTCGGCGCTCCTTCGCGACAAGCTCGGACGCGAGCCAACGCCCGCCGAAATCTCGCAGCTCACGGGGATCTCCCCCGAGATCGTTCAGGCGCTCTCCGCCCTCAACACGGCCGACGTCCGCCTCGACGCCACCGTCGGCCGCGACAGCGACCGTGCGCTGATCGAGCGCTTCTCCGTGGAAGAGATGCCGAGCACGGAGGCGCAGGTCATCGACACGTTCCGCCACGCGGAGCTGCAACGCGCGCTCGAGACGCTCCCTCCCCGCGACGCGAAGATTCTCCGCCTCTACTTCGGCCTCGAGGGCGACCGCGAGCACACGCTGGACGAGATCGGCAAGATGCTCGGCGTCACTCGCGAGCGCGTGCGGCAGCTGCGCGACCGCGCCCTCAAGCGACTCCGCGAAGGGAATGTCGGCGAGGCGCTGCGCGATCTCTCGGCGGCATGAGAAGGACAGTGAGTCAGGAACTGCAGAGAGCAGAGAGCAGAAAGTAGAGAGCAGGGAGCAGGACCGTCCGCGCCTCGCGAGCCTGTCATCCCGAGCGGAGCGAGGGATCTCGGACTGCCAACGAGATCCCTCGCTCCGCTCGGGATGACGACCCTGCCTTCTGCTCTCCGCTTTCTGCTCTCTGCTTTCTGCTCTCTGCTTTCCGTCGTTCCCGGCTCACTTCTAGATCGCCCCGCCTCCCCGTATCTTTCTCATCTTCATGACCCGACGATACATCCCCGAGCTCCTGGCACCGGCGGGCTCGCTGGAGGCGGTACGCGCTGCGCTGGCGAACGGCGCGGATGCTGTTTACCTGGGCGCCGAGCGCTTCAATGCGCGGGACGAAGGCGCACAGCTCACCCTCGATGAGCTGTCCGAGGCGTGCCTCCTCGCGCATGGGCGAAGTGCGCGCGTCTATCTCACGCTGAACACGCTCGTGAAGCCGGCGGAGCTCGAGGACGCGCTGCTACTGCTCGGCGATGCCATCGACCGCGGCGTCGACGCCGCCATCGTGCAGGACGTCGGCCTCGTGCGCCTCATCCAGCGCGTCTATCCGGGCTTCGAGATCCATGGCTCGACGCAGATGACGGTGCACGATGCGAGCGGCGCCGCGCTCATGCACTCGCTCGGGATCCGGCGCGTCGTGCTCGCTCGCGAGAGTACGCTCGATGACATTCGCGCCATCCGCGTGGCCGTGCCCGAGCTGGAGCTCGAGACGTTCGTACACGGTGCGCTGTGCATCTCGTACTCCGGACAGTGCTTCATGTCGGGGATGATCTCGGAGCGGAGCGCGAACCGGGGCTCGTGCGCGCAGAGCTGCCGAAAGGACTACACGCTCACCGACGTCGCCACCGGCGAAACGCTCGATCGCGGTTATCTGATTTCTGCCAAGGACCTCGGCGCGTACGAGCACTTGGCGGAGATCGCCGAAGTCGGCGTCCATACGCTCAAGATCGAGGGGCGAAAGAAGCGGCCGGAATATGTGGCGACAGTCACGCGGAGCTATCGCGAGTTCCTCTCGCGCGTGGAGCACGGTGAGCCCGTCGCGCCATCTACGGATCAGACGCGCGAGCTCGTTCAGATCTACAGCCGCGGCTTCACCGGCGGCATGTATGGTGGCCGCGCGGGGCGCGCGTACATCACGCGTGAGCAGCCCGACAATCGCGGCGTCGTGCTGGGCGAGGTGGTCGGCTACGAGCGCGGCGAGTTGATCGTCGAGGTCGCGCCGGCGGTGAGGCCCGGGGATGGACTCGCCTTCGAGCCGCCCACCCCGAGCGAGGGGACGACCAAGGGCTTTGCGGTCGAATCGGTCCGCACGCTGCAGTCGCGGGGCAACACGGTGCGTCAGGCGCTGAGCACCCGAACGCGCATCCCGCACGGGTGGCGCGTGGTGCGCACCTCCGACGCCGCGCTGCTCGCACGCGCTCGCGAGAGTTTCGCGTCCGTCTCGTTGCCCGGAAAGCAGCGCAAGACTCGTCTCGATGTGCGCGCATTCGGTGCTGCGGGCTCGCCCCTCAAGCTCCTTTTCGCGGCGGGCGATCACACCGTCACCGTCCGGAGCGAGATGGAGCTCACCCCTGCAAAGTCGCGTGCGCTCGACAACGCGCAGCTCCGCGCGCAGCTCGGTCGCCTGGGCGACACACCGTTCGCCCTCGGAACGATCGACGATCAGGCACTTACCCCGGGTCTCTTCCTCCCGGTGAGCGAGCTCAATCATCTGCGCCAGCAGGCGGTCGAGCGTCTCTCGAACGAGCGGGACTGGGAGCACGACGCGCTCATCGCGGAACGGCGGGCGACGATCGCGGAGGCAATTTCGGGGCTCGGGACTCGGGACTCGGGACTCGGGAACAGCCTCGGAGGAGAGGGCTCTCTCCCCACGAGCCGTGCCGAGTCCCGAGTTCCGAGCCCCGAGCCCCGGCTGTCGAGCCCCGGGCCCCGGCTGTCGAGTCCCGAGCCCCGGCTGTCGAGCCCCGAGTCCCGAGCCCCGAGCCCCGAGTCCCGCCCCTTCACCCTGTCCGTCGTCGTGTCGAACATCGACGACGCGCGTGCAGCGGCGGAATCGGGAGCCACGGAGATCTGCATCGATCCCTTCCTCCGGCACCCCGTGCCGCCCGTCTCCCGAGTACGCGCGCTCGCCGCCGAGCTGGCGGAGCAGGGGATCGTGCTTCGCCTCCGCACGCCGACCATCGTGCGTCCCGAGGAGCGCCGGTCGCTCGACAAATGGCTCGACCTCGACCTTCCGCTCCTCACCGGACATGCCGGTCTCGTCGCCGAGCTCGCCGCCTCTCGCGAGGTGGTCGCGGACTACGCGGTCAACTGCTTCAACCAGTTCACCGCGCGGGAGCTCTTCGCGCTCGGCGCACGCCGCATCGTGCTCTCCATCGAGCTCACCACGCACGAGATCGCGGACGTCGTCGCGCCGTGGTCCGGCGCGGGGTTCGATGTGCTCGTCTACGGCCGCCCCGAGGGGATGACCATCGAGCACTGCGTGCTCTCCGCCGCGTTCGACCGCGTGCCCACCACGTGTCGCGATCTGTGCGTGCAGAAGCATCCGCTCGTCGAGATCACCGATCCCGCGGGCTACACCTTCCCGGTCGCCACGGACTCCGCTTGCCGCAACCGGCTGTTGCACTCCCGCCCCATCGAGGGCTCCGAGTACCTTCCCGAGCTCTGGCGCAGCGGCGTGCGCGGCTATCACCTGCTGTTCAACGTTCCCGGCGACCCGGTGCGCGATATTGTCGCCCGCTACCGGGCGGCCCTGGAGGCGCTCGCCGCAGGCGAACGTCCGGAGCTGCACGAGATTCGCGCGCTCGTCGGCAGCACGTTCACCCGCGGCCACTTCGCGCGTGCAGTTTAACGGTCGCGTGCGGGCTAACGATTGCGCGCGCGCCGCGACGATGATGCGCATCGGGCATCACGAGAGCAGAGTGTCGTGATGCCCACCGATCTCACCATCGAGCACGCTCGCGCAACGCTCCACGAGCGCTTCGGCTACGCCGAGTTCCGCCCGGGACAGGAGCGCGCCGTGCAATCGGTGCTCGCCGGTCGCGACACGCTCGTCATCCTGCCGACCGGGGGCGGGAAGTCGCTCTGCTACCAGGTGCCCGCGCTCCTGCTGCCCAAGCTGACGGTCGTCATCTCGCCCCTCATCTCGCTGATGAAGGACCAGGTGGACGCGCTCACCGCGCGCGGCATCCCGGCTACGCTCGTCAACTCGACGCTCACCGCCAACGAAGTGGCGGATCGTCTCGCGCGCGCCGAGCACGGCGAGTTCAAGCTCCTCTACCTCGCGCCCGAGCGGTTCGATGTAGGTAGCGCGGCCGAGCGACTTCGCAGGGCCGGCGTCTCGCTGCTCGCCGTGGACGAAGCGCACTGCATCAGCGAATGGGGGCACGACTTCCGGCCGAGTTATCTGCGCATCAACTCTGTGCGCGAGCAACTCGGTGCGCCGCCGACCATCGCCCTCACCGCGACCGCCACGCCCGAAGTGCGGCGCGATATTGTGCGCCAGCTCGCGCTGCGTACGCCGGAGACGGTCATCACCGGCTTCGATCGACGGAACCTGAGTTACCACGTAGTGCGAACGCGCAACGAGCAGCAGAAGGACGCCGCGCTCATCGAGACGCTGCAGCACGACGAAGGGCTCGCCATCGTCTACGCATCCACCCGCAAGGCAGTGCAGCGCATTGCCGGCGTGCTCGAGCGCTCGCGCATCAGCGCCGTGGCGTACCACGCGGGGTTGGACGACGCGCACCGTCACGACGTGCAGGACGCGTTCATGAACGAGGAGGTCCGCGTCATCGTCGCGACGAACGCCTTCGGGATGGGAATCGACAAGCCGAACGTGCGACTCGTGGTCCACCACGCCATGCCTGGCACGCTCGAGGCGTACTATCAGGAGGCGGGACGCGCGGGGCGGGACGGCAAGCCTTCGCGATGCGTGCTCCTCCACGCCTTTCCCGATCGCTTCACGCACGAGTTCTTCATCAAGAGCGCGTACCCCGACCGGGCGATGGTCGAGCGCGTGTACGGCGAGCTCGTTCGCGCCGCCGATGCCACGGGGCTCGCCCGCATGTCACCGGACGACATCGCCTCGGCGCTCCGCGGCGCGGTGAAGGCGCGCGAGGCGGAATCCGCTCTGCGCATCCTCGAGCAGGGCGGTGCCATCCAGACCGAGCAATCGACATCCGCGCGCATCTTCGTCCGTCTGCTCGCCACCCCCGATCGCATCAAGCGCGAGCTCACGGGTGCGGATCACCTCATCGAGCGCGAGTTGCTTCGCGCGCTCTGGCGCGCGGCCGGCGCGCGCATCGCGGAGGGCACCACCATCGACCCCGATGGTCTTCCGCCGGGGTTCGGCGGCACCATCGGCGTGACGGGCGTCCTCGACGATCTGCAACGCCGCCAGTTCGTGATGTGGGAGCGCTCCGGCGGCGGCATCCGCCTCACGCGACCGCGCGCATCGCTCTCGGCGTTCGCCATCGATTGGGAAACGACGCAGCGCAGGCTCCGGGCGGACATGTCCAAGCTCGAGGCCATGCAGCGCTATGCGTACACCACGGGGTGCCGCCGCGGATTCGTGCTCCGCTACTTCGGCGATCCCGCTGCGAGCAGCACGTGCGACGGCTGCGACAACTGCCTGGGGACGCACATCGCCGAGGCCCCGCCCGTGGAGGCGTCGCGCAAGCCGCGCGAGCGCCGAGCGGGCAGCGCGCCGCGACGCGAGCGCGGGACAGGTGAACGCAGCACGCCCGCGCCGTCCGTCGAGCACCTCGAGCTCTCGCCCGCGGATGCGAATCTTCTGGCCGAGCTCAAATCGCTCCGCTCGACGATCGCCCGCGCGGACAAGGTCCCGGCATACGTCGTCTTTCCGGACCGCACGCTTCTTGAAATGGCGGCTCGCCGCCCACGCACACTCGCCGCGCTCGCCGACATCCGCGGCGTTGGACCCGCGAAGCTCGACAAGTACGGCGAACGGTTTCTCTCCCTGATCCACGGCGCCAACGATACGGAGGCCGCGTAGTCCATGGACGACTCTCTCTACTTCTCCGAGCAGCACATCGCTGTGCGCGACATGGTGCGCGAGTTCGCGCGCGACGAAGTCGCGCCCGTTGCCGCCAAGCTCGATGCCGAGGCGAAATTCCCGTGGGAGAACGTGAAGCGTATGGGCGAGCTTGGCCTCCTCGGCGTGCCATGGTCCGAGGAGCTGGGCGGCGCCGGCCTCGACATCATCAGCTACCTCATCGCCATCAACGAGATGGCGAAGGTCGATGCCTCACACGCCATCACCATCTCGGCGCACACCACGCTCGGCACGTCGCCGATCGTCAACTTCGGCACCAGCGAGCAGAAGGAGCGCTACGTCCCGCTCCTCGCCTCGGGGCGCGTGCTGGGAGGCTTCGGGCTCACGGAGCCGCAGGCCGGGAGCGACGCCGCCGGCACGCGCTCGACCGCGGTGCGCACGAACGATCACTATGTGCTCAACGGCTCGAAGATCTTCATCACGCACGGCGGCGTCGGCGAGATCTTCGTCGTCACGGCGGTCACCGATCCGTCGCGCGGCACCAAGGGGATCAGCTCCTTCATCCTCACCAAGGAGACCACCGATCTCGATGCCGCGCGCGCCATCGGCATCGGGCACGAGCCCTCTCTCCCCGCGATGCCCGGCTTCAGGGCGGGGAAGAAGGAAGACAAGCTCGGCTGGCGCGCCTCCGACACGCGCGAGCTGCACTTCGAGGATGTCGAGGTGCCGATCGAGAACCGCCTCGGCGACGAGGGGATGGGCTTCATCAACTTCATGAAGACGTTGGACTCCGGGCGCATCGGGATCGCGGCGCTCTCACTCGGCATCGCCGAGGGAGCGTTCGAGCAGGCACGGGAGTACGCGTCGGTGCGCAAGCAGTTCGGCCGGGCGATCGCGAGCTTCCAGGGCGTGCAGTTCCAGCTCTCCGACCTCGGCACGGAGATCGAAGCGGGGCGCCACCTCGTGTTCCACGCCGCGTGGCTCGCGCAGCACGGCCGGCCGTACTCCAAGGAGGCGGCGATGGCCAAGCTGTTCTGCTCCGAGCTCGCCATGCGGGCGACGATCAAGGCAGTGCAGATCCACGGCGGCTACGGCTACACAAAGGATTATCCGGTCGAGCGGATGATGCGCGACGCGAAGATCTGCGAGATCGGGGAAGGCACCTCGGAGATTCAGCGGATCGTCATCGCTCGGCACCTCCTGGGCGACGTCGCCGGCTGACGGGATCGTTGCGGGACGCGCCCGGTCGTCCCTATACTTCAAGTGATTACGCGACCTCGATGTTCGTGCCGCACCGGTTGTACGGCAGGACGAGAGGACCGCGACACGGCTTTGTACGACGGGGGGTATCCATGCGACGACCCCGCTCCGGACTGCCCCCCGCAGCTCCATGCTCTTCCTGCGTGTAGATCGCCGCGCGACTCGCGGCGCCATACACGCGTTTGACTCAGCGGGCGCGATCCGATCGCCACACCGCGCGATCGACATCCGCCCCACCCGTGCACCGTAGGCCATGCTGGCTCTCCATCGCATGATTTCCCGATTTTCCCTCGTCCGCGCGCTTGCGGCCGTCGCCATCATGGCCGGCACGTACGCGACCGTCGGCACCGAGGCGGGGACGTCGTGGACGATGATGCCTGGCATGCTGGACCTCCTTCCCGCACGCGGAGCCGCTACTGTTGCTCCGTCGGCGCGTACGGTGGCGGACCACACTTTACACCCACGTGACCCTCTCCCGGATGCCGAGTCGCCGCCGGGGAGAAGAGGCACGCCCCTGCATGAAGCGAGAAATTCTCATCAATGCGAGTGCTCGAGAGACCCGCGTCGCCATCCTGGAGGATGATCAGCTTGTCGAGCTGATGATGGACCGCCCCGAAGCGCGGCGGATGGTCGGCGACATCTACCTCGGGAAAGTCGAGGCGGTGCTCCCCGGCATTCAGGCCGCCTTCGTGGACATCGGCACCGAGAAGAGCGCCTTCCTGCACGCGTCGGATCTCGTCTATCCCGAGGACGAGGAGCGTGAGGAAGACGAGAACGGCGAGGACGAAGAGGACAACGAGGAGGAGGACGAGCGCCGCGGTCGGCGCGCGAAAGCGCCGCCGATCCAGGAGCAGTTGAAGCGCGGCCAGGAGATCCTCGTCCAGGTGTCCAAGGAGCCCATCTCGACCAAGGGCCCGCGCGTCACCGCGCAGATCTCGCTCGCGGGCCGCTTTCTCGTCTACATGCCCTTCGCGTCACGCGTCGGCGTGAGCCGCAAGATCGGCGAGCGCGCCGAACGGGCTCGGCTCCGCGAGCAGGTGAAGGAGGTGCTTCCGCCCGACAGCGGCGGCGTCATCGTCCGCACCGTGGGCGAGGACGTCACCCAGGAGACCTTCCGTCGCGAGCTCTCCACGCTCATGAACACGTGGAAGCGCATCAAGCGGAAGGCGCACTTCCAGCGCGCCCCGGCGCTCGTGCACCGCGAGACCGGGCTCGCCCGCGGCATCATCCGCGACCTCTTCAGCACGAAGGTCGATTCGCTCTCGGTCGACTCGAAGCAGCTCTACAACGAGATGGTCGAGTACCTCAAGGGGATCGCGCCCGAGCTCATCGACCGCGTGAAGCTGTATGAGGAGCCGGTGCCGATCTTCGATGCCGCCGGTATCGAGCCCGAGATCCGCGATCTGTTCAAGCGCCGGTGCGATCTCCCATCCGGCGGCTATCTGATCATCGAGCAGACCGAGGCACTCGTCTCCATCGACGTCAATTCGGGACGCTACACGGGGAAGAAGGACCCGGAGAAAACGATCCTGCGGACGAACGTCGAGGCGGCCCGCGAGATCGCGCGACAGCTTCGCCTGCGCGACATCGGCGGGATCATCGTCTGCGACTTCATCGACATGGAGTCCAAGCAGAACCGGGACAAGGTGCTGCAGGAGCTGCGCACGCACCTCGCACGCGACCGCGCGCGCACGAAGGCGTTCGCCGTGAGCGAGCTCGGCCTCATCGAGATGACCCGACAGCGCGTGCGCGCGAGCCACTACCACAGCATGACCGAGCTCTGCCCGGTGTGCGGCGGCTCGGGACGTGTCTTCACTCCGGAGTCGACGGTTCGCCGGCTCGAGCGCGCCGTGAAGCGCATGGCTGTCGAGGGGCGCAAGGAGAGCCTGATCCTCAAGGTCCACCCCGACGTCGCGCTCTTCATCCTGGAAAACGAGCACGACTTCGTGCGCAAGCTGGAGAAGGCCGTGGGACTGTCGCTGGAGCTGCGCGACGATCCGCTCCTCAAGCCGGACGAATTCAAGCTGGTAGTGAAGGGCGCGGAGCGGGATGTGACGGAGCAGTATGCCGTGGCGTGAAGAGCTATGAGTGGAGGCTGGATCAATGGGGTCAGAGGCGATTGATCGCGTGCGATCAATCGCCTCTGACCCCATTGATCCAACCCAGAACTCACACCCCTCCGTTGACACACCACCCCGTCGCAGCTAACTTTTTATTTCTGTACCAGTTATCCTAGACTCGCAATCTCCGATCTCCATGTCTTACGCGATCATCCGCACCGCCGGATTCCAATACCGCGTCGAGCCCGGGCAGACCGTCCGGATCCCGACAATGGCGGCCGATGTCGGCTCGAACGTCACCTTCGACGAAGTGCTCCTCGGCTCCGACGGGAACACCGTGCATGCCGGTACGCCCCTGGTCGCTGGCGCCAAGGTCACCGCGGAAGTCGTGCGGCATGGGCGTGGCGACAAGATCATCGTCTTCAAGATGAAGCGCCGGAAGAACTACGCCCGCAAGCAGGGGCACCGGCAGGGCTTCACGGAAGTCAAGATCAACGACATCACCCTCGGCTGAGAGTGCATCATGGCTCATAAGAAAGGCGTCGGCTCCAGCCGCAACGGTCGCGACAGCAATCCGCAGTACCGCGGCGTCAAGAAGTTCGGTGGCGAGCGCGTGCGCGCCGGAAACATCCTCGTGCGGCAGTGCGGCACGAAGTTCCACCCGGGCAACAACGTCGGTCTCGGATCGGACTACACGATCTACTCGCTCATCGATGGCGTCGTGAAGTTCGAGCACAAGGACCGTCGCCGCTACCGCGTGAGCGTGTATCCGCCGGTGCAAGCGGAGTCCGTCGCGTAACTGCGGCACACGTCGACATGTAACGCCCCCGTCCAGACGACGGGGGCGTTTGTGTATGCGGACATGGTCTGGTGCTGCATCGTGCGCACTCCGAAACCCGGCCTGATCGGACGCGCGCCGAAACCCACCCTGCGGGGTGGCGTAGTATTCGCGGTGGTTCCGTCGCTGACGCTTCGACACGCGAGGATGACATGCCGCTCTGGGACAAGCTCAAACAGGAACTCGACCACGCCGGCGAAATCGCGCAGGGCGCCTTCGATGAAGGGCGCCTGCGTCTCGATGCGCTGCGTGCCCGCCAGCGCGCCGACAAGGCCGCGCGCGAGTTGGGATACGCCGTGTACCGCGCCAGACAGCGGGGCGAGGAGCTGCAGCCGGAGGAGTACGCGCGCCTCAGCAGCGCGCTCGCGGCATGCGAGGCCGAGACCGCCCGCATCGAGGAGCGGCTGTCGCAGATGCTGCAGACGCGCCGGGGAGGACGCGCGACGCCACCGGGTAGCCCTGGCGACGGCAACCCGGGCGCCGGTACTCCGGCCGACACCACCCATGGCAACGGCAACCCGGTGTAGCGTCCGTCGGAGCTCCCCACGGAGACACAAAGGGCACGGAGAACAGACCAGCAGTTCTCCGTGCCCTCCGTGTTTCTGTGGTACCAACCGACCAGCGCACGCCGAACGCGGAGTCCGCGGTGCGCGCGACGATCAGGGCCGATCGTAGTTCGGCGGCAGCGTCTTGTATCGATCCACCAGGAGATCGCGGCGCGACTCGCCGGTCGCCAGCTTCCCGCGGATGAACACTTGGTCCGCGTGCGACGTGAACTCGAACGGATCGCCGCTCCACACCACCACGTTTGCTTCGCGTCCAGGTGCGAGCGAGCCGACGCGATCCGCCACGCCGAAGATCTGCGCGGGCGCCAACGTCACGGCGCGCAGCGCATCGTTCCACGACATGCCGTACGCCACGGCATTCCCCGCCTCGTAGCGAATGTTGCCGACGTTGAATGCTTCTTCATCGCCGCCGCCAGCGTTCCCCATGAGCGCGACGTCGACACCAGCCTTGCGCAGCAGGCCGGCGTTCTCCTGCCGGTTGCCGAGTTGGGCGAAGGTGTTGGGGATGTTGTTCATCGCGCCGGTGATCACCGGCACCTTGGCGGCCGCGAGCTCATCGGCCACCATCCACGCTTCCGCGCCGCCGCCGATGATGATCTTGAGCCCGTACTCCTTCGCCAGCGCGAGCGCTTCCTCGATGTCGCTCGCGCGATCCGCCTGCACGAGGAGCGGCTCCTTCCCCTGGACCACCGGCACCATTGCCTCGAGGTCGAGCCGGCTGGCCACGAAGGGACGCGTCTGTGCGCGATCGTATGCCTGCGTGTTGCGCGCATACGCCTTGGCGTCCTCGATCAGCGCGCGCAACCGCTCCACAACTTCGCCGCGGGCGCCGAGGTCAGCCTGCTGCGCGTCGCCGATCTCCCCGACCATCGCTGCCGGCGCTTTGAGCGTCATGCTCGCGGCCGAGCCGTCGCTCAGGTCCACGATCGCGGCCTGACCCGCGACGATCCCACCCAGCGGCAGCACGCCCACGGTGGTGACGCCATCCTCGCGCGCCTGTTGAATGCGCGGCGAGCGCGGATTGAAGCCGTCGACCACGCGGAAGCCGGCAGCGATGCCGTCTTTCCCCTCGGCGAACTCGTCGCGCGTGTCAGCAACGGCCTGGATCTCCTGCACGCCGAGTTCTGTCGCGGCATTCACGAATCCCGGCGTCACCCACTTGCCGGTCGCGTCCACGCGTTGCGCATCGGCGGGGATGGTCACGTTCGCGCCCACCGCGACGATCTTCCCGTCGCGGATGAGTACGGTGCCGCGGTCGATCGGGGCGCCACTCACCGGAAATACCTTCCCGCCCGTGATCGCGATCGTCTGCGCAGCGGCGGGGAGCGCCGGGAGCGCGAGCCCGAGCGCCACGAACGCCAGCGAGCGAGCGGCCATCCTCATGGTCTCTCGAGTGGGTTGCATCACTTGGTCCCTCCGCGCGTATCGGGCACGTAGCCGAGATCGAAATCGGTGCGCCACTGGTGCGTGGGGTCCGACCGGTCGAAGAGCAGCGCTCCGTCGATCCACACCTTATCGGTCTTCGTGTAGACGCTGAACGGATCGCCCGACCAGAGCACGACATCGGCGTTCTTGCCCTGCACGAGCGACCCGATCTTGTCATCGAGCCCGAGCGCCCACGCCGGGTTGATGGTCATCCATTTGACCGCTTCATCCTCGGTCACGTTGATCCCGGCCTCGCGTCCCGCCGCCATTGCCTTGGCGACTTCCTGATTCAGTCGCTGCGTGCCCGACGGGTCGTCGGAGTGGATCATCGCCCGCGCGCCCGCCTTGGCAACCAGCGCGATGTTGGGACGCACGGCATCGGCCGCTTCCATCTTGAAGCCACCCCAGTCAGCCCACATCGCGGCGCCGATCCCTTCCTTCGCGAGCAGGTCCGCGATCTTGTACGCCTCCACCGCATGATGGAACGCACGCACCTTGTAGCCGAACTCATGCGACATGTCGATCACCTGCGCCATCTCGTCCGCGCGATAGCAGTGCATCTGGACGTAGATGTTGCCGCGGAGCACCTCCGCCAGCGTCTCCAGGCCGAGGTCGCGCTCCGGCGGCGGACCCTTTCGGTCCTTGAGCCAGTTGTCCCACTTGCGCTTGTACTGCTCCGCCTTGATCCACTCCTCGCGATAGCCCGCCATGTTGCCCATCCGCGTCGAGGGACCGCGCTTCTCGTAGACGCGTTTCGGGTTCTCGCCGCACGCCATCTTGAGCCCGTACTTCGCGCCGGGGAACTTCATCCCCTGCACGGTTCGCGATGGGACGACCTTGAGGATGGCGCTGCGTCCACCGAAGAGGTTGGCGGAGCCCGGCAGGATCTGCTCGGTGGTCACGCCACCCGCGAGCTGCCGCGGGAACTGGGGATCCTGCGGCCACACCGAGTGCTCGGCCCACACGTACGGCGTCGCCGGGTTCGTCGCCTCGTTGCCATCGCTCGAGGCCTGCGTCGCGGGCGCCGCATACACGCCAAGGTGCGAATGCACGTCGACGATGCCCGGCGTCACGTACTTCCCGGTGCCATCGATGACGACGGCATCGCTCCCCGCCGCCTGCGCAATGCGCGGATCGTTCGCATTGTCCGTCACGAGGACGATCTTCCCCTCCTTCATCACGATGGCGCCGTGGGGGATGGTCGGGCCCGCGGCCGTGAGCAGCGTGACGTTCTTGATGACCGTCGGCCGGGAGGGGAAGGGCTTGTACGTGCTCGGGTACGGATCGGCGTTCGGCAACGACAGGGCGCCTGGCCCAACGTTGGCCACCTGACTGGTGTCACGTGTCGTCTGCCCGGTGTCACTGGCCATGCGCTGCGGTGCCGGCGCGGGGGCTGCCCCCTGCGATCCCTTGGCTGGCGCACATGCAAGCACGGTGACAGCGAGCGCGAGTGCGACTCTGCGCATCGCTCGGTGAGACCTCCTGATGGGGTGAGAACGGAGAACAGCGCGAGGGATGCAACGGTAGCGCTGCACGGGGAAGCTATGAACCGAACCTCGCGGGTGCCAGAGGGCGCAGCGATGTCATCCCTCGCTCCGCTTGGGATGACAAGGCGCTCGGAATGACAGCCGCACTACGTCGGCAGCAGCCGCTCGGGATTCACCTCGAGTGCAGCGCGGTGCACCGGCTCCTCCAGCGGCAGTGCGAGGAACTGCTCGACGTTCTTCCGCATGCTCGATACACCGGGGCTGGGCCAGTCCGTGCCCCATAGCAGCTTGCTCGAGATCTCCGCGAGGCGCGGGAAGTACTCGAGCGCCAGCTTCGGCGGGATGCCGGACAGATCGAGCCACACGCGCGGATGCCGGCGCAGAATGAAGAACGCCTCTGCCATATACAGCGGGCGGCCGCCGTGCGCCATGATGATCTGCAGGTCGGGAAAATCGATGGCGACGTCATCCAGCTCCATCGGATTGCCGTACTTGCTCCGCGCGCCGGGGAAGATGCTGGTGCCGGTGTGGACCATCACCGGTAATCCACGTGCCTCGCACGTCCGGTAGATGTCGGCCAGCGCATCGAGTCCCTGCGTGTAGGCATTCGCGGCGAATCCCTGATGCGGCGGGTGCACCTTGAGGACGCGCACGCCCATGCGCACCAGTTCTTCCACCGCGCTCTTCGCATCGCGCGTCGTCGTCGGATCGACGCCGCCATACGGCAGCAGCCGCTTGGGATCCGCCTCCGCGTACCGCACGGCGAACTCATTGGTCTCGTCCGTGAACCCCATGACGCGTTCACTCGGATAGTTGACGAGGCCCACACGCGCGATCCCTTCCTCATCGAGGATGCGGAGCAGCAGCTTCGGATCGTCCATGAGCGCGAGGAGGAATTCGAAGTGCTCCTCCTTGCCGCGGCGCATCGCCTCCATGGCGCCGGGCTTGAGCTGGCGCCATGGCTGGATGTGGATATGGACGTCGGTGACGCGACAGTCGTTCGTCATCACCGTCCCGGGAAGTTGGCCGCGCGCTTTTCCAGAAAGGCGCGCACCCCCTCGGCCTTGTCTTCGCTGGAGAAGCACAGCTGGAAGAGTGCGGTCTCGAGCTTGAGTCCGTCGGCGAGCGGCATGCTGAGCGCGGCGCGCGTGGCTTCCTTCGCGGCGCTCACGGCCACGGGGCTCTTGCTCGCGATCGTCTGCGCGATGGCCCGTGCGCGGTCGAGCAGCGCCGCCGGCTCGACGACTTCCTCCACGAGCCCGAGTCGCAGCGCATCGTCAGCGCCGATCAGCTCGCCGGTGAGTATGAGCTTGAGTGCCGCACCGAGTCCCACGATCCGCGGTAGACGCTGCGTGCCGCCGCCGCCCGGGATGATGCCGAGGTTGACTTCCGGCTGTCCGAATCGCGCGGCACGCGACGCGATGCGAATATCGCACGCGAGGGCGAGCTCCATGCCCCCGCCGAGGCAGTAGCCGTTGATCGCCGCGATCACCGGCTTGGGCGACCGCTCCACCGCGTCGAACACAGTCGGCGCCTTCATGACGCGCCATTGATCCACTGGCGACCGTCCCTCGAACTCGGCGATGTCCGCGCCCGCGACGAATGCCTTGTCGCCGGCACCGGTGATGATCACCGCACGCACCGCATGATCGCGGTTGATGGCGTCCATCGCGCCGAGGAACGCGCAGCGCACCTGGCCATCCAACGCGTTCCGCTTCTCGGGACGGTTCATCGTGATCACCGCCACGGCGCCGCTCGTTTCGATCTGCACCACCTGCGCTTCACTCATCGCTCGTTCTCCCAGCGGTAGAATCCCTGGCCGCTCTTCTTGCCGAGTCGTCCCTCGCGCACCATCTCACGCAGCAGGGCAGGGGGCTCGTACGTCGCCGCGCCGAACGTCTCGTGCAGATGCTCGGCGATCGCGAGCCGCACGTCGAGCCCCACCACATCGGTGAGCTTGAGCGGTCCCATCGGATGATTGTAGCCCAGCTCCATCGCGCGGTCGATGTCCTCCGCGCTCGCCACGCCCTGCTCGAGCATGCGGATCGCTTCCAGGCCGAGCACCACGCCCAACCGGCTCGTGGCGAACCCGGGCGTGTCGCGCACGACGATGGGCGTCTTGCCGAGTGAGGTCGCGAACGTGCGCGCCTGTTCGACGACGGCATCCGATGTCTCCTCGCCGCGGACGATCTCCAGCAGCTTCATCACGGGCACGGGGTTGAAGAAGTGCAGCCCCACCATGCGCTCGCGATGTCGAAGCGCGTCCGCGATCTCCGTGATCGACAGCGACGACGTGTTGCTCGCGAGGATCGTCTCCGGCCGGACGTAGCGCTCGATGTCGGCGACGATGCGTTGCTTGAGGTCGATCCGCTCGGGGACCGCTTCGATCACGATGTCGGCATCGGCGACGGTCTCATCGGCCGTTGCGCATGCAGAGAAGCGCGCGAGCGCCGCGTCGCGCGTCTCGGCGGTGCATTTGCCGCGCTCGATCGCCTTCTCGAACGCCGCATGAACGCGTGAGACTCCCTGATCGAGCGTTCGCGTGTCGATGTCGGTGAGGCACACGCGATAGCCGGCGAGCGCCGCCACGTACGCGATCCCGTGCCCCATGGTGCCGGCGCCGAGGACCGCAACATTTCGAATGTCGGTCATGCCGTGTGTGACACTGCAGTGCGAATGGTGGGAATGTCGTCCGTGCAGATGCCGTCCACGCCGAGTGCGGCGAGACGGCGTGCGTCCTCCGGTTCGTCGACGGTCCACGCGATCACGCGCGCGCCGGCATCGTGCGTCCGGCGCACCAGCGACTCACCGATGCACGGGAACTCCGGCCACAGGTCGCTCGCGCCGACGCTCTCCAGCAGCGTCGCGGGCTGCGTCGGGTACGTCGATACGAGCACCCCCGTGCGCAGCTCGGGACACAGCTCCTTCACGCGCTTCACTGCTGCGTGGTCGAAGCTGTGCACCGCACACTGCGCCGGCGCGCTCGAGGACTGGATCACCTCGACCACCGGCTGTTCGATGCGTCGTCCCTTGATCTCGACGTACACATCGACGCGCCCATCCACCAGCGCGAGGACGTCGGCGAGTGTCGGGATGCGGACGTCCCCATCGTACCGGAACTGCTGGAGCTCCTCGAACGTGAGATCGGCGATGCGCCGATCGGCAAGCGCCGGCGTGGGCGCTGCGACGTTCGGTCTCGGATCGTGATGCACGATCACGATTCCGTCGCGCGTCGCGTGTACGTCGAGCTCGATCGCATCGGCGCCGAGCTCCAATGCGCGCGCGAACGCCGGGAGCGTGTTCTCCCGGCGTTCGCGCGGTGCGCCGCGATGCGCGATCAATTGGATACTGGTCTTGTGCACGCTTTCGCGCGCGCTCGGCCCGGGAGCCTCTTCCATCAGCTCTCGAGCTTCCGCGGTGCGATCCAGTCGTTTTCCTTGAAGATGTTCCGCAGCAGCTCGCGATCCTCGGCGGTGGGCATCACCGACGCCACGTATGCCTTGTACCCCTCGCGCTCGATCGGCTCACCATCGATGGTGAACGTCTTCCCCTTGTACTGCCCGATGCGGCGATTGAACTTCACGCTCGGAATCTTGAGCTTCGGCTGGTCTTCCGGCACGTGCAGATTGAGGCGGTCGATGAGCCCCTGGACCTCCTGCCGGTACAGCTCGCGCGCCGCCTCGTTGAGCTTCGCCGCCTCGGCCGGTTGCGGGTTCGTGCGCTCGTCGAAGCGCCCCTTGAGCCCCCACGTGTACGCCCACTGTGCGGACGACGAGTTGTCGGTACCGAAGAGATCGAACGCCGTCGACACCCACTTGTTGAAGTAGCGCTGCATGACCTCGGTGGGGATGCGCCCGGCCTTGATGATCCGCTGCAGTCCGCTGTTCCCGGTGCCGAGGTGGAACGACTCCTCCCTGAGCATCGGCTTCATCGAACGCGAGAGTGGTGCGAACGCCGACGTCGAAAGCATCTGCAGCTGGTACTTGCCGTCGCGATCGATGAATTCGGTGTACGCGAAGAAATCGAGCCAGTTCTCCACGCTCTCGTTGAAGGAGCCGAGCAGCCGCTCGTGCTCATCGGCGCGGCGCTGCAGGAGCTTCTCCGCTTCACGCTTTCCCTCGTCCCCGAAGTGCGTCACGAGCAGATACGACATCTGCCACCCGTGCCGCATCTCCTCGGCCATCACACGATAGATGGAGAAGAGGTCGTAGTCGCTCGGTGCGTTTTGCAGGAGCGCACGCTGCTGCTCGACCGAGGCGAATTCGGTGTCACCCTGGAAGATGATCAGGTTCTGCAGCGCATCCCGGATCCGCTGATCCGGGATGTGCATCACCGTCGGCCACTTCCGCTGGCCCGCATAGTGGCCGAACTCGATCTCGTCGACGTCGACGTCGGCGAGCTTCACCTCGAAGTTGTAGTTCTTCAGCTCCTTGGCTTCGAGGCCGATGTCGTCCTGCCAGGTTTTGAACAGATCGATCCAGTCGTCGAAGTTGCCGATCTTCGCCAGTGCCATGATGGGGTTCCTCTCGGCTTCGAATTGCAGTGACTGAGTGAGTCAGTGAGTCAGTAGGTCAGTGAGTCAGAAGAGGCTCGTATGGCCGTCATCCCGAGCGGGAGCGAGGGATCGCGCTGGCGGGTCGAGATCCCTCGCTCCCGCTCGGGAT
>DASVCF010000029.1:0-28820 GCA_036381735.1 Gemmatimonadaceae bacterium | reverse complement strand
TCGAGCGCCTCCGCATCGGCGGTGAGCGTCAACCCACCGAGGCCGCGGTCGGGATCCTCGAGCGCGCGCTGGAGTACGCCGCGCACATCGTCGGCGGTGAGCGGCTGCAGCACGAACACGCGGCTCCGGGAGAGGAGCGCGCCGTTGATCTCGAAGGATGGGTTCTCCGTGGTCGCGCCGATGAGCGTGACGGTGCCGCGCTCCACGTGCGGGAGAAACGCATCCTGCTGCGCCTTGTTCAGGCGATGGATCTCGTCGACGAAGAGAATCGTCCCGCGTCCCGTGGTCGCGAGCCGCTCCTCCGCCTCGGCGACGATCTCGCGCACGCGCGGCACGCCCTCCGTGACGGCGGAGAACGGGACGAACTCACGGTCCGCATAGCGCGCGATGACGAGCGCGAGCGACGTCTTTCCCGAACCGGGCGGCCCCCAGAAGATCATCGAGCCCACGGTGCCGTGCTCGATCGCCTCCCGCAGCGACTTGCCGGGCGCGAGCAGATGCGCCTGTCCGGCCACCTCGTCCAGATCGCGTGGACGCATCCGTGCCGCGAGCGGCCGCGACGACTCGGGCGCCGCGAAGAGCGACGGGTCCTGCGTACCGGCCGACGAGCGGCGGCGTGGCTTGGCCATCGGCTACGACCTCATGTGGGCGTCAGACGCAGCGTCTCCGCCACCTTCGCCATCGCATCGACGAGCTCGGGCGACGGCGGGAACTCGTGCCGCTCGAGCTTCCAGCTCCTGGCGGGCAGCGCCGCTCGCTCCTCGAGTCCCTTCCCCTGCAGGATGTACAGCCACCGATCGGTGCGTGCGTAGATGAACAGCTCGATGACCGCGTCGAGCGTCACCTGGTCCTCACCCGTGAAGATCGAGATCTCCACGCCGCCGAACGTCGCGACCAGCGCCTTCACGCGCGCGAGGACGTCGCGCACGTCGGGCAGCGCCAGCCCCTCGCCGTGCCAGCGACGACCGGTCCGCGCATCATCGATGGCGATATCGACGGCCGGCGGCATGTGCTCGGCCAATGCCAGAAAGAGATCGACCACCCGCTCCGCGTTGGCGACGACGTGCGCCGTGTAGTGACCGTTCTCCTCGGCAAACGAAAAGCCATCCACGGACGTGCGAAAGCGCCGCCAGATGGACGTGTCGGGTTGACGTGCACGGAAGAACATCGGGTCAGGGCTCCTGCGTCAGCTGATCATAGACAGCACGTGCCGACGTCAGCAACTGATCGCGCGTGTTCAGCGCGGGGTTCTCGATTACCAGATCGAGCAATCGCTCGAGGACTCGTCCGAGAGACGGGCCCGCCGGGATGCCCGCCTCGCGCAGATCGTTCCCATCCACCGCAAGATCACTCAGCTCGATGGGATCGTGAAACGCGCTCCGCAGCGCGCGCCGATAGAGCGACGCGACGCGGGCGGCCGAAGGCGCCGCGATCCCCGCCATCCGCATCGCGCACCATCGCGCCGCGGCGACACGCAACACGGCCGCCGTTCGCGTGCGTCCCATGGTGCCGACCCAACGGCGCACGGCGGCATCGCTCGGCGGTACGGACGCCACAAGTGCCGTCGTCATCGCCTCGTTCACCAGCCGCCACCGCTCGAGCACGCTCTCGATCCACGCGATGTCGTGATTGGAGAATCGCAGCGCGCGCAGCGCACGCGCCGCGTCTCGCGGCGTGAGCTCGGAGAACAATACGGTGAAGCGATCGATGGCCCGGTGCGCCTGCTTCGCTCGCACCGGGCGCGGGATCGCATCCACCGCCGAGCACGTGAGCGCGGACACGGTAGCGAGCGACGGAACGACGGCGGCGAAGGCGCCGCTCTCCTGCCAGAGCGACAGCGCGATACTCGGGCGCTCCACCTGCTGCATCGTCTTCTCGAGCTCCTGCTTCACACGCTCCGGCGAGAGCCGACCGAGGAACGGTGCACTCGCTGTGATCGCGCGCCACGTGTCGTCCTCAATGCGAAAGCCGAAGCGCGCGGCGAAGCGGATCGCGCGCAAGGCACGCAATCGATCTTCGCGCATCCGCTCGTCCGCTGCCCCCACCGCGCGCACCACGCCACGCTGCAGATCCGCGCGACCGCCGAACGGATCGCGGAGCTCGTGCGTGGTCGGTGAGTACGCGATGGCGTTGATCGTGAAGTCGCGCCGTGCCAGATCATCATCCAGCGACGCGCCGAACTCCACGACCGCGTGCCGACCATCGGTCTGCACATCATGGCGAAAGGTGGTGACTTCGTGCATGGTACCCTCGCGGTCCAGCACTCCGACGGTCCCGAACTCGATGCCCACGGGGATGGTCCGGCGAAACAGCGCGCGCACCTGCTGCGGCGTCGCGGCGGTAGCCAGGTCCCAGTCGAGATGCGCGTGACCGAGCAACGCGTCGCGCACCGCGCCTCCGACGCACCACGTCTCGAACCCCGAGCGCTCGAGCGTCCGCGCGATGCGGACGACGGGCTCGGGCACGCGAAGCGTCAGCCGGTCACCCACACAGCACGCTCCCCCCATTCACGTTCAGGATCTCGCCCGTGATGTGGCGCGCGAGATCCGAACAGAGGAACACCACCGGCGCCGCGATGTCGCGTGCCGACGCGATGCGCCCCAGGGGAATCGTCGCGGCGATGCGCTCCCGGCCGCCCTCGGCGAACGGCTCGGCGCACATCTCCGTATCCACCCACCCGGGCGCGACGCTGTTCACCGTGATGTCGCGCGGCGCGAGCTCCACCGCCAGTGACTTCACGAACGAGATCATGGCGCCCTTGGAGGCCGCATAGTCCGCGTGATACGCCTCACCGCGCTGCCCCGCCGTGCTCGAGATGAGCACGATGCGTCCGCCCGTCCCCATGCAACGGGCCGCTGCGCGCGTCGTGTAGAACATCGAGGCGACGTTCTGCATCATCGTGCGCTCCCAGCGCGCCTCGGCCATGTCCGTGACCGGCGTCTCCTCGACCGGCCAGATCCCCGCGTTCCCAACGAAGAGATCGAGCCCGCCGAACTCGCGCTGCGCCCGCGCGATGAGCACCTCGGCACCCTCGGGGCTCGCGATGTCCGCCGCCTGCGCGAACGCGCGCACGCCACGCGATGCGATCTGCTTCACCACCTCCGCGGCGTCCGCCTCGCGGCTCCGATAGCCGATGCCGACGTCGGCACCGCACTCGGCGAGCAGTAACGCCGTGGCCGCGCCGATCCCGCGCGAGCCGCCCGTCACGAGCGCGCGCCGTCCGCGAAGCGAGATCATAGCTCGCTCTCCACCGCGTCGCAGATCAGGTGCTCGATGCACAGGTGCAGCTCCTGCGCGCGGTCGGTCCGGTTGGTCGGGATGATGACGTTGTGGTCCGCCAGCTCGCGCAGCCGGCCGCCATCGCGCGCCGAGAATGCCAGCACGGGGACGCCCTTCGCGCGCGCCGCCTCAGCCGCGCGCAGCACGTTGGGGGAATTGCCGCTCGTCGAGTGAATCACCAGCAAGTCGCCGGGACGCGCCAGCGCCTCCACCTGTCGGGCGAACACTTCGTCGAACCCCAGGTCGTTGCCTGCCGCGGTGAGCAGCGAGGTGTCCGTGGTCAACGCGACGGCCGGGTACGCGCGCCGGTTGCGCATGTAGCGGACGACGTACTCCGTGGCCATGTGCTGCGCGTCAGCCGCGCTGCCGCCGTTCCCACAGAAGAACAGCGTGCCGCCGCCGCGCACCGTGTGCCGCACCAGATCGGCCGCGTGCTCGATGTCGGACGCGAGCGTGTCCGCCGCGCGCAGGGCGGTGTCGGCCAGCTCGCGGAGGGCATGGGTCAGCGAATCAGTCATCGGGATCCGAAAAAGAGCTCGCGGAGTCTGCCGAGCATGCCGGGCTCGACGCGCGGCGTGGGTGGAACGGGGATGAGCGGCTGATTCGCGAGCAGCCGCTCGGCGTTGGTGTGCGTGAGCAGCTGTGCCTGATCCTCGGCGCCGATCTCGACGAGCCATTCACGCGCGGCATGCAGGGACCGGCTGTCCCCATGATTGTCGGAGGCGATGCAATCCACCAGCCCCTCCTCCAGCAGCGAACGCGCGAGTCGGCACATGGGCGCGTTGCCGAAGAGCATGGCCGCATCCACCTGGATCACGGCACCGACGCTGCGCCATTCGTCCACGCGTTCGACCGTGCACCGGTGGTAGCGCTCGGGGTGCGCGAGCACGGGGACGACGCCGCTCATGCGGATCCGCAGCAGCTCGCGCTCCGAGCCCGGCGGCACGTGCATGCGTGGAAACTCGACGAGCGCGGCCGTCGATCCACCCAGATGCAAGTGCGGCGGACGGAGATCGACGCCTGGCACGTCGAGCATGATCTCCCAGCCGAGCTTGAGCGCCGGCGTGGCTGGCGCCGCATTCACGAGCGTCGCGAAGATCTCGGTGTAGACGTCGGCCGCCACGCGCGGCGCATCGCTTGCGCGCAGGTGCGGCGTGCACACCAGGACGTCGACTCCCTGCTGGCCGAATCGTTCGAGCACCGGGAGCGACGCCTCCACCGAGGGCGAGCCGTCATCGACCCCGGGGAGCAGGTGCGAATGGATGTCGATCACGCGCGTGCGGCGAGTGCGAGCTCGCGCACGCCGCGCAAGCCGGTGTCCTCGAAGAGCGTGCCGACCACCACATAATCGGCGCCGGCATCACGCGCGGCGCGTACGGCGCCCGCACTGCGGACGCCACCGCCAACGATGAGGGGCGCCGCCGTCACACTCCGCGCCGCGCTCACGAGTGCCCGACTAATCGGGCACGCCGCACCACTCCCTGCGTCCAGATACACCGCGCGCATCCCGATCAGCATGGCCGCGCGCACGTGCGCGGCAACGAGCTCGGGCTTGTCCGCCGGCAGCGGACGCGTCTGACTCACGGCTTCCACCGATGTCACGCGGCCGCCATCGATCAAGCAATACGCGGTACTGATCACCTCGATCTCCGGGTGACGCTCGAGGAATGGGACGGCGCGCACGTGCTCCTCGATCAGGTATTGCGCATTCCGTCCAGACACCAGCGACAGAAACAGCGTGGCGTCGGTACCGGCCACGAGCTGCGACGCCGTCGCCGGAAACTGAATGAGCGGCAACTCGGGTGCGACCTGCTTCACCGCGCGCACGATCGCCGCGCTGCGCTCGATCGGGCCGAAACTCGTCCCCAGCATCACCGCCGCCGCACCGGCATCCGCGGCTCGCCGAGCAAGCTCCTCGGCTCCCTCGGCGCTCGTGCGTCCCGGATCGATCAGGACGACGAGTCCACCGGCGCGCGACAGCACATCGCCCGCGTTCATGCAATCCCTCCCGCGCGAAGTTGCGCGATACGGAGCATAGCGGCCTCCGTGTTTCGTGCCAGTGTGTCCGGCTCGTCGCTCGCCGCCTCGAACGCGTACGTCACGAGCGCATCAGCGGCAAGGAGATCGAGCGCGCGCGCGCGATCCCGGGATTCATCGGCCAACAGGTGGCGCAGAATGACTTCCGCGGCCGCCAGACAATACTCGGGTGCATCGGCGACATCGGCGTGCGCCCACGGGTGCAGCGCCTCGCGAAGCCGAGCATGGAGCCTGGGTGGTGCGGGTGGAGTTCGCGAGTCCAGCCACTCGGCGACTGTCATGCTACCGCGCCCAATGCGGCGCGCACAACCTCCGGCGCCCGGGCGATCGCATCCGGAATGCGCGCAGCGTCCGGAATGCCGGCCTGCGCCATGTGCGGCTTTCCTCCGCCGCGCCCACCTGCTGCCGCGGCGATCTCCTTGATGATCTGGTCCGCTCGCACACCGCGCTCGCGCAAGTCGTCGGTGACGACCACGAGCAACGCGTTCTTCCCATCGCCGAAGGTCGACGCGATCACTCCCACACCGGAACCGAGCCGCTCGCGTAAGGCGTCACCCAGCGACTGCAACTCCTTCACGTCGCCGGCGGTCACCGGTGCCGCAACCAATCGCGCGCCGTCCAGGCGCTCGGCGTGTGAAAGCAGGCGCTGCACCTGATCGCCGCCGCCGCGCATGGCCTCGTCCAGTCGCCGCTGCAGCGCACGGCGCTCATCCAACACGGACTCGACGCGCTTCACGACGACATCCGCAGGCGCCTTCACCAGCTCAGCGATGCGGCCCAACCGCCGCTCCTCCTCGCGGATGTACTCGTATGCGCGCGGACCCGTGAGCGCCTCGATGCGACGCACGCCGGCCGCGACACCCGTCTCGCTCACGATCTTGAACAGCGCGATCTGCGACGTGTTGCGCACGTGCGTGCCACCACACAGCTCCATCGAGAGCCCGGGGATGCGCACCACCCGCACGATGTCGCCGTACTTCTCACCGAACAGCGCCATCGCGCCATCCGCTACCGCTTCCTTGTACGGCCGCTCCTCCGTGCACAGATCGACCGATTGCCAGATCGCGCGGTTCACCCACTCCTCGATCGTGGAGAGTTGCTCCGCCGTCAACGGTCCGTGGTGCGCGAAATCGAAGCGCAGCCGGTCCGGCGCGACGAGCGATCCGGCCTGATGCACGTGCTCGCCGAGCGTCTCGCGAAGCGCGGCGTGCAAGAGGTGCGTGGCGGTGTGGTTCCGCTCGGTGTCGCGCCGGCGGGTGGCCGGCACGCGCGCCACCACGGAACCGAAGTGGAACGTGCCGACGAGCGTCCCGACCGCGGCGATGCGCCCGTCGATCTTCTTCACGTCGTCCACCGTCACGCGCCAGCCGTCGCCCACGATGTCACCCACATCCGAGACCTGGCCGCCGGACTCCGCATAGAACGGCGTTTCGCGCAGGACCATGGCGACGCGATGCGGCTCTTCGAGCCGACTCACCGCCACGACCTGCGTCTCGATCTCCACGCTCTCGTAGCCCACGAAGGCATTGTTCGGCGGCGCGCCGTCGGGCGTTGCCTCGCCCACGTTCGGCGCCACCTCCCAGTCGCGTCCAGCCAGCGCACTCGCTTCGACCGCGAGCCCGCGGGACCGCCGCTCTTCACGCGACTGTTCGCGCTGCTCGTCGAGGGCGTGCTGGAAGCCGTCGATGTCCACCGTATAGCCACGCTCGCGCGCCATGAGATCGGTGAGGTCGATCGGGAAGCCGTAGGTATCGTACAGCCGGAACGCCTCCTCCCCGGAGATCGTCCCGCGCACGGCGAGCGATCCCTGCGTGGTCTGCGCCGGCGCGAGCTCGTTGAAGCGCGCCATCCCCGCGTCGATCGTCGCGAGGAACCGCTCCTCCTCGGCGCGCGTCGTCTCCAGGAGATGCGCTCGCCGCTGCTCGAGCTCGGGGTACGCATCACGCATCGTGTCGATGACCGTCTCCACCACACGGTACAGCGTCGGTTCGGTGCGGCCGAGGATCCACGCGTGCCGCACGGCACGCCGGAGAATACGACGCAGCACATAGCCGCGCCCCTCGTTCGACGGGAACACCCCGTCCGCCAACAAGAACGCGACGGCACGCGCGTGGTCCGCGAGCACACGGAACGATGCGGGCTCCACGTCGGGGCGCGTGCGAGCGGCGATCGGCAGCAACTCCTCGTACGGAATCCCCACCGTGTCCTCGACCGTCTTGATCAACGGGAGGAAGAGGTCCGTGTGATAGTTGCTCGTCACCCCCTGCAACACAGCGGCGAGCCGCTCGAGTCCCGCACCCGTGTCGATGGACGGCCGCGGAAGCGGCACGAGCGTACCATCCGCCATCCGGTCGTACTGCATGAAGACGAGGTTCCAGATCTCGAGGAAGCGCCCCGCTTCCGCGCCTTCGACGAAGGCTTCGAGCGAGAAGTCCTCCCGATCCAGATCCGTCCACTCACCCGTCGCGCCGACGGGGAAGCTCCAGTCCTTCGCCACGTGCGCGAGATCGACGTAGAGTTCCGAGCAGGGCCCACTAGGACCCGTCTCGGCCATCTGCCAGAAGTTGTCCTTCTCGCCGAGCCCGTAAATCCGCGAATCAGGGAGCTGCGCGATCTCTTTCCAGAGCGCGCGCGCTTCGTCATCAGAGTGATAGACGGTGACGCGCAGATGCCGCGGATCGATGCCCAGCTCGCGGGTCACCAGCTCCCACGCGAAGCGGATCGCGTCGCGCTTGAAGTAGTCGCCGAACGAGAAGTTGCCGAGCATCTCGAAGAAGGTGTGGTGCCGGGCCGTGTGCCCCACCTGCTCGAGATCATTGTGCTTGCCGCCCGCGCGCACACACTTCTGATCCGTCGTCGCACGCCGGCCGAACGATGGCGCTTCGAGTCCAAGAAAGATCTTCTTGAACTGCACCATCCCTGCGTTGGTGAAGAGCAGCGTGGGATCATCGGCAGGCACGAGCGACGAGCTCGGCCGCACGACGTGTCCCTGCCGCTCGAAGAAGCGAATGAATCGTTCACGAATTTCAGAGGCGCGCATAGACCATTAATATACGGAGCGGCCGTCAGACGTCTCAAGCACGGCCGCGGAGGGCCGCGGATTTGACCCGTACGGGGACCGCGGATTGCCGCGGAGGACCGCGGACACGACAACTGCAACTGCAACAGCAACGGCTATGGCAGCCGCGGATGAACGCGGATGAACCGCGGATCGATCGGGACGGAACGACAACTCCGACCCGCCAGGGCCGAAGGATGTTTGGGGGGCGCGCAGGGCGAGCGTCGAGCGCCAAGGGCGGCGCCGAGCCTGAACGAGACCAATCCAGCGGCCGCGCCCGGCCCACCTCGGCGACACCAGCGCTCGCCCAATCCCCCTAAAAAATTCTTCTCAGGCCCTGGCGTCCCGACCCGCTCCGCGGTCGCGATCGATCCGCGGTGATCCGCGGCATCCGCGTTCCGCCGTTGCCCTTGCCGTTGATCCGCGGCCCCCCGTGGCACTCGGTGCACCTGTTCGTGGCTATCCGCGGTCCTCTACGGCCAGCACTTTGGTCATGATCTGCCGAATGTCATCGAGCTCGTATCCGCGGCGCGCGAGGAAAGCATACAGGCGACGCCGCCGGGTGTCCGGGTCGAGCTTCTCGAGCGATCGGGCCTTTTTCACGGCGACACGTTCGATGATCGCAGCTTCGTCCGTCTCCTCGCTCTCGAACACCTCGTTGATCGCCTGGTCGGCCACATCACGCGCTACGCCTCGGCGGTAGAGCTCGCCACGAAGGCGGCGTCGAGAGAACCCTGGACCGGCAACCTTGGCGCGGACATAGCCTCGCGCGTAGTCCTCGTCGTTGAGCAGGCCCGCAGACACGAGACGCTCGATCGCCGCATCGACTTGATCCTCGGGCTCGCCCTTCTTCACCAATCCGCGGCGGAGCTCACGGATCGAACGCGCTCGGAACGCCAGCATGTTGAGCGCACGATCCATGGTGCGCTGTGCCTGCACCTCACGCTCCACGGCGGTCGCGATGGGATCGGTGAACGGCGCTCCGACTTGGAGCCGCAGGCGCTCGACGGCGTCGAGCGTGAGCGTGGCGACGAGCGTCCCATTGACCTGCACATCGAACCGCCCCTCGCGCTTCACACTGGGCGTGATGGCCGTCACCGTTCCACCCGAAGACTCGGGTGCGCTCCGGCGCGCCTCCCCAATGTCGTGCGCGATATCCATGTGCTGCCTCCGCATCAATTCGTTGCACATCTAAGCGAAGAGCCGAGTGATGGAGCGAAGGACGGGGCATGAATCCGGGTACCCCAGTCCCTGGCGCTCCACCACTCGGCTCGACGACCGGTGGCGTCGGAAACCAGCGTGCTAGTCCTCGACCGCCATCACTTTGACTTCGTCGTCGCTGCTGCCGTTCCGGATCCCGAGCACGCCCTTGACCTTCTCCTCGATCTCGGCCATGAGCGCCGCATTGTCCTTGAGGAACATCTTCGCGTTCTCGCGACCCTGGCCGATGCGCTGGCCGTTGTAGCTGTACCAGGCGCCGGACTTCTCGATGATACCGGACTCGGCACCGATGTCCACGAGGAGCGAGGTGTGACTGATCCCCTCCGCGTACATGATGTCGAACTCCGCCTGCTTGAACGGTGGCGCCACCTTGTTCTTCACGACCTTCACGCGCACGTGCGACCCGGTCACGTCATCCTTCTCCTTGACCGGTCCGATACGCCGGATGTCCAGCCGCACGGACGCGTAGAACTTGAGCGCCTTTCCACCCGTGGTCGTCTCGGGGTTGCCGAACATTACCCCGATCTTCTCGCGCAACTGGTTGATGAAGATCACGGACGTCTTGGATCGCGCGATCGCGCCCGTGAGCTTCCGCAAGGCCTGACTCATGAGGCGAGCCTGGAGGCCGACGTGCGAGTCGCCCATGTCGCCTTCGATCTCGGCCTTCGGCACGAGGGCCGCCACCGAATCGATGACCACGATGTCGACCGCACCGGAACGCACCAGGATCTCGCAGATCTCGAGCGCCTGCTCACCCGTATCGGGCTGCGACACCAGCAGGTTGCCGACGTCCACGCCCAGCTTCGCGGCGTACTCGGTGTCGAGCGCGTGCTCCGCGTCGATGTACGCCGCCACACCGCCTGCACGCTGCGCGTTCGCGACCACGTGCAAGCACAGCGTCGTCTTACCACTCGACTCGGGGCCGTAGATCTCCGTGATCCGCCCGCGCGGGATGCCGCCGACACCGATCGCGGCATCCAGGTTGATCGCCCCCGTCGGGATCGCCTCGACCCGAACCCGCGCATCCTCGGACCCCATCTTCATGATGGAGCCCTTCCCGCAGCTCTTCTCGATCTGCGCGATGGCCAGATTCAGTGCCTTCTTCTTGTCGTCCTGCAACGTGGAAACAGCCATGCTCGTCCGCCCTGAAATAACGTAAGACCGCCTGTTGGATCTGGCCGTACCGGTGAATCTACCCCGATTCGGGGTGATTCACAGACCCGAATAAAATACGAAGATCGGCAGGCCAGGTCAAGATCGTCTCGCTACGGGGAAGGCGTTCTCGAGGTATCGGATCCGCACGCGATCCCCCGTAATGAGTACCCCAATGACGTCGAAACGGAACATCTGATCCCCCTTCCCGAACCGCTCAAGCCACACCCGCGCCGACCGCGTCAACTCGCGCTGCTTCCGCCAATCCACTGCCTCCACAGGGTCCCCGAACCGCGCTCCCCGGCGTGTCTTGACCTCCACGAAGGCCACCAATCCGTCCCGCTCCACGACCAGGTCGATGTCCCGGTGCCCGCTCCGGAACCGCCGATGCAGCACGCGCCACCCGCGCCGACACAGCCACCGCTCCGCTAACCGCTCGCCCAACTGTCCCAGACGCTCCGTCTCGATCGTCATGGGCGAGAAGCTACACGTCAGGCGACGATCGCCTTCATCGATCGAACGCGGATGGTGACAAAACAGGGCGTGCGCGGCCGCGCGGCCCGTACGCCCTGTCCCCCCGGCTCTCGCACCGTCTGACCAACGAAAAAGGGCGCGATCGCTCGCGCCCTCGTCGTCACACGCTTCGGCGTCCCCTACCCTCGCGGGCCACAGATCCGATCCAGATCGTCGAACCCGACGAGCACGTCGCGCGCCTTGGAGCCATCGGCCGGTCCGAGCACACCCGCATCGTGCAGCTGGTCGATGATGCGCGCCGCGCGCCCGTAGCCGATCTTCAGCCGGCGCTGCAGGAGTGATGTAGAGCCGAGTTGGTTCTGGATGACCACCTCCGCCGCTTCGCGGAAGAGCTTGTCGCGCTCACCGACCGCCACCGACTCGCCATCCGCGCCGTGCAGTTCCGCGGCCTCCCACTGGCGCACCGCCTCGAGAATGTCCTCCTCCTCTTCGACCGGTTCCTCGGGAATGAGCCCCTCGGCTTCGAGCGCAAGACGCCGAGCCTCGCGTTGGTCGCTGTACCACTGCATGAGGCGCTCGGTGTCGTCGCTCGAGATGTACGCACCTTGGAGGCGCGCCGGCTCCGACTTGCCCGGCGGAATGAAGAGCATGTCGCCGTTCCCGAGCAGCGCCTCGGCGCCCACACCATCGATGATCGTCCGGCTGTCCACCTGCGACGCGACACGGAAGGCGATCCGACTCGGGAAGTTCGCCTTGATGAGCCCCGTGATCACGTTCACACTCGGCCGCTGCGTCGCGAGAATGAGATGCAGTCCGATGGCGCGCGCCTTCTGTGCGAGCATGGCGAGCGGCGTCTCCACCTCCCCCTGCACCGTCATCATGAGATCGGCCAGCTCGTCGATCACGACGACGATGTACGGGATGATCCCGCCCGTGTACGTCAACTCTTCGAACGCGATGTCGGGCCGCTTCGGGAGCTTGAGCGGTGTCCCCGTTTGCACCCGGCGGTTGAAGTCCTGGATGTTCCGGCACCCGTTCGCGGCGAGCAGCTCGTAGCGCTCCTGCATCTCGTGCACGGCCCACTTGAGCACCGACGCCGCGTCCCGGTTGTCGGTGATCACCTTGTGCCGCAGGTGCGGGAGTGCGTTGTACACGGAGAGCTCGACCATCTTCGGGTCGACCATGAGAAAACGCAGCGTGCGCGGCGTGTGCCGGTACACGAGGCTCGTGATGAGCGTGTTGATGCACACCGACTTTCCCGAGCCGGTCGCGCCCGCGATGAGCAGGTGCGGCATCTTCGCGAGGTCGGCGATGAGCGGCCGGCCTTCGAGGTCCTTCCCCAGCGCGATCGGGAGCGCCGCGCGCGCGCCCTGAAACTCGCGTGCCTCGATCAGCTCGCGGAACGCGACGATCTCCGGCGAGGGATTGGGGACCTCCACGCCCACGGCGCCGCGTCCGGGGATCGGCGCGACGATACGGATCGATGCGGCGCGCATGGCGAGCGCCAGATCGCTCGACAGCGTCGCGATCTGCCGCACCTTCACACCCGGCGCGGGCTCGACCTCGTACTGCGTCACCACGGGTCCGGTCGTGCGCCCGGTGATCTCGGCCTCCACCTTGAACGTGCGCAGCGCTTCCTTGAGCTTGGCCGCCATCACGTCCAGCTCGCGCTTGTCGACGTCGGCATTGCGCTCGGGCGCGGGCGTCAGCAGATCGGGCGGCGGCAGCTCCTCACCCGCGACGTCCGGAACCTCCGCTGCGTCGATCTCCGCGGCGATGCGGTCATCATGCTCGGCGACGAGCTCCGCCTTGCTCTTCCGCTCGCGCTTCCGTCGCTCCTTCGGCGAGACGTCGTCCGCCGACGGCGGAGGAGCAGCATCGGCCGTCGCCATGAGCGTCGCATCCACGGCCGGCATCTCTTCCGGCGGCGGCTCGAGCAACGCCGCGGCGTCGACGGCGGCGTCCTTTGCGCTCTTCTTACCGCGCCGCTTCTTCGCACCGGTCTCGATTACCGCGGCACCGGACACGTCGCGTTGCGCACGATGGCCGATGAGCACGCGGATGGGATTCCACGCGAGCGTCCCGACAGTGAGCGCGCTGACGCCAAGGAGGAGCATGATCCACGCGCCGACGGTGCCGAACGCGCGGATGACATAAAAGGAGGTGAAGCTCCCCCAGAGTCCCGCGGACAGCGTGAGCTCGCGCCCTACGTCGAACGCCAGCCCAAGCCCGAGCGGGAGCAGCACGACGACGCCCGTGAGGAAAAGGAGCCACGACCGATCGGTATCGGACTCCAACCGCCCGAACAGCCGGAGCGCGTGCACGACGAGGAGCACCGGGACGAGAACGGCCGCGGGGAGTCCCACCCAGTACACGAGCGCCGCGCGAAGGCACGCCCCCACCGGACCGACGCGTCCGTGCACGCTCCAGCATGAGCTGGCGCCCGGCCGTGCGCGTTCCGTGATGAGCGCGGCGGCGAGGAAGACGGCAAAGAGAAAGAGCGCGACGCCCGCGACTTCGCGCCTGCGGCGGGTGCTTCCCACGGGGCTAGCGCTCCCGACCGGGACCGAGCTTCGTGATCTGCCGATCCTGATAGATCGGGATGACGGGGAACGCGTCGATGGCGGCACAGAGATCGAGGTCCTTGTCCAGCCCGGCGGCCTTGAGGACGCGCCCGTGCTCCGAGTCCGCGAACAGTTGGTCGAGCCGGTCACCGTACTGGCGGTCGATCACGGCACAGGCGGCGGCCCCGTCACCCATCTCCACACCATCGAGCCCCTTCGCGATGGCACTGGCATATCGGCCGGCACACGAGGCATCCTCGAGTGAGAACAGCTTGTCGCGGCCCGCGCAGACGAGCGCGATGTCCGTGTCGCCTCGCGCGGCGGTTCGCAGGAGGGTGCACACCGCGGAGAAGTTGACGTACGATGCCATCACCACATCGCGTGCGCCCTGCACGGCGAGCAGCGCGTTCGTGCCGTTCGTCGTGGAGAACAGGACCGTCTTTCCGGACACCGCCTCGGCCGTGAACTCCGCAGGCGAGTTGCCGAGGTCGAAGCCGGGAATCGGCTGGGTCTTGCGTTCACCCGCCATCCGCACCTCGGACCGCTCGAACTGCTTGGCGCGGATGATGACCTCGTCGGGGCTGTCGAGCGGGATGACCGCCTTCGCACCGTTGCAGAGCGCCGCCGCAACCGTGCTCGACGCGCGCAGTACGTCGATCACCGCCACCACGCGCCCCTGTACGAGTGCGGGGATGATGTTTCCCGGTCCGAACAATACGTCGATCCGCATCTACGGCTCCCGCATCAGGTCGCTTTCCCGCTCCAGGAACTTGGTGTCCACCTCGCCCGCGCGGAAGCGCTCGTTCGCCATGACGCGTGACAGGAACGGGATCGTGGTCGTGACGCCCTCGACGATGAATCCGTCGAGCGCCACCTGCATGCGGCGGATCGCCTCATCGCGATCCCGCCCCTGACAGATGAGCTTCGCCAGCAGCGAGTCGTAGTACGGCGGCACCGTGTACCCCGCATAGATGTGCGAATCGAGTCGCACGCCCGGGCCGCCCGGCGGATGGTAGACATCGATACGGCCCGGCGATGGCTGGAAGTTGCGCGACGGATCTTCGGCGTTGACGCGCACCTCGATCACGTGTCCGCGCCGCTCGATCGGCTCGCAGATCGACAGCGGCTCGCCGGCCGCAGCGCGGATCTGCTCCTTCACGAGGTCGACGCCGGTGAGCATCTCCGTGACAGGATGCTCCACCTGGATGCGCGTGTTCATCTCCATGAAGTAGAACGAGCCGTCCTCGTCGAGCAGCATCTCGATCGTCCCGGCGCCCACGTAGCCGATGGCCTTCGCGCCACGCACCGCGGCTTCGCCCATCGCCGCGCGCAGCTCGGGCGTCACCGCCGGGCTCGGGGACTCCTCAATCAGCTTCTGGTGCCGCCGCTGCACGGAGCAGTCGCGCTCGCCCAGATGGATGACGCGGCCGAACTGGTCGCCCATGATCTGGAACTCGATGTGCCGCGGGCGCGCCAGATACTTCTCGACGTAGACCTCGCCGTTGCCGAATGCGGAGAGCGCCTCGGAGCGCGCGAGCTGGAACGCACGCGTGAAATCCTCCGGATCGCTCGCGACGCGCATCCCCTTCCCGCCGCCGCCGGCCGCGGCCTTGATGATGACCGGGAAGCCGATCTCCCGAGCGAACGTCAGCGCTTCGTCAGGGTCATCGACCGGCCCCGGCGTGCCTGGGACGATCGGGACGCCAACCTCGGCCATCGCTTTCCGCGCGGCCGCCTTGTCGCCCATGATGCGGATCTGCTCGGCGGTGGGCCCGATGAACGTGATGTTCGACGCGGCGCACGTCTCCGCGAATTCCGCGTTCTCGGCCAGGAACCCGTACCCGGGGTGGATGGCGTCGGCCCCGGCGATCTCCGCCGCCGCGATCAGCCGCGGAATGCGGAGATAGGACTCGCGTGCCGGCGGCGGGCCAATGCAGATGTCGTCGTCGGCGAACCGCACGTGCAACGACTCGCGGTCCGCCTCCGAGTACACGGCCACCGTCTGGATGCCCAGCTCGCGGCACGCACGGATCACGCGGAGAGCGATCTCTCCGCGATTGGCGATGAGTACCTTCTTGAACATGCGATGCGTCAATCGTGAATCGGGTGCTCAGCCATTGGCACCCTGCTGAAAGCCGTCCCAGGTATTGTCCGCCGAGCCTTCGATCCCCTGTACCCGCAGCGCGAATTCGTTCGGGTTCGTCGCGTGGAACATGGCGGCTTCGTAGGAGATGATCTTGCGGGAGTACCACTGCATGAGCGACTGATCGAAGCTCTGCATGCCGTACTGCACCGTCCCTTCCTTGATGAGGTCCGGGATGTTGAGCGACGCGGTGAGATCACGAATCTGCTCGCGCACGGCGGCGGTGTTCACGAGCACCTCGCACGCCGGCACGCGCCCCGGCTCATCGCACCGCGGCACGAGGCGCAGCGACACGACCGCCGCGAGCGCGCTCGCGAGCATGAAGCGGACTTCGTTCTGCTGGTGCGGCGGGTAGAACGACATGACGCGATGGATGGTCTGCGTTGCGTCGGTCGTGTGGAGCGTGGACAGCACGAGGTGTCCGGTGTCCGCCGCCTTGAGCGCAACCTCGAGCGTCTCCAGGTCGCGGATCTCACCGATGAGGATGACATCGGGATCCTGACGCAGCACGCGGCGCAACGCCTGCCCGAAGCTCCCGGTGTCGGCGCCGATCTCGCGCTGGTTGATGCTCGAGTTCAGGTCGCGGTGCAGGAACTCGATCGGATCCTCGATCGTGATGATGTTCGCACTCCGCTGCTCGTTGATGTGCTGCAGCATAGCGGCGAGCGCGGTGGACTTTCCCGACCCCGTGACACCCGTCACGAGCACCAGCCCGCGCGGATACATGGCGACCTTCTCGAGCACGGGCGGCAGGTTGAGCTCCCCGATGTTCTTCACCTGGTACGGCACCGCGCGCAACGCGTAGGCAATGGTGCCGCGCTGCTGGTACACGTTCACGCGGAAGCGACCGATCCCCGGCACGCCGACGGCGAAGTCGGCCTCCTTGTTCTCCGCGAAGTCCTTCACCTGCTTCGGCGTCATGATCTGCTCGGCGAGTGCCTTGAGATCGTCGGGGCGAAGCGGCGGCATGTCGAGCGCCTGCAGGTTGCCGTTGATGCGCAGCACCGGCGCGCGTCCGACCTTGAGATGCAGGTCCGACGCGTTCTGCTGGATCATGTGCTGCAGCACGGCCTTGAAGTTGAACGGCGCGCCGGACGTCGGCGTCATCTCCGTAGCGCCAGGCGCCGGCGCGGCGGTCTTGTTAGCCATTGGGATCCACCCGGAAAAGGACCTGCCCGTACTCCACGGGGTGCGTGTCCTCCACGACAACCTCGCGCACGACGCCCGCGTACTCGGACTCGATCTCGTTCATGATCTTCATCGCTTCGATGATGCAGAGGATCTGCCCCTTCTCGATCCGCGTGCCTTCGCTCACGTACGGCGACGCGCCGGGCTCCGGCGACCGGTAGAACGTGCCGACCATCGGCGACTTGACCTCGAGCAGCTTCGACTTGGGCGCCTCGGGGCGCGCTTCGCTCTCGGCGACGGCGGGCATGCCCTCGGAGGGTGTCATGCGCGGCGCCACGGCCGGCGCGGGGATCATCGCGGGAATGGACATGGGCGGCGCCACTTGCACCGTTCCGCGCTGCTGCGGTGTCTTGGAGATGCGAATCTTCATCCCCTTGTCGGACGCAATCTCGATCGAGTCGACCGTCGATTCGTCCAGCAGCTCCACCAGCTTCTTCACGTAGCGTAAATCGATCATTGGCGTCTGCGAGTGATCATTGCATTCATGGTCACGGGATCTCGACGAGATCACGGCCGGCCGTTGTCAGCAGCTGCGGACCCGAGGGTCCGAGTACAACGTCGTCTTCAATACGCACCCCTCCCCACCCCGCGCGATAGATGCCGGGCTCGATGGTGACTACCGCGCCCTGCGGCAAAGGCGCCTCGGCGGTCTTCGCGAGCCGAGGGGCCTCGTGCACCTCGAGCCCGATGCCATGCCCGAGGCTGTGCCCGAACTGCTCACCATACCCGCGCTCCTCAATGTACTCGCGTGCCACCGCGTCGGCATCACATCCGCGCATCCCGGCGTGGACGGCACGCGTCGCTCGCGCGTTCGCCTCGCGCACCACGTCGTAGACTTCCGCTTGCTCGTCGGTGGCGGCGCCGAGCACGAACGTCCGCGTGATGTCGGAGCAGTAGCCGGCGACGACCGCGCCATAGTCGATCAGGAGAAAATCGCCGCGACGCGTCTCCCGTTCGGACGAATGCGCATGCGGCAACGCGGCGCGCGGCCCCGACGCCACGATCGTCGGAAATGGAAACGCCTCGCTTCCCTCGTCGCGCAGCGCCTGCTCCAACAACCCGGCCACCTCCAGCTCGGTCATCCCGATCCGCACGCGCGACACGGTGGTCGCGAGCGCGCGCTCCGCGACGCCGGCGGCGTCGGCGATCCGTCGGATCTCATCCGAATCCTTCCGCTCGCGCAACGTCTCCACCAGGTCGACGGTGGGCCGCCACAGCCAGCGCGACCCGGCGGACAGCAACCGCTCGAAATCGCGGTGCAGCAGGTGCGCGGATTCGAACCCGATCACCTCGAGCCCGCCGAGTTGCGGAAGCACGCGCCACAAACCGGCCCAGAGACTCTGCGGCTCGATCGAGACGTGCGCGAAGTCTCCGACTTCGTCCTTCACCTGCGTGGCGTAGCGGAAGTCCGTGATGAACGCGATCTCGCGTGGCGTCGCGACGACGATCGCGCTCGATCCGGAAAATCCCGTCAGGTAGCGGATATTGGGCAGGCTCGTGAGCAGCAGCGCATCGAGCTGCGCCGCCTCGAGCGCCGCGCCGAGCGCCGCCAATCGCTCCGGACGTCGATCGACGTCAGCCACGGGCCGAGAGCGTGGCGACCACGCCGCGGAGCGCCAGCTCGTACCCGTAGGCGCCGAATCCACAGAGGACGCTGACGGCCCGCTCCGCCAACATCGAGTGGCGACGCTCGGGCTCACGCGCGAAGATGTTCGAGAGGTGCACTTCCGCGTACGGAATGTCCACGGCCGTCAGGGCATCGCGAATCGCGAGGCTGGTGTGAGAGTACGCGCCCGCATTGATCAGCACGCCCTGTGCTCGCCCGCGCAGCGCGTGGATGCAATCGATGAGCTCGCCCTCACCGTTCCGTTGTGCGAACTCCACCTCGACGCCCAGCTCCTTCGCGACCTCGCGAAGACGGAGCTCGATGTCCTGTAGCGTCTCCCGTCCATACACCTGCGGCTCCCGCACGCCGAGCAGGTTGAGGCTGGGTCCATTCAGCACGGCGATGCGCACTACTTCTTCAGCCCCTCGAGCCACGCGTGAAAGAGCTCGAGATCCGATGGAGCACCCGTGCTCTCAGCCGACGGCCCGACGCCGTTCAGTGGAGGCACGCCGTCGTCGCTCGCCGGCGTACCGTTGGCGAAGAACTCATCGAACGAAACGCTCGACTCTCTCTGGCCATCACCCTGACCGGCAGGCATGGACCGGAACACCGCATCGAGGGAGAGCTCATCGGCCGCTGTGCGGGCCGGCGCGCCCCGGCGCCCATCCTCCGCGCCGTCTCCGTTCAGGTAGCCACTCGCCAGAGCATCAGCCGCGGCGTCGTCGTGCGGCGAAACCTGTCGGCCGGGGAACAACTCATCGTCCGGTGGCAAGTGGCCGCTCGGCAATGTAGCCACAGAGCGGTCGAAGTCGTGATCCGCTGCGCGGCCGAAGTCGTGATCCGCTGCGCGGTCGACATCGTATACCGCACTGGTGCCGGAGGCGTCGTCATGGTGCGCCGCAAGGTACGCGGTGGCATCAGTTGCATCAGCGGCGCCAGGGCCGTCGTCGCGGCGCGACGTGGTGTCAGCGGAGGCCATGCCGCCGCTCACCGGACCAGACGTCGCGCCATTGGCGCGCACCGTCGCACGGCGCGCGGCGATACCGCTCAGAAATTCGCGGATCGTGGGTCCCACAGAAGTCGGCGCGCCGTCGATCGCGTCGTACTCCTCCATTGCGGCCATTGCCTGACCCGCGCCGGCGGCCAGCACCTGCTCCAGCTCCTCGACCGCGCTCTGGAACCGCGGCTCGTCCGGCGACTGTCGAGCGAGCTGACGGTAGATGTCGAGCGCCTTCTCGATGAAGCCCTGCCGCACGTACAGCTCGGCCATCGTTTCCGTGACGAACGCATCCCCGGTCGCTGAGTCGGCGCTCTCGCCCTCGATCGATTCTGCATCCGCTTCCGAGCTGTCGGCGGCGCTCGACGTGAACGCCTGCTCATCGGCCTCGCCCGCAGCCGATGTCGGAGCCGCTCCCGGTTCTCCCGCGTCACCCTCGGCGGCGGGCGCTGCCATATCGATGGCTGGCGCGAGCGCCTCGATGTCGATCACAGGCGGTTCGGGCGTCGCGGCGGGAGCGGTCTCCTGAATGGCGGACGTGTCGAGCACGATCTCAGCGTCCATGCTCGCGGGCGTCGTGATCGCATCGCCGTCGTTGCTCGTGGGGAGCGCCGTGCCCTCATCACCGCTCGCCGCATTCTCCGCGACGGCACCAGCCTCCGGCTCCGGCTCGAGCACGATGAATGGGAGCGGTGTGCTATCGGATGGCGCATCGTCGTCGGGCGCTTCGGCCTGTGCGCTCTCGACCTCGCGGGGTACATCCTCCGGATGGATGTCCCCCCAGCGAACCTGCTCCTGATCGTCACTCGCCCCCCCCTGCTCCACCGCAGGCAACGGAGGGCTGGCCGCATCCAGCGCCTGAAGCTGCTCGGCCACCTCTTCGTTCTGCGGATCGACCTCGAGCAAGCGGCGATACCAGGAGCCCGCACCCTCGAGGTCGCCCGTCTCGCGCGCGATGTCCCCGAGCTGACGGAGCGCGATCAGGTTCTCGGGATCGAGGCCGAGCGCCGTCTCGAACGCACCGCGCGCCTCGTCGAATTGACCCGTATCGAACAGCGCCTGCCCGAGCACGATATGTCCGCTGATGTAGCCCGGCTGTTGTGGCACATGGTGACGGCAGATCTCGATTGCGCGTTCGGCATCGCCGGCCTTGCGATACTCGTTGGCGAGCCGGGCGAAGACGCGGCGAGGATTATCGGCGAACTGTTTTTCGAGATCGTCGATCAGGGCGGAATCAGCCATGCGGTGCCCTTAGGCGGGCGAATCGAGGGTGGTGGGGAAGGTCAGCAGTATACACTCCACTGACGACCGAAGTCAATCGGAAGTCATATGCTGTCTTGATTTTACGCCTTGTGCTCCTGTACATTGCTAGGCTTCCACCTCCGCACTTCCATCCCTTCGATTCTGTCAGGAGTTACGCGCCGTGCTTCAGTCCATGCGGAGCGCCGCAAAGTACATCTGGATCTTCATCATCGTCGCGTTCGTGGTGGTGTTCCTGTTCGCGCAGACGTCCGGCCTCACCGGCCGTCAGTCGGTCACACGGGGGACCACCGTCGCGAGTGTGAATGGCGAGAAGATCAACTACGACACGTGGCTCCGCGCCTCCCAGGGGCAGGTCCAGCAGGCGCAGCAGCAGCAGGATCGCCCACTGACGCTCGATGAGACGCAGCGCATCGAGGACCAGACGTTCAATCAGATGGTCACGGACATCCTGCTGCAGCAGGAGTATCAGCGCAGGGGCATCACCGTGACGGACGACGAGATCCGGCAGGCGGCGCGCTACGTCCCCTACCCGGCGTTCGTGCAGAGTCCCGAGTTCCAGACCAACGGGCGCTTCGACATGGACAAGTACCAGCGCTTCCTGGCGAGCCCCACGGCGAAGCAGGAGGGGGTGCTGGCCGGGCTCGAGCAGTACTACCGCAGCGAGATCCCTCGAGAGAAGCTGTTCGATCAGGTGACGTTCGGCGTCTACGCGACGGATCAGAGCCTCTGGCGCACCTGGCAGGATACACACGACTCGGCGCAGGTGTCGTACGTCGCGTTCCGGCCGGTGACGATTCCGGACTCCGCCGTGCACGTGAGCGATGCGGACATCCAGGCCTACTTCAACGCGCACCAGAAGGACTTCGGGAGCCGGCCCGGTCGTGCGGTGCTCTCCCTCACGGTCATCCCACGCATCATCTCGGCGGCGGACTCCGCCGCGGTGCGCGCACATGCACTCGAGCTGCGCAAGGAGATCCTGAACGGCGCCAGCTTCGCCGACGTCGCCAAGCGCGAGTCGTCCGACTCGGCCTCGGCAGCCAATGGCGGATTCCTTGGAAAGGTGACGCGCGGTCAGTTCGTGCCCGCCTTCGACAGCGCCGCGTTCTCGCTCAAGCCGGGTGAGATCTCGCAACCGGTGCTCACGCAGTTCGGCTACCATCTGATCAAGGTCGACGAGAAGAAGGGCGACACGATCGCGGTGCGCCACATCCTCCTGCCCATCCATCAGAGCGACAGCGCCGCCACGGCGACCGACCGGAAGGCGGACAAGCTCGCCGCGATGGCAGCTGGCGCGGAGCAGGGCGCGAAGTTCGACTCCGCGGTGAAGGCGCTCGATCTGAAGGTGGGACACGTCGTGGCCATCGAGGGAAATCCGCTGACGTGGGATGGGAAGTACGTGCCGAGCGCCGGCGCGTGGGCGTTCAACGGCTCCAAGCCTGGCGAGGTGAGCGACCTGATCGACGCGGGTGATGCGTATTATCTCGCGCGGTTGGATTCGCTGACTCCCGGTGGCAAGGCGACACTCGCCGACGTGAAGGATGAGATCCGGCAGAAGCTCGTCCAGCAGAAGAAGCTTCAGATGCTCGCGCCGCACGCACAGCAGGTGGCGAGCGCGGTAGCGGCCGGCAAGACGCTGGAGCAGGCCGCGAAGGCGCAGGGGTTGACGGTCGAGAAGACGCCGACGTTCACACGCACGATGCCAGTGCCGGGACTCGGTCAGCTCGACCAGGCAATCGGCGCCGCATTTGCGCTGCCCGAGGGCGCAGTGAGCGCTCCGGTGACGACGGACGATGCGGTGGTCGTGCTGCGCGTCGATCGACGGGTGAAGGCCGACAGCGCCGCATGGGTCAAGCAGAAGGATGCACAGCGGCAGTCCATGCTCCAGCAGCTGCGGCAGCAGCGCGTGCAGGAGTTCCTGGCGAGTCTGCGACAGAACGCCGAGATCGTGGACAAGCGCAAGGAGATTCAGGCACTGACGCGAGGCGCGCAGGGCTGAGCGCGCGGGCGGAGCGGTTCCGCCCAATCACGTCACGACCGCGCAAAACAGAGCGGGCACGGAGAACTCGTTGGAGGTTCTCCGTGCCCGCTCTGCTTTGTGGGTACGTTCGCTCGTTACGGCACGTCGCTCGGAGAGCGGATCAGCTCAGCAGGCGCTTCGGCTCGGGGTGCGGCGTCTCGTCCGCCGCGGCCGGGGCCTGCGGTTCGGCGCCATGCAGTCGGTCACGCCGGTCGTCCCGCGCCGCCCCGCTGATCGACTCCTGCACGTCCGACATGCTCTTCTTGAACTCGCGGATCCCCTTCCCCATGGATCCCGCGATCTCGGGGATGCGACGCGCGCCGAAGAGCAAGAGAACGACGAGGAAAATGATGAGCAGCTCGCCCATACCAAGATTGCCGAACATAGTTGCCTCCTAAAAGAGCGACCGAGCGATTAAGTACGCCACGAGCACACCAACGAGCGCCAGCAGCGAAACGTCCATGGCAATGGGGCCGATTGCGAACTTGACGATGACGAGATCGACCGAGAGCGGGCCCAGCGATGGTGTGATGCCAGATGTCAGGAACTCCTTCACCGCACCCGCCGGCAGAAAGCGCCGGCTGACCTGCGTGACCAGCCCCCCCACAATGAAACCTATCGCCAGCACCAATGCATGAAACCCCGGCCGCCGCATAGATGATCCGCGCTGCACTATCGGCTCCGGTCCATGGCGTACGCGATCGCATCGTGGAGCGCGCCGACCGCCGGCGTGTCCGGGAGCCCGTCGAGGGCGGCAGTAGCATCGCGCGAATACTCCTCGGCGCGATGGCGCGCATAATCCAGGCCGCCATTACGCGCGACGATGTCGATGACGCGCGCGACGTCCGCATCTTCCGGCTCCGCCGTGGCGAACAGTTGCTCCACGTCGCGGCGATCCGCGGCCGGCATGGTTCGAAGCGCCCCGATCAGTGGGAGCGTCACCTTGTGCTCCCGGAGGTCGAGACCGCTGGGTTTTCCTGTCACTGCTTCCTCCGCAGTATAATCGAGTAGGTCATCGGCGACCTGAAATACCATTCCCAAGCGCTCGCCGTACCGTGCCAGTTGCGCCCGGTAGCGTGCTGCCCCAGCCAGCGCGCCAATCTCGCACGCCGCCGACAGGAGCGAGGCCGTCTTCGCAAGGATGAGAGCCTCGTAGTCGTCCTCGGAAAAGTGGAGCGCGTCCAGTGCGGCGAGCTGCCGCATCTCACCCACCGTCATCAGGTTGGTCGCATCAGCCAGCACACGCAGCACCTCGAGGTCGCCGCCGTGCACCAGCTCGACGACCGCCCGTGAGTAGAGGAAGTCCCCCATGATCACGGACACCTGATGGCTGAAGAGCGCGTTGACCGTCGGCATCCCGCGGCGCAACACCGAGTGATCCACCGAATCATCGTGCACGAGCGTCGCGAGATGCACCAGTTCCACCGTCGCGGCCAGCGCTGCCGCGCGTGACTCCGGCCGCTCGTCCACCGCGCTCGACAGGAGCACGAGCGTTGGCCGGAACAGCTTCCCCTTCATCAGCATGAGGTGGTTGTTCACGCTGTCGATGAGCGGGAGATCGGCGGTCACGATCCTCCGGAGCTCGGCCGGTACCCGGTCGAGCATCGGCTGCACGGGAGCCTGAATGCGGCGCAGCCCCGACGACGCCGGCGTGCGCGCGTGCGACATGATCGTGCTCATGACGCGCGGCGTTCCACGGCAGTCAGCCGGTCGCGCACGTCACGAAACTGGATGTCGAGCGCGCACACGCGCTCGTAGAATCGCTGCGCGTCTTCCCAGTGCTCCATCTTCTCCGAAGCCAACCCCAACAGGTAGAGAACACCGATCAAGATATCGTCCGTGTATTCGGTGTCGCCGATCGCGCGACTCAGAATTGTGACCGCGATCTGATACTGTTCCTTCTCGACGAAGCACTGCCCCAGCGCCTCGTACGAGCGGACGCGGTGCTCGGGGCCGCGCAGTGCCTTCTGAAATTCCGAGATGGCCTCGTCGAGCAGCCCCATTTCCTTGTAGGCGACACCCAAGTCGTAATGGGCCTCGTAGTCGCCCTCATCGACGTTCGCCTCGACTCCCTGCTTGAACATCGCGAGCATCTCGCCGAAGTCCACCTGATCCTCGTGCGCCGGCTCCTTGACGTCCACGACCATGCGGGTGGACTTCGGCGCCTCCTCGTCGCGCAACCATTCGCCGAGATTGACGAACGGCTCGTCGCCATTGCTGGCAGCGATGGCCGGCGCCGCACGCGGGGTCGGCGTCGGGGTCGGCCGCCGACGAACGGTCGGTGCAGGCGCCGGCGTCGGGCGCCGAGGCGCGCGCGGCTGAGACAGAGCGGGCGGCCGCGGTGACGGAGGGCCACCCTTCGGCGGCTCGTGCGTCATCGCCTCGCGCGTGATCGACTCGTGCGTCATCGCCTCGCGGTCCATCGCCGCCCGTTCCGTCGCCTCGTGCTCCGGCGCCTCGCGCTCCGGCGCGCCACTCTCGCGGCCGATGGCCACGAGTGCCGACCGCACACGCTCGTCGTGCGGCGCGAGTTCGAGCACACGCGCGTAGACTACGCGAGATTTCTCCAGCTCGCCGGCCCGGAAGAGCGCTTCAGCGAGGTCCACGTACGCGTCGACCAGGCGGGGGCGATCGTTCGCCCGCACCGCATACTCGACCCGCTTCTGGTGGTGGCGCACCGAATTCGGCTCGACGCGGATGATCTCCTCCGCCATCGAGCGAGCCCCGTTCAGATCCTGCTCCGACTCCAATCCGAGCATGGCGGTCTCGAGCTCGCGCAGGCCACCCACCCGATCTCCCTCCTCGAACAGCGCCTCGGCGAGCCGTCGATGGAGATGCCACTGATTGGGAGCCGCCCTGAGTGCCTGACGCAGGCGATCGCTCGCGCGCTCGGGACGCGCCGGCGTCGGCGCAGCGATCGGCGGCTGCTCCGGAAGCTCCAGCCACGAGGCGGGGGTGTCGTCCGCGAGCAGATCGGTGGTCCGCTCGGAGTGCCCGCCTCTCGCTATGGGCGGGAGATCCAGGTCCGCGTCCACCTCGTCCAGCGCGCCGAGCAACGACGCGGCCGAATCGTCGGAAGCGTGCAGGACATCGTCGCCGGTCGCAATCGGCGGCAGATCGTCAGCGAGCGATGCCGCATCGTCGGACGACAGCGTGATCGTGGGGAGGTCGCCGAGCGTGACCTCGGAAGGAACGATATTGAACGAATCGGCATCGAAGGCGGCGCTCGCCGATGACGCGTCCGCATCCTCGGCAGGCGCGAGGGATTCGATGTCACGGAGCGGCGAATCGAATTGCAGCGGCGCGGGATCCGGGTCGTCGAGCCCGCCAGTGGCATCGGCTGACGGGAAGGAGCTGTCGAATCCCGTGATGAGCCCGTCGATCTGCTCGACGCCCTGATTCTCCGAGGTATCATCCGCTCGGGATGCGTCGTCGGAATCGATCGCGGTCGTCCCCTCGTCGGGCGCATCGTCGCTGGAGAGGAGCGATTCGGCGCCCAGCAGCGGAAGCTCGATGTCGTCCGCTGGATCCGACGAATCGAACGAGAGCTCGGCGGGCAATTCGGGTTCGGCCGGCTCGTCGTTCACGGTGAGCGAGTCGATCGGGGACGACGGCTCCGGGGCGGCCGGCGGGGGCACGCGACGCGATCGGTCCTCTCTCGACGGCGCGCCGGCGCTCGGCCCTTTGGCCGGAGCGTCGTCGTAGTCGACGTCGAGGAAGACCAGCTCACTGGAGCGCGGGGTCGGCGCGCTGGTGCCGGCACGCGGCTGCACCGTGGGATCGATCACGCGCATGCGGTCGAGCGTCGCGCGTGCCTCGGTGCCCCGCCCTTCGGCCTGCAACTTCTCGTACAACCGCTGGAGCTGCTCGATCGCTTCGCCCTTCCGGTCCTTCCGAACCAGCTGATCCGCGAGCATCAGGCGGATGTCGTCCTGGTCGGGGCAGAGATCGGCGAACTCCTTGAGCGCACGGAACGCCTCCTCGAGGTCGCCCTGCTGCTGCATGCGATCCGCGTACTCGAGGAAGTTCTGTTTCGCGTCGTTGATGAATCCCTTCTTCGCGCTGATCCGGCCGAGCTTGTAGTAGACCGAGGTGCGACCTGGTGCGTTGCGCAGCACCTTGTTGCACAGCGCGATCGCATTGTTGAAGAACCCGCTCTCGGTATAGAGGTCGACCGCCTTCTCGTAGTGGTCGACGGCCGCGGCGATGTCCCCCTTGCGGTGCAGGAGATCGCCCACGCGGTTGTAGAGCGCCATGTCGGCCTCGGACACATGCTCGTCCAGCTGCGACAGGATCTGCATGTAAGTCTCGAGGGCTCTATCGAACTGCTTCTTCTGTTCGAAATCGAGCGCTCGCTTCTTGAGCTTCGCGATGTTGGCCATCAGCGCGTACTGAGATCCGTAGGCAGGCGATCCGGCTCCGGCCGGGAAGGAGGCGGGTAGACGGTTAAAATACCGGTGCGGGACAAGGGTAACAAGGCTTGCCGCGCACCCACGTCGCTCTACATCGACGGTCACCGTACCAGTACGGCAACTCGCGGACGTCATCGCCCTCGAAGATCGCGAGGTCGGCGGAAAATCCCGGGGCGATCTGCCCGACACGATCCGCGAGATCGAGCGCCGCCGCACCGTTCACGGTCGCGCCGATGAGCGCCTCCGCCACGCTCATGCGCAACTGACTCACGGCGAGCGTGAGGATGAGTGGGAAGTTGACCGTGGGCGACGTCCCCGGGTTGAAATCGGTGGCGAGCGCCACGGCTGCGCCGGAATCGATGAGCGCACGCGCGGGCGCCTGCGATGCCCGGCCAAGGAAGAGCATGGTCCCCGGAAGCAGAGTGGCCACGGTGCTCGAACGCGCGAGTGCTTCGATGCCGCGCTCCGAGATGGCCGCGAGATGATCGACGGAGACCGCCCCCAACTCGGCGCCGAGCTCGGCACCGCCCGCCGGCTCGAGCTCGTCGGCGTGCAGCTTGAGGGCGAGTCCCGCGCGGCAGGCCGCATCGAGGATGCGCCGCGACTCCTCGATGGTGAAGACGCCGGGCTCGCAGAAGACGTCGGCGAAGGCTGCGAGGTGTTCGGCGGTGACGGCGCGGAGCATCTCTCCAGTCAATAAATTGACATAACTGGCTCTCGACGCCGCGCTCGCCCTGAATTCCTGCGGAATTTCGTGCGCACCCAACCACGTCGGAACGAGCCGCAACGGCAGCTCCGTGCTCAACGTCCGGATGACCCGGAGCATCTTCAGCTCATCCTCGACCGTGAGCCCGTACCCCGACTTCACCTCGATCGTCGTCGTGCCGTACGACGCGATCCGCATGAGCCGAACGCGCGCGAGTGCGGCCAGCTCGTCTTCGCTGCGGGCCCGCACGTCGCGCACGGACGAGTGGATCCCCCCGCCCTTCGCGGCGATATCCATGTACCCGATGCCGGCCGCGCGCATCTCCTGCTCGGCGTAGCGCGGAGCTCCGAAGATCGCGTGCGTATGCGAGTCGACCAGCCCGGGCGTGATCACGGCCCCGCGGCAGTCGATTCGCTCGGCGTCCGTGTACGCGCGCTCGAGCTCCGCCTGCGCTCCGACCGCGACGATGGTGTCGCCTTCCACGGCGATTGCGGCGCCGCTGAGGATGCCGGCCTCGCGCATCTCGGCGCCCCGGCGCGCGCGGGCCGGTCCCGCGCACGTCGCGATCTGCGAGGCGTTGATGAAGAGGAAAGACATGAGGTGAGTCGTCGCTCGTCAGTCGTCAGGCGTCAGCCAGCGGTCGTCAATCAGCGATCGCCAGGCGATCGATGGGGTCGGGGTCGATCGATCGGTCCGATCGATC
>DASVCF010000028.1:0-23967 GCA_036381735.1 Gemmatimonadaceae bacterium | reverse complement strand
TGATCGCGTACGCGATCAATCGACTCTGACCCCATTGATCCAAGGCTGTGAGCACGAGCATCCACGGAGCTCGAAGCTCAGAGCCCACTCACAGCCCAAAGCTCACAGCTCAGAGCTCACACCGCTACTCTAGCACCTCCGTGCGCCCCGGAGCAATATATGTCCGTTCGCCCAGGTTCCTGCTGCTCTCCCACTTGCCGTCCTTCTCGATGCCAATTCGTCGCCTCGTCGCTGCACTCCTGCTCGCCACGCTGACCACGCTCGCCGGCGCGAGCGCCGCGCACGCGCAGTCCGATTCCGTGGACCTCCTGATTCGCGGCGGCACCGTCGTGGACGGCACGGGTGCGCCGGCGCGCTCGGCCGACGTTGGCATTCGCGGTGACCAGATCGTCTTCGTCGGGAAAGCGTCCACATCGCACCTGCACGCGGCACGCACCATCGATGCGAAGGGGCTCGTCGTCGCGCCCGGCTTCATTGATGCGCACACGCACACGCTGGGCGACCTCTCCAACACGCAGCGTCGCAGCAATCTCCCCTACCTGATGCAGGGCGTGACGACCGTCGTCACCGGGAACGACGGCTCGAGTCCGCTCGACATCGCGAAGACGCTCGACCTGTGGACGCGCCAGGGGATCGGCACCAACGCGGCGCTGTTCATCGGCGAGGGGTCGGTGCGGGGGAAGGTGATGGGGATGTCGGACGCGAAGCCGACGCCGGCGCAGCTCGACAGCATGCGCGCGCTCGTCGCGCGCGGCATGGATGACGGTGCGCTCGGCATGTCCACCGGGCTCTACTACGCGCCGGGGAGCTACGCGTCCACCGACGAGGTGATCGCGCTCACGAAGGTGGCGGCCGAGCACGGCGGGATCTACGACACGCACATGCGCGACGAGAGCTCGTACACAGTCGGGCTCATCGGCGCGGTGAACGAAGCGATCCGCATCGGGCGCGAGGCGCACCTCCCGATCCACATCTCGCACATCAAGGCGCTCGGCGTCGACGTCTGGGGGGAGAGCGACACGGTGATCGCGCTCATCGATCACGCGCGCGCCGAGGGGATCCACGTGAGTGCGTGCCAGTACCCGTACACCGCATCGGGGACGAGCGTGGGCGCGTCGCTCCTGCCGCGGTGGGCCGAAGCGGATGGGACCGACTCGCTCCTGGCGCGCATTGCCGATCCCACCACGCACGCGCGCCTCGTGACCGACATGCGCAACAACCTGCGACGTCGCGGCGGTGCGGCCTCGCTGCTCATCACCGGCGGACGCGACTCGACGATCCGCGGCAAGACGCTGGCGCAAGTGGCGAAGGCCCGACACGAGTCGCCGATCGACGCCGCGCTCGAGATCGTGAAGGCAGGCGACGCGGGCGTCGCGTCGTTCAACATGAAGGAGTCGGACATCGACCGCTTCATGGTGCAGCCATGGGTGATGACCTGCTCCGACGGTTCCGGGGGCCACCCGCGCAAGTACGGCACATTCCCGAAGAAGCTGCGCGACTACGTCTACAAGCGGCACCTGCTCACGCTCCCGCAGATGGTGCACGTGAGCAGCGGGCTCACCGCCCAGACGCTCGGCCTCCATCACCGTGGCACCCTCGCGCCCGGCAACTACGCGGACGTCATCGTCTTCGATCCGAAGACCGTATCCGATCGCTCCACCTACGAAGATCCGACGATCCTCGCGGTGGGGATGCGCTACGTGCTCGTGAACGGAACGCTCGCGGTGGACGGCGGGACGTATACGGGAGCGTTGGCGGGGCGGGCGATTAAACGAGAGTCGGTCAGTGAGTCAGCGGGTCAGTGAGTCAGACGAAGCTCGAACGGCGCGAGCAGAAAGCAGGAACCGCTCTCTGCCTTCTGCTCTCTGCTCTCTGCTCTCTGCTCTCTGCTCTCTGCTCTCTGTTTTCTGTTTTCTCACGGCACCAACGCCGGCCGCGGCACCTGCACGGCGTCCAGGTGCTTCGCCTTCAGCATCGCGTTGAAGTGCGCGAGGTCGGTGTCGAACAGGGTGTTCAGCGCGTCGAGCTGCGCGTCGAGCTGGGCCGAGAGGTCCTTGAACACCACGTAGGCCGCGGCGGTGGGCTTCGCGTCGCCGCGCTCCACGCTGCTTCCCAGGGCGGCGATGCGGTTGTTGAGCTTGATCGGGAAGTTGAGCGGGTCCTGGCCGCTGCGGTTCTTCGTCTGATACAGCGACTCCTCGGCGCTCGTGAGCTTGGCCGACAGCGCGCGGCCGGCGGCGGTGATCTTCGCGTCGTGCGCCTCCGCCATGCGCGAGGCGACCTGCGCCCGCACGCCGCGAATGCGGATCACCGCGTTGTCCGCATCACTCACCCGGTCGCGGATCTTCGTCGCGAGCGCGAACTGCTCGGCGAGATCGGACTCGGTGACACCCTTGAGACGCGGATCCATCTTCACGATGAGCGGCTGCGTCTGCGTCACGCCGTTCGCGGTGAGCCGCACCTGGTAGTTGCCCGGCACGGCGATCGGTCCGCGCTCTGCGGACGCGCCCCACATGATGAGGCAGGGGAAGGTGACCGCGCCGGGGTAGCGCAGATCCCAGGTGAAGCGGTTGAGCCCGCGGTTGCCGGTGGGTGACGACTGGCGGCCGCGGCGCGATGTTTCGCACCCCTTGGGCGTCGCGTTCGCGGCGCTGTCGAGCGCGGAGTTGTCGAGCGCCGTGCCGCCCGATCCCGATGCGCGTCCCGCGGAGGCGGCGCTCGATCCCGCGTCCGCACCGCGCGCATTGTGCCCACCGCGCGCCGCACGTTTCGCCGCGGCTGTCGTGTCGCGGTAGCCGCCGATCATCGTGCGGATCACGCGCCCGCTCGCATCGAGAATCTCGATCTTCACCGTGTCGGTGTTATGGGCGAGTGTGTACTGGATGCTCGCCTCGTCGAGCCCGCGCACCGCGGGGCGCGGGGTGAAGAGGTGCATGGGCGCGGAGGCCACCTCGCGCCCGAACTGGCGGATGGGGCCGATGTCATCGAGCACGTACATCGACCGGCCGTGCGTCGCGATCACGAGGTCGTTCGTCTCGACCGCGATGTCGGGCACCTGCACGTCGGGGAGGTTGAGCGAGAGCGAGCGCCAGTGGTCGCCGTCGTCGAACGAGATGTAGATGCCGTGCTCCGTTCCCGCGTAGAGCAGCCCCTTGCGCGTGGGGTCCTCGCGCACCGCGTGCACGTAGTCGTCGGCGCGAATGCCATCGACGATCTTCGTCCACGTCTGTCCGTAGTCGTGCGTGCGGTAGATGTACGGCGCGCGGTCGTCGAGCTGATAGCGCTTGGCCGCGAGGTACGCCGTGCCCGGCGTGGTCGGTGAGGCTTCGATGAGACTGATGCGGCTGTACTTCGGCAGATCCTTCGGCGTGACGTTGGTCCAGTGCGCGCCGCCGTCGCGCGTGAGATACGCGAGCCCGTCGTCCGAGCCGGTCCAGATGACGTTCGTGTCGAAGTGCGAAGGCGCGATGGTGAAGATCGTCGCGTAGATCTCCGGCCCGTTCATGTCGTGCGTGATCGGTCCGCCGCTCACGCCCAGCGTCTTCGGATCGGCGAGCGTGAGATCGGGGCTGATCTTCTGCCACGTCTGTCCGTCGTCGGTGGTCTTGAAGAGATGCTGCGACGACGTGTAGAGGATGTGCGGGTCCTTCGGCGAGAAGACGATGGGGAAGGTCCACTGCCACCGCTCGGGGAGCGCGCTCGACGGCTCGCCGGAGAAGAAGCGCGGATACGGCTGCACGTCGCGCACCTGGTCGTTGTGCCGATCGTAGCGCGTGAGGAGCGCGCCCTGGCTCCCGGCGTAGAAGACGTTCGGGTCCTTGGGATCGGGCGCGATGTACCCGGACTCGCCGCCGCCCACCTCGTACCACGCGTCACCGTTCCCCTGGCTCGACACGCAGAAGGTGCTGTTGTCCTGCTGCGCGCCGCACACCTGATAGGGGACGTCCACCGTCGTCGCCACGTGGTACGACTGCGCGGTGGGGTAGTCCTCGTCGGTCCACGTCTCGCCGCCGTTGGTCGATACGGTGCCCCCGCCGTCGTTGGCTTCGATCATCCGCTGCGGATCGTTCGGCGCGATCCACAAGTCGTGGTTGTCGCCGTGCGGCGGACGGATCGCCTTCTCGAACGTCTTTCCGCCGTCATCCGAGCGGAAGAAGTTGACGTTCAGCACGTAGACGCGATTCGTGTCCTTGGGATCGGCGTAGATGCGCGTGTAGTAGAAGGCGCGCTGCCGCAGCTTGCGCTCGTCGTTCGTCTTGGTCCAGGTCTTCCCGCCGTCGTCCGACCGGAAGACGCCGCCGTCCTCCGCCTCGACGATCGCGTACACGCGGTTCGGGTCCGCACCCGATACCGAGACACCGATCTTTCCGATGAGCCCCTTCGGCATCCCGGGGTTCCGCGTGAGATCCGTCCAGTGATCGCCGCCATCGGTGCTCTTGAAGATGCCGCCGCCCGGCCCGCCCGCCTCCATGCTCCACGACGTGCGCGACGCCTTCCAGAAGGTCGCGTACAACACCTTCGAGTTCGACGGATCGATCACGAGATCCTCGGCGCCCACCGAGTCGCCCATGAAGAGGATCTTCTGCCACGTCTTCCCGCCGTCCGTCGAGCGGAAGACGCCGCGCTCCGCGTTGCGGCCGAACGGATGCCCCATCGCCGCGACGTAGACGAGATCCGGATTCGTGGGATCGACGCGAATGCGCGCGATGGCCTGCGTGTCGTCGAGCCCCATGTGCGTCCACGTCTTCCCGCCGTCGGTGGACTTGTAGACGCCATCGCCCTGCATGACGTTGCCGCGCAGCTCGGTCTCACCCATCCCGATGTAGACGACGTCCGGGTTCGACGGCGCCACCGCGACCGCTCCGACGGAGCTGCTCTTGATCTGGCCGTCGGTCACCGGCTTCCAGGTGGTGCCGCCATCGACCGTCTTCCACAGCCCGCCGCCCACCGCGCCGAAGTAGTACTCGAGCGGGCGCGACGCGCTCCCCGCGACAGTGAGCGAGCGTCCGCCGCGGTTCGGCCCGATGCTCCGCCACTTGAAGGCGGCGAAGAACGCCGAGTCGGGAACGGTGGCTTGCGCGGCTGCGCGTGGGGCGGCGAGGGTGAGGCCGGCCAGAAGTGCGAGCGGAGCGAGAGTGGGGAGGCGCATGGTTTGTGCGGGATGCGGGATGCGGGATGCGGGATGCGGGACGCGGGACGCGGGACGCGGTGTCATCCCGAGCGCAGCGAGGGATCTCCTTCGTTGCCCGAGATTCCTCGCTGCGCTCGGAATGACAGGGCCTTCCAGGTTCCGCAGAACGTACGCGCCCGCGCGAGGTCGGCAAGAGGGCATGCCGCGACACTCGGATGCACGCCGCGTTGTTTGGGTGATGGCCGCGTCCCTCGGCCCGCCTATCATGGCACATCACTCGCCTGGAGGCCGGAGCATGCTGAGCACGGAGGTCGCCGACGCACGCACCTCGACGAGCGCACGGAGCGCGCACACGCGCGAGCGACCTGCGGACATCGAGCATTGGAGCCGAGAGGGCGCGCACCATCCGCATGTCCCGTCGAGAGCGCCGGCCGGCTACGCCGCGGTGCTCGCGCATCTCAAGGCGCGCATCCGCGCCGCGCAGCTCCAGGCGAGCGTCACCGTCAATCGCGAGCTGATGGCGCTCTACTGGGACATCGGCCGCGAGATCGTCGAGCGGCAGGAGCGTGACGGTTGGGGGAGCGCGGTGATCGAGCGCCTCTCCGTGGACCTGCAGCGCGAGTTCCCCGGGCAGACGGGCTTCTCGCTGCGCAATCTGCGCTACGCTCGGTCGTTCTACCTGGCCTACGCCCGCGGCTCGGCAATTCTGCAGCAGGCTGCTGCAGATTTGCCGTCGCATTCCGGATCGACGCCAATTCTGCCACTGGCTGTGGCATAATTGGCGAGCCCCGATCTCCCCGGGCCGCTCGCCCGCATTCCGTGGGGACACAACATGCTCCTCCTCGACAAGCTCGACGATCCTGCGCTGCGGTTATGGTACGCGCAGCAGGCGGCGGCGAACGGATGGAGCCGGAGCGTGCTCGCGCTCCAGATCCAGAGCGAGCTCCATGCTCGGCTCGCGCCGGCGGCGCAGACGTCGAACTTCGATCGCGTGCTCCCGCCGCCGCAGTCGGATCTCGCCCGCGCCATGATCAAGGATCCGTACACCTTCGACTTTCTCGAGCTCGCCGCCGAGGCGACGGAGCGGCAGCTCGAGCGCGGACTCGTCGAGCACATCTCGCGCTTCCTGCTCGAGCTCGGGCTCGGCTTCGCGTACGTGGGGCGACAGTATCGACTCACTGTCGGTGGCGCGGAGTTCTTCCTCGATCTCCTCTTCTACCACCTCGTGCTCCGGTGCTACGTGGTCATCGACCTCAAGATGGAGCCGTTCAAGCCGGAGTTCGCGGGGAAGATGGGGTTCTATCTCGCGGCCGTGGACGCACAGCTCAAGCAGCACGCGGATGGTCCAGCCATCGGCTTGATCCTGTGCACGGGGAAGAACGGCGTGGTGGTCGAGTACGCGTTGCGCGACATCGGCGCGCCGATCGGCGTGGCCGAGTATCGTGTGACGGCGCGGATGCCTGGGAAGCTGCCGGAGAGTTTGCCGCCGACGGATGTGTTGGAGGCGGAGCTCGAAGCGGCATTGGCGGCGGGGGTGCAATGACGTCCGCGCGTGCGCGCGAGGTGTTGACATCACCGAGCCGGTGCGTCAACAGTAGGCCATGCCCATCGCGCACCGATCCATCCGTTGATGCCACGCGCGCGACGTCCCGTGATGCCACGCGCGCGACGCGGCCGCATCGTCGGCGCGGTCTCTCTGCTCATCGCGGTCGCCGCCTGTCACGCGCGGTCCGATACCCGCCCGGTCATCACGTACTCCGGCAGCGCCGTGGGGAGCCAGGGCGAGATCGTCCGCAAGCAGATCGCGCGCTTCATGACGCTGCACCCCGGCGTCGTGGTGAAGGTGCAGTCCAGCCCGGACGACGCGACGCAGCGGCATCAGCTGTTCGTGCAGTGGCTCAACGCGCACGTGGGCGATCCGGACGTGCTCGAGCTCGACGTCATCTGGACGCCCGAGTTCGCGGCCGCGGGGTGGATTCTCCCGCTCGATCGCTTCGTGCCCGTGCGCACGGATTTCTTTCCCGCAGCGATCGCGGCCAACACGTGGCGCGGAGCGCTCTACGCCATCCCGTGGTACGTGGGTGTGGGATTGCTCTACTGGCGCACGGATCTGCTCCCACACGCGCCCACGAGCATGGATCAGCTCGTCGCGTTCGCCGAGCGTGGGATGCATGCGCCCGGCGGCGCGCGGTTCGGGATCGTGTGGCAGGGTGCGCGCTACGAGGGGCTCATCACCACCTTCGTCGAATACCTCGGCGCGTTCGGCGGCGAGATCATGGACGCCGAGGGGCGAGTGGTGGTGGACTCGCCGCAGGCCATCCGCGCGCTGACGTTCATGCGCGACGAGATCACCCGCTGGCACGTCGCGCCGCCGGACGTGCTCACCTGGCACGAGGAGCAGACGCGCTTCGCCTTCCAGAACGGGAACGCGGTGTTCATGCGCAACTGGCCCTACGCCTACTCGCTGCTCGACGACAGCGCGCAGTCGCGCGTGGCCGGCCGCTTCGCCGTGTCCACGATGCCCGCCGCGCCCGGTGGGAAACCCACCACCGCACTCGGCGGCGCCGAGCTCGCCATCAACCGGTACAGCGAGCACCCCGATCTCGCGTACCAGCTGATTACGTACCTCACCGCGCCCGCGCAGATGCTCGAGCGCGCGCAGGCGACCGGCGACTATCCCACGCGCGTCGCGCTGTACGATGATCCGCGCCTCGCGCGCGCGCTCCCCGTGCCGCTGCACGATGTGCGCGACGCGATCGCGCACGCCGTCCCACGCCCCGTCACGCCCATCTACACGCAGCTCTCCGGCCTGCTGCAGGTGCAGCTGCATCGCGCGCTCACCGGCCAGGCGACCCCGGCCGACGCGCTGCACGAGGCGGCACGGGAGATGGAGGGGGCGTTGCGGGATGCGGGATGCGGGATGCGCGGCGCGGGATGCGCGGCGCCGGACGCGGGACGCGGGAACCGCTCGTGAATTCGCGATCATCACACAAGGGGCAGCTGCGCATCCCGCATCCCGCATCCCGCAGCTCGCATCCCGACACCCGCTTCGCCCGCCTCCTCGTCGCCCCCGCGCTCCTCGTCATCGCGCTCGTGGCGATCTTTCCGCTGGGGTGGACGGTGTGGGAGTCGCTGCATCGGCACGACCTGCGACTGCCGTGGCTCGGGACGCCGTTCGTGGGGCTCGACAACTACGCGCGCATCGCGCACGACCCGCGCTTCTGGGGCGCGCTCGCGCACACGGCGTTCTTCACCGCGGTGTCCGTGTCGCTCGAGCTCGTGCTCGGGCTCATCTTCGCGCTCGCGATGAACCGCGCGTTCCGCGGCCGCTCGCTCGTGCGCGTGGCGGTGCTCGTGCCGTGGGCCATCCCCACCGTGGTGGCCGCGCTGCTCTGGCGCTTCATCTTCGATGCGCAGGCCGGGATCGCGAACGCGGTGCTCGTGGACGTCGGGCTCGTGCAGCATCCGATCGTCTGGTTCGTGCACGCGGCCACCGCGTGGGTCCCCGTCATCCTCGCCGACGTGTGGAAGACGACGCCCTTCGTCGCCCTGTTGTTGCTCGCCGGCCTGCAGACCATCGACGCGTCGCTCTACGAGGCGGCGGCCGTGGATGGTGCGAGCGCGTGGTGGCAGCTGCGGCGCATCACGATCCCGCTGCTCGAGCCGGCCATCCTGCTCGTGCTCATCTTCCGCACGCTCGATGCGTTCCGCGTCTTCGATCTCATCTACGTGCTCACCGGCGGCGGCCCCGGCACCAGCACCGAGCCCGTCGCCCTCTACACCTTCAACGCGCTCCTGCAGAACCTGCAATTCGGCTACGGCGCCGCGCTCTCGGTCGTGATCTTCGCCATCACGTTCGGGTTGGCGCTGCTGTACATCCGCGGATTGGGGGCGGGGGGCGCGGAGGTGGGTCAGTGAGTCAGTGGGTCAGTGGGTCAGAAAAGGCTCGTACGGAAGGCTCATCTCGCCCTCGCCGGTCGTTTCTGACTCACCGACTCACTGACTCACTGACCCACTCTCTCCTTGCCGTCCTCGTCCTCCTCACCGCCTTCCCCCTCTACTGGGCGGTGGTGGCGTCGTTCACGCCGGAGGCGAGACTCTTTCGCGAGCCGTCGCTCTGGCCGACGCACGTCATCCTCGATCACTATCGCGCGCTCTTCACGACGCGGAACTTCTGGGTGCCGATCCGCAACTCGATCGTCGTCGCGGGGAGCACGACGCTCTTCTGCCTCGTCGTGGGATCGCTCGCCGCGTATGCGCTCGCTCGGCTCCGCTTTCGCGGGAAGAGCGTGATCCTCGGGTTCATCCTCGCCGTGTCGATGTTCCCGCAGATTTCGATCGTGAGCCCGCTCTACCTGGTGCTCCGCGCGCTGCACCTCATCAACACGTACCCCGGGCTCATCCTGCCGTACATGACGTTCGCCATGCCGCTCACGGTGTGGCTCCTCGTCGGCTACTTCCGGCAGCTCCCGTCGGAGCTGGAGGAGGCGGCGCTCGTGGATGGCGCGAGCCGGTGGCAGAGCTTCACGAAGATCCTGCTCCCGCTCAGCGTCCCCGGGCTCGCGACCACGGCGATCCTCACCTTCATCTACTCGTGGAACGAGTTCCTCTTCGCGCTCTCGTTCACCGTGGGCCCGTCGCGCCAGACCGTGCCCGTCGCGATCGCGCTCTTCCGGGGGCAGTACCAGGTGCCGTGGGGGGAGATCCTCGCGGCGGCGGTGGTGGCGACGGCACCCGTGGCCGCGATGGTGCTCGCGTTCCAGCGGCGCATCGTGCAGGGGCTCACGGCGGGGGCGGTGAAGGGATAGGGAGGAGGGGGAGGGGAGGAGGGAGGGCGGAGTTGGTTCGCGGAGTTCGTTCACAGACCCTGCTGTCGCGCTGGTAGGGTCGTTCCGCGATGCTCGTATTTTATAATAGACAACTGTCTATTATAAAATACGATGGTGGCGAGGAGCGACATTGCTCCGGCCGTCCCTGGCGCGTGTCAGCCCGAATCCCATGTCATTCCGAGCGCAGCGAGGAATCCCGGCTGCGCAGCGAGGCATCTCAGCTCGGCGGGAGACCGTACGCCGTCATTCGCGCTCGATCTCCATCACTCCGGTCGCTGCCCCTTTCATCCTCCCCAGCGCCTCGCGCGCCGATCGCGCCGCGGCGTTCCCGGGAAAGGTCTCCGCGATCCATCGGAGCTCTACCAGCACGCGCCCCGGCATCGCCAGCGGCCCATCGTACAGATCCATGAGCCGGTACGCCGCCTGGATCCGCTCGGCGTCGCGCGCTCGCGCGTCGCGCTGCACGGCGCGCAGCAGTTCCGCCGCCCGCTGCGCGTTGCCGCCCGCGCCCGCGTAGAGCTCGGCCGCGCGCATCCGCACGCGCACATCGGCCGGCTCCGCGCGCAGCCGCTGCTCGAGCAGCGCCAGCGCATCCGCGATCTCGCCGCGCATCACGAGCGCATCGACGCGCGAGAGCCCGTCGCGCGTGAAGCTGCCGACCATCGCATCGGGCGACGCCACGAACGCGAACATCGAGTGTGCGGCCATCCGGCTCATCGTGCGCGAGAAGCCGATGACGGCCAGCACCACCGCGAAGCACAGCGCGAGCCCGACGATCGATCGCCACGGCTCGTGCAGCCCGGCCAACATCGCGCACGCGTAGCCCAGCGGATAGCCGAGCATCGATAGCGCGCCCAGCGCCGCGAGTCGCCTCACTCTCATGCGCGTATGACGCCTGTCGACGACCCGGCGAAACGTGTGTCATCCCGAGCGCAGCGAGGGATCTCGGCCCGCCAGCGAGATCCCTCGCTACCGCTCGGGATGACACCGTCCGGCCTCCCCTCCTCTCCCCAGTGCTACATTTGATGTCGATGTCCGCACCGCGCAACGACCTCCTCTCCGACTGGCCGTCGCTGCCGCCCGTGCTGCGGCCCGCGCGCACGGAGGCGGCGCCGGCCGGGCGAAAGCCGCGCGTCCCACGATGGATCGCCGCGTTCCTCGGCGTGCCGCTCGCCGGCAAGCTCGCCGGCGCCAACGCGCTCATCGTCATCGCGGCGCTCGGCGCGGCGGTCGCCACGCAGGGGGTCGGGCCGCAGGACGTCCCCTTCATCGTCATTCTCGGGTTCGCGCTCGCCGGCAGTCTGCTCGTGAACCTCGTGCTCGTGCTCGTCGCGCTCCGACCGCTGCAGGGGCTGGAGCGTACGGCGGAGCGCGTGTGGCGCGGCGACCTCGACGCGCGCGTGCCGCCGTCGCTCCTCGCCGATCGCGACATGTCGCGACTGGGCGGCGCGCTCAACGTCGTGCTCGACAGCCTCACCGCCGACCGTGCGCGGCTGCGCCGGCTGGCCACGGAGATCATCAGCGCGGGCGACCGGGAGCGGGCGTACATCGCGCGCGAGCTGCACGACTCCACGGCGCAGGAGCTCGTCGCGCTCGTCTTCCAGCTCAGCGCGGCCTCTCGCGACAGCGCGAACGCGAACCCCGAGCTCTCCACGCGCCTCGATGAGATCCGTGACGCGGCGGCCGGGATCCTCGAGGAAGTGCGCATGCTCTCGCACACCGTGCATCCGCGCGTGCTCGACGACCTCGGCCTCCCCGCCGCGCTCGAGCGGCTCGCGCGCGAGGCACGCGAGCGCGGGATCGCGGATGTGCGCGTCACGTCGGCCATCGACACGACGCGCGTGTCGCCCGCCGCGGCGTCCGTGCTCTACCGCGTGGCGCAGGAGGCCGTCGCCAACGCGCTGCGCCACGCGGAGCCGAGCCTCGTGACGATCCGCGTGGACGAGCAGGACCACGCCGTCGCGCTCGAGGTGGCCGACGACGGTCGCGGCTTCGATGTGGTGGACGCCGAGCGGCGCCGCCCGGGGATGGGGCTCTTCACGATGCGCGAGCGCGTCGCGCTGGTCGATGGGCAGTTCAACATCGTGAGCCATCCGGGGAGCGGCACGCGCGTGCGCGCGCTGGTCCCGCTCGAGCCGGCGGAGGGCGCGTGAGCACGCGCTCCATCCGCGTGATCCTCGCCGACGATCACGCCGTCGTGCGCGCGGGGCTCCGGGCGGTGCTCGGCACGGCGTGGGACATCGCGATCGTCGGGGAAGCGGCCAACGGCTACGATGCGGTCGCGCTCGCCGAGCAGCTCAAGCCCGACATCGTGATCATGGACCTGTCGATGGACGACGGCGACGGCACCGAGGCGACGAAGACGATCGTCGCGCGCGGACTCCCGTGTCGCGTCCTCGTGCTCACGATGCACCCCGAGGAAGACTATCTCGCGCCGCTCATGGACGCGGGTGCCGCGGGCTATCTGATGAAGAGCGCCGCCGACCGCGAGCTGGTGGACGCCGTCCGCACGGTGGCGCGCGGCGAGATCTACGTGCGCCCCTCGGCCACGCGCACCGTCGGTCGCGGTCTCGGGCGTCGCGATCCGCTCCGCGCCGAGCGTGCGAAGTACTATCGCCTCACCGACCGCGAGCGCGACGTCCTCCGTCTCACCGCGCAGGGCTACTCCGCCCCCGAGATCGGCGAGCGCCTCGCCATCAGCCCGAAGACCGTGGACACCTACAAGCAACGCATCCACGACAAGCTCGGCTTCGCGCACCGAGCCGAGTACGTGCAGTTCGCGTTGAAGTTGGGACTGCTCGTGAGGGAAGGAGGCGAGATGGGGAAAGAGTGAGTCAGTGAGTCAGCGGGTCAGTGAGTCAGAAAAAGCCTGCAGGGCGAGCCTTACGAGCCGTTCCTGACTCACTGACCCACTGACTCACTGACCCACTGCTTCACTGCCCCCCCGGCACCCGGATCGTCTGCCCCGGCATGATCGTCGAGGACGAGAGATCGTTGAGCTGCTGCAGCTTGTCCACGCTCGTGCCGTAGCGGTGGGCGATGCTCCAGAGTGAGTCGCCCTTGCGGATCTCGTACTGCTCCACGTCGCCGTCGGCGACCATGACTTCGGTGCCGCTCTGGCGTTCGACGTAGCGCTTGTAGGGGACGGAGTAGACCGCCACGTGGAAGTGCGGCGGGTAGTGCTCTTCCGTCGCCTCGATGACGCCCGTCGCCTCGAGATCCTTGAGCACGCCGCGCAGCCACGTGAGACACCGGCCGTGCGGCTTGCGGAGATCGATGGCGATCCCCGTGGGGTGCACCGATTCCGGCGTGCTGTTCACCGGCTGCCGCGCCTCGGGGCGCACGGCGCTCGTCACGACCATCGGCTCGCCGCACGCAGTGTGATACTCGGAGGCGAGGCGATGCACGAACGTCCGCGTGGCGGGGAGCACGTAGGGAAAGCTCACACCGCTCAACTCGAAGTCGTCGTTGCCCGAGAGTCGAACCAGGTGGCCGGCATCGACCCCGTTCCTCACACCTCTCGATGTCTCGTAGAAGTGCAGGTCGTGCGACGAGGCGTAGTGGTACATACGGTCGACGCTCGCGGGTGAGCCGCGGAGCGACTGGGCAAGAACGACGGCGGGAAGTGAAGCGACGAGCAGTGCCGCGAGTGTGGAGATGGAGGGAGAAATAGGAGGGATCCGCATGGAGCCATTCAGCGACAAATGGAAACGATGGACTAACGCGCCGCGACGTAGCGGCGTGGCTCTGAACCGACAACCTGCAACATCCTGGGCGAAGAAGCAAGCCCGCAGCTGTTTACGTGTCGCGGATGAACGCGCATGTGCAGCTCGCAGGGTCACCGCGGGGGTTAACACGCGGTGGGCATCGGGCGTCATCTCGTGCAGGAGACAATGCCGGAGATGCCCGCACCTCTGTCAGCCCTCTCGCGAGGAGTCTCGAATGACGATCCCCCTCTCGACACGATGCTCCGCGCTCCGCGTCACACGCAGCGCGCTCTTCGCACTCGGCCCCCGCGGCGGATGAACGATCGGGGCCGCGGGTCAACGACAACTATAACGACAACTACGACGGCAACTGCGGAACGCGGATGACGCGGATGAAACGCGGATCACCGCGGATCGATCGCGACCGCGGAGCGGCTCGGGACTCGAGGGCCTGAGAAGAATTTTTATTGGGGGATAGGGCGAGGGTTGGGGAGTCCGAGGCGAGCCTCGCGTGAGGGCGGGCCTCGTGCCACCCCGACGCTGGCCCTGGTGCGCGAGGCTCGCCCCGCGCCACCCCAAGAAAATTCATTCGGCCTTGGTGCGTCGGTACTCTCGTCCCGTCCCGATCGATCCGCGTTTCATCCGCGTTGATCCGCGGCTGCTATTGCCGTTGTAGTGGCAGTTGCCGTTGCCGTTGTCGTATGTGCGGCCCTCCGCGCCAAGCCACGGTTCCCACTTGTCGTTATCCGCGGCTTTCCGCGGCCTCGGCGGCCGATCCGCGGCTCTCCACGGCTTCGCCGCTTCGCACCAGCGCGTACCGCGACAGCACCGGCCCGATGATCTGGTTGATCGCGATCACGGAGAGCAGGAGCAGCCGCATCTGCGATCCGCGGCTGGGATATGCGTCGGCCATCACGATCACGAGGCCTATCGCCACGCCGGCCTGCGAGACGAGTCCCATCCAGGTGTAGCGCTGCTCGGGCTCGCTCGCGCGGCTCCACTTGGCGCCGAGCGTCGCGCCGCTCCAGATGGCGAATCCGCGGACGGCGACGATGGCGAGCGCGATGGGCCAGATGGAGGCGACCTCGCCGAGCGCGATCGAGGCGCCGGCGAGCGCGAAGAAGACGACGAACACCGGCGCGGCGGAGCGCTCCATCGCCTCGAGCAGCGCGCGGCCGGTGCCCGCGGTCGCGTTCTCGGTGATGAAGCCGGCCACGACCAGCGTGAGCAGCGTCTCCACGTGCATGAGCTGCGCGATCGCGGCGCCGAAGAAGGTGACGACGATCGCGAACATCAGCAGCTCGCGCTGCACGAAGCGCAGGTAGAGCGCGATCCCGCCACCGAGGATCGCGCCGACGATCACGCTCCCGCCGATCTCCCACGCGAGCACGCCCGCCGAGAGACCACCGGCCGTGCCGTGCGCGGGGACGATCGCGCGCGTGAGCGCGAGCGCGGCGCTGAAGAGGATGACGACCACTACATCGGCCACGAGCACCACGCCCAGCGTCGTGCGCGCCACGGGTCCGCGCGCGCGCGTCTCCGTGAGGATGGCGATCATCACCGACGGCGAGTGCACGATCGCCACCGCGCCGAACAGCGCGGCCAGCGCGAGCACGCCCGTCATCGACGTCCCCTGCAGGAAGGGCACCCACTGATGCAGCGCGATCAGCGCGCCCACGATCAGCACGAACGAGAACACCAGCTCCGTGCCGAGGATGCCGAGGATCGCCTTCCCGTGCGCCTTGAGCTCCCCCCACTTCAACTCGGCGCCCGCCAGGAACGCGATGAGCGCGATCGCCAGCTCGTTCACCGGCGCCAGCTCGCGCACCGCCTGCGGCGTGACGATCCCCAGCAGCGACGGCCCGAACACGATCCCCGCGAACAGATACCCGGTGATCTTCGGCAGCGTGACGAGCGTCGCCAGCTCCCCTACCGTGTACGCCGCGAGCACGAGGAACCCGAAGACGAGCAGCGTCTGCGGCCCGCCCGCGCTCGTCCCCGCCTCGAGCGGGATGATCAGCTGCATCCCCACGTACAGCAGCACCAGAATCGCGACGCGCCGCATCTACTCCCCCTCCCCCACGCGCCCCTCCCCCACTCGCCCCACCCCACTCCCCGCCTCCCGCTCTCCGCTTTCTGCTTCCTGCTCTCTGCTTTCTGCTTTCTGCTCTCTGCTCTCTGCTTTCTGCCGTCTCACCCGCCTCGCCAACGGCGTCACGACAGACGCCACGATGTGCGCCGACGCGAAGTCCGTGAGCAGGATCGACACGATGGCCGAGGTGAAGACGATCTGCGGGAGCAGCGTCTGCTCGAACTGGTGGTAGTTGAGCGCGAGCGCGAGCGCGAGTCCGCCCTGTCCCAGCAGCGCGCGCCCCCAGCTCGGGCCGAGCACGGGGAGCACGCCCATCGCGCGCGCGCCGAGTCGGCCGGTGCCGATCTTCCCCAGCGCGCGCGCCACCACGAAGAGCAGTACCGGGATGATCCACCACACGCGCGGACTCGGCGCCCACGTCGCGCCGGCGAAGATCAGCAGCGCGAAGTAGAACGGACGCTCGGCGCTCGCGAGCGTGCGCGCGATCTGCTCGCGGTTGCGCGACGTGTTCACGAGCATCGCGCCGACGACCATCGACGTCAGCAGCGGCGAGAGATGCAGATACGCCGCCGCGCCGCTCGCGAGCACCACCGCGCCGGCGAGCGAGATGAAGATCCGATCCGGATCGCTCTCGTTGCCGAGGAAGAGATGGAAGAGCGCGCCGCCCACCACCCCGATCGCGATCGTGATCACCGCCCACTCCGTGGCGGTGATGGGGCGCCACGTCGCCGTGCCCTCAGGGTGATGGATGCAGAAGAGCAGTCCGAGCGCGGTGATCCCGACGAGCGCATCGATGGCCGTCGTCACCTGCAGCTGCCGCACGACGGTGCCGCGCTCCCCGAGCCGCCGCGCCACCACTTCGATCCCCGCCGGCGCCGACACCGCCGCGATCGCGCCGAGCGCGATGGCCGGAACCGCCGCCTCGGCGTACGTCATCCCGAAGAGATTCGACGCCACGACGAGCTCGACCCCTGCGACCACGGCCAGCGTCCCCAGCGCCTCGAGGAACGCGAGCTTGTACGCCTCCCCCTGGATGCGCACGAGCACGGGGAGATGGAACTGCATCCCGACGATCGTCCCGATCCACCCGAGCGCCATCGTGACGATGGGCGCGAACCCCTGCACCGTGTTCGCCGAGAGCACCCCCGACACCTGCGGCCCGAGGAGGATCCCGAGCAGGAGATACTCCGCCCCCGACACGAAGAGGAAGTGCCGCGCCAACCAATCGAACGCCACGCGCGCCGCGAGATACGCGAGCGCGACGGCGAGGACGAGGATGAGGGCGGGGGACATTGGGGGAAATTAGCAGGCCGAAGGCCTGTCGTAGAGTGGGTCAGTGAGTCAGTGGGTCAGTGGGTCAGGAACGGCGTGAAGGGAAAGATCGATGCGCGGTGAGCTGTTACGGTACAGCGCGTCGCGCGGGACGTGGTAGGTTGGCGAACCCGTGTGGAGGTGAAACTCGTGCAGGACTTTCGAAGGCTCAAGGTGTGGCAGCGGGCGCATCGGTTGACACTCGAGATTTACCGGAGCACGTCGCGCTTTCCGGTAGACGAGCGATTCGGGATCAAGGCGCAATTGCAACGCGCCGCGGCCTCCATCGGCGCAAACATCGCGGAAGGGTGCGGACGGCAGACCGATCGGGAGCTCGTCGGCTTTCTCCAGATCGCGATGGGATCAGCCAGCGAAGTGGAGTACGAGCTTCTCCTGGCTCGTGATCTCGATCTTCTCGATGCATCCACCCACGCGGTCCTTGATCGGCTCACCATCGAAGTGAAGCGCATGCTCGCGTCGCTGTTGGTGGCGCTCAGGAAGAGAGAGACGAGGCAAGGCAGAGGGGCGGAGAAGAAGTGAGTCAGTGGGTCAGTGGGTCAGTGGGTCAGAAGTAGCTCGGAAGGTGAGCCTGTCATCCTGAGCGGAGCTGTCATCCCGAGCGTCAGCGAGGGATCTCGTTGGCGGTCCGAGATCCCTCGCTGACGCTCGGGATGACAGTTGTGCACGAGATCCCTCGCTCTCGCTCGGGATGACAGTTACGGGTGCCGTTCCTGACCCACTGACCCACTGACCCACTGACTCACTGTCTTTACGGTCTCGGACACCCCGACCTGTCGAAATCCGCGTTCACCGAATCCAGGCTCGTCCCGAGCGCCTGGAAGCGCGCGATCTGTGCGCCGGTGAGCTGGCCGTGCACCTGCCGGTACAGCGCGGCGAGGGCGACCAGTGCGTCATCGGCGGCGCGGTAGCCGAGGGCGAGGCCGGTGCAGTCGATGCGATGGAGGTCGAAGTCGGAGCGGCGGGTGTGGTAGTTGACGGTCGCCTGCTGCAGCGAGTCGGCGAGGCGGTTGAAGCGGATGAGCGATGGGTTGGTGAGCGCCGCGGACGACGATGCGGGCATCGACGTCGATGTGGGCGAGGGGGCGCCGGTCGCAGGCGACGATGACGATGGCGATGTCGATGATGGCGGCGCGCCGGGCGATGTGGCGGTGCCCGGTGCGCGCTGCGCGGAGCGGACGTCGCCGGATGCGGTGGACGAGGTGCGCGATGCGGGCGACGAGGTGCGTGGTGCGCCGGCGGAGGTGCGGGGGTGCGCGGAATCCGACGTCGAGTCGTTGACCGCGTAGCGGTCGAAGGCGCCGCGCGTCCAGAGCGACCAGGCGGCGATCGCGACGATCACGATGAGCGCGAGGAACGTGGGCCACCGGCGGCGCGCGCGGGGCGTGCGGCGTGGGGGGCGCGGGGCGAGGGCGCTCGTGTCGTCGCCGTCCCATCCGGTGGGGAAGAGCACGGGGGTCGTGGGGCCGGAGGGGGTGGGCGTGGCGGCGGCCGAGGCGACGCTCGCGTGCAGCGCGTCGCGGTCGATGTCGACGTCGATGTCCGTCACGTAGTTGCGCCAATCGATGAGCGTGTGCGGCGCGGTGCCGGGGCGGAGCGCGGCGTCGTCGAGCATCTCGTGAAAGGGGACGAAGGCGCCGTCGGGCACGGTGGCGAGTGCGTCGCCCGCTTCAGTTGATGCGTGAGTCGTGTCATCCCAGGCGCGGAAGAAGCCGCCCGCGGCGCGCTCGCCGGTGGCGATCACGAGGCCGCACTGCCACGGCTCGGTGAAGCGCGCGCGCTGGGTGTCGAGGTCCAGCCGCGCGGGGCGCGGCGCCACGAAGGGGGCGGTGTGGTACCAGCCGACGAGCGTCAGATGCCGGCGTCGCACCTCGAGCTGGATACCGAGCCATTCCTCGTCGGGGATCTGCACCAGATCGGACTCGGCGATCACGTGTCCGGTGCCGACGACGGTGGTGATGACGACGTAGCGCGTGCCGGTGTCCGGGCACTCGTAGCGCTCGCCGAGGAGGAAGCCGAGCACCTCGTCGCCGGGGCGCGTGCGCGCGTGGTCGCCGATCTGGCGGAGCGCGTCCTGGGTGATGAAGATCGCGTGATCTTCTATATCGTCCGCGCGCCACCCGGCGGGCACCCAACGGATCGAGCGCTCGAGGGGGATCGGCTGGCGGGGCGGAATCGGTGAGGCCATGGGCGATGCATTCAAGTTAGCGGCGCGTACGATGTGTACGGGCAAGGGACGGGCCCCGGCGGGGGTCTGCTCCCGCCGGGGGCCGCCGTTTCTGGATGCAAACCATCTGCCGGGGCAGATGGTCCCGTCATTCCCTACTCCCGATGACTCGTGGGGTACCTCGCAACTTACACGCGCTCGCGGATACGCCGCCCGCTGCGCGGGCGGCCGCGGCGTGGTTATTCTAATGGTCCGGGCGTTTGGTCCGATCGTAGAGATCGAGCCACTGGTACGGATCGACTCTCACCGGCAGTAGCTCCGGTGGACCGATTGGTTATCGCAGAAGTACTGCGTGAGGCGAAGCGAGAGGGGGTCGAGCATGCTCTAGATGCGCTTCTGCTCTGTTCGATCACGAAGATCCGCAGGCTGTCGCGCGTGATGGGGCCGTCCGTGACGGCGCGATCCGTGGCGTACTCCGACCGATCGACCTTCCCCTTCATCTGATCCGTGGCCGCGCCCTTCGCCGCGCCGATCCCGACGAAGACCACCCCGATTGTGACCAGCGAACCGATGAGGGTTAGCGCGCGGTGCGTGAGGGTGAAGCCCTCGTCGATCTTGCAAATGGCTGGCGTCATGTGCTGATGGCTCCCGTGATCGGGGGCTGATCTCGCTGCGGCCCCGGCGCCGCGGCGCGGTATTCAACTACGGGTCCGTTGCTGGTTGCGGGCGATGCGCATCGATGGTAGCGTTGGCCGTTCCACCTCACCGAGCCGACCAGGACCGCCATGGCTGAGACGGCACCCGCCGAGCTGCGCTTCGCCTTCGGAAAGAACTGGAGCAAATTCCTCGAATCGCTCTCGACCGAACGCATTGCGCTCGCGCGCCGATCGCTGCAATCGACGCTTGGCCGCGAGAGCCTGGTCGGCTGCAGCTTCCTCGATGTCGGGTCTGGCAGCGGCCTGTTCTCGCTGGCCGCGCGCCGGCTGGGTGCGTCCGTGCGTTCCTTCGACTACGACGCCGAGTCGGTGCGTTGCACGGCGGAGCTGCGCCGGCGGTACGCGCCCGGCGACAGCGGCTGGGCCGTGGAGCAAGGGTCTGCGCTGGATCGGCAATACCTCGCGTCGCTCGGCCAGCACGACGTCGTCTACTCGTGGGGCGTCCTGCACCATACCGGCGCGATGTGGAACGCGCTCGAGAACATGATCCCGCTCGTGAAGCCCGGCGGCCTGCTGTTCATCGCGATCTACAACGATCAGGGCCGCTGGAGTCGGCGCTGGCATCTGCTGAAGCGCATCTACAACCGCCTGCCCGCCGTGCTGCGCGGGCCGTACACGATCCTCGTCATGGGCGGGCGCGAACTGAAATCGATCGCTATCTCCGCGTGCCGACTGCAGCTCGGAGCATACGTCCGCTCGTGGACGCGGTACGCGAGCCTCAGCGGGCGCGGCATGAACCGCTGGCGCGACATGGTTGACTGGCTCGGCGGCTATCCGTTCGAGGTCGCGACCCCTGAGGCGATCTTCCGCTTCTACCGCGACCGCGGCTTCACGCTGCAGGAGATGACGACGTGCGGCGGGGGCCTCGGGTGCAACGAATTCGTCTTCCGGCGGCTCTCGCATCACAGCGTCCCGTAGCCGGTCAGGATCCAGCTGCCTCCGTTGAACTCGACGTCGACGAACGCCGCGGTTGAAGCGGGGATCGTCTTCAGGCCGCCCACGTCCATTGTGAAGGCCCCGAGCCCTTTGCGTACAATGCGGAATTTGTCGCCGTTCACCGCTCCAGTCGGAGAGAGCGTGATCACACGGTTCCTGGTGAGCGCCGTGTTGAACAACTGCGTTGGCGCGTCGGTGCCAACGACCAGTGTGACATCGGTATCGCCTCGATCTGCAGAGACACCAGGTAAGCGGTAGACTGGTACCCAGGAGCCTGGCGTACCGCCCGTCGTGCAAGCCCATGCGTAGGGTTTGCCGACAGCCGGCGTGCGATTGTACTGAATGTCACCTTGCGACCATGTATCGCTCGTCGGCGATGCGGTACCGATTGCGCGCTGCACTGCGCTCGCGTTCCAGCCGGTGGCGATCGCCTGCAGGTAGATATCAGGGAGCCGGAAATAGCCATTGCCGAACTTCGCATGGCGCGATCCGGCGCCGAGCCCGATGTGGAACGTGCCGGCCCCACAAATCGTCGCCGCGGCTTCGGTCGCTGAGTTGATAGTCGCTCCATCCGGTGCGGCCTGCTGATCGAGGTAGACTGAACTGGTGAACGCGTTATCCCGGCTGATAAATAGCTTCCGCTTCGGCGCATTCTCCCACGCCTTACCATCGTTGTCGAGCGCGACAGGGTTCGCTATGAAATCGTACCAGTCTGCCGGGCCGATCGTCTTCCCGCCATAGCGGATGCGTGTCCCGGCATAATAGAGGCTGAACGACAAGTCGTTTTGTATCGCTTCTTCACTACCCTTCAGCTGCGTGAAGTTGATCGCGCAGCTCACCACGTTTCCGACGCGCGCTTGCTTGCCGGCACCCTCGAGATTGCCTTCAGCGTAGCCAGGAAAGACAGTGGAATTCTCTGTTTGGTCGAAGTTCCAACCAAAACGGCTGTTGTACGAGCAATCACCACCGAGGATGTGGATGTTCTCTGGCGCGTACGTAAAGTACGCGGTGCCCGGATTCCCGTCGCCATCGCGGGCCACGAAGAAGCCGTCATAGCTGCCAGCCACGGTCGGGGCTGTGAGGTAGGCCGGAGCGCCGCACCACTTGGCTTGGCAATTCAGAAAGGTGATGGCGTTCGCGCCCGTTCCATTGACGATGCCGTGCTTACCCGCGTACTGCGTGATGACGTTCTCGAGCAGCGATCCGTAGGGGCCAACGCCGTTCGCATCGTTGTGCAGGAAGACAGCGTACTCTTTGAAACCCTGTACGAGCACGTTGCGCATGATGACGGGCGCTTCGATGTCGACGCCGTGTCCGATTGCGCCGGTGGTGCCATCCCACGATGAGGATTTGACGTAGAGGTTTTCTATTCGAATGAAGTTGCTCCTCGCCGTGGTAATCCGCGTATTTATCGCCCCCGACATCGAGTCCGTGCAGTTGTAAAAGATGAGTACCGTTCCCGGTGCGTTCGTTTCTGTCCCCCATCCGTCGCCGATGATCGCCCCCGCATCGATACTCAGCGGCGCCGTCACCTTGTACGTGCCCGCCGGGATTCGCACCGTGCCGGCTACCCTCTTGGCCACAGTGAGTGCCGCTTGAATAGCCGTTGTCGCATCACGCGTCTCCCGATCAATGGAGGCAAACCACTGGGGACGAAACTCACCATGGCTTGACTCGGCGCGGATCCAACACCCACTCGCGCCCCTCGGGTCGCTGTTCGGCGGTACGTAGACGCCAGCGGTGGGATCGGCCGCGACGTTCGTGCGTTGGTCGCCACTTTCCCAGATGAAGAGCCCCTCGCCACCGTCGCCGGCGCGCTCCCGGCCCTCCAAATACACACTGGGCGCGAACCCAGCTGGCTGCGCCTTCAGATTCTCCAACGTTCCCGGTCGCGGGTTGTGGATAACGATTCCGCCGCTCATGAGCTCACCGCCGGATTTGCCGCCATGCACCCGTGACCGGGTAGGGCGAAGCAAGGATGTGTAGGGATGAAAAACATGCGTAATGATGGCATTCAGGAGATCGACACGCACGATCATGGATGCCTCACTTCGAAGGCCATCCAACGTAAGCGGATGACTCGGCAGCAGGCAGTCCGTTCACAGGAACAAAAAAAGCGACCAACGGCACCTACACCGCGGATCGCTCTCGCTGAGAGCGCACTTAGGCGAAGCCTTCCTTCATGACACGATCAGTGTCTGTCTGGATCCCTCAGCACCGATACCCGCCGCCGCACGATCGCCATCCCGCGTCCCGACCCGGCTCCCTCCTCCCTTCTCCCTCCTCCCTGCTCTTTCTCGGCCGTCCACTCCCCACTCCACGATCCATCCTTCCCCGTGAAGTCCGGAATCAACGCGTGCAGCATGTGCCGCAGACGATCGTCCGATTCGCCCGCCTGCGCCGCGCGGATGAGCTGGTCCACCTGCTCGGCCTCGCCGTTCGCGAGCTCCGTGTACTTCGCGCGCAGTACCTTCGGGTGCTCGGTGGGCGCCGCGTGCTCGTCGTCGAAGAAGATCTCCTCGTACAACTTCTCGCCGGGACGCATCCCCGTGCACTGGATCTCGATGTCGGTGCCCACCTCGAGACCCGACAGCCGGATGAGATCGGCCGCGAGATCCATGATGCGCACCGGCTCGCCCATGTCGAGCACGAACACTTCACCGCCAACGCCGAGCGCGCCCGCCTGCAGCACGAGCTGCACGGCCTCGGGGATGGTCATGAAGTAGCGGCGCATCTCGGGGTGCGTGATCGTCACCGGGCCGCCGGCGCGGATCTGCCGCAGGAAGGTGGGCACCACGCTCCCGCGGCTGCCGAGCACGTTGCCGAAGCGCACGGCCACGTAGTTGCGCCCACTCTGGATGGCCGCGTGCTGCACGGTGAGCTCGGCCGCGCGCTTGGTGGCGCCCATGATGCTCGTGGGGCGCACCGCCTTGTCGGTCGAAATCAGCACGAACCGCCCGACCTGCATCTCGTCGGCCAGATCGACGACGCACTTCGTGCCGAACACGTTGTTGCGGATCGCCTCTTGCGGGTTGTCTTCCATCAGCGGCACGTGCTTGT
>DASVCF010000027.1:0-15964 GCA_036381735.1 Gemmatimonadaceae bacterium | reverse complement strand
TGTGCTTGAGGCCGGAGTGCGCGAGATAGTACTCGCGCGACACCTCCTCCATGAACTGCTCCCCTTCGCGCCGAAGGCGCTCGAGCGTCAGCTCAGCCATGCGCCGCGGATCGAATGACGGTAACAGGAGCCGCGGATGAACGCTGAGGACGACGAGAAGGGAGCCGCGGATGAACGCGGATATACGTGGATCGATCCAGGCGCGGGGAGGGCACCGGCGCACCAGAGAGGGAAGAGTTTTTTCTGGCGGCGCGTGAGCGCGTGGGCCACAGAGGCCGATAGCAAGAGGGCAGTCGCAGAACCGTCAACATTCTAGCGTGGCGACCCCTCCACTCGCTCACGAGCGCCGAATCGCCAACGTGTGGCCGGTCGGTGCACTCACGATATGATGTCATCTCCTCGCCATCCGGCACCCAGCCCGATCCCCCAAAAAATTCTCTTCGGTCCTGGCGTCCCGAACTTCTCTGCGGTCGCTATCGATCCGCGTTTCATCCGCGTCATCCGCGTTCCGCCGTTGCCGTTGCCGTTGCCGTTGCAGTTGCCGTCGGTCCGCGGCTCTCCGCGGTCCGCCGCGGTCTCTCGTCCCGGCTCGCGATCCGCGGTTCTCCGCGGCTCACGCCGCAGCCGCCTCGAGCTTCGCCGTGATGTACTCCCGCACCCGATCCGCGGCCACGCGCTCCTGCACGAGCGTGTCCCGGTCGCGCACCGTCACCGTGCCATCCGCGGTCGACTGCCCGTCGATCGTGATGCCGTACGGCGTGCCGATCTCATCCTGTCTGCGGTACCTGCGGCCGATCGCGCCGGATTCGTCGTAGAACACGGGGAAGCTCGTCCGCAAGTCGTCCGCCACACGGTGCGCCATCTCCGGCATCCCATCCTTCTTCACGAGTGGGAAGACGCCGGCCTTCACCGGCGCGAGCGCCGGGAGCAGCTTGAGCACGGTACGCCCTTCCTCTTCACCCGGCACCTGCTCCTCGTGGTAGCCGTTCACGAGCACGGCGAGCGTCGTGCGGTCGGCACCCACGGACGTTTCGATGACGTAGGGCAGATAGCGCCGGTTGTTCGGCTGGTCGAAGTACTCGAGCTTCTTCCCCGAGAACTCCTGGTGCCGGCCGAGGTCGAAGTCTCCGCGGTTGTGAACCCCTTCGATTTCCTGAAAGCCGAGCGTGCCGCCGAAGTCGAACTGGATGTCGAACGCGGCGCGCGCGTAGTGCGCGAGCTCTTCCTTCGTGTGCTGATGGAACTCGAGCCGCGCGGGATCGAGGCCGAGCGCGCGGTGCCACTTCATGCGCTCCGCCTTCCAGTAGTCGAACCACTCCATGTCCGTGCCGGGCTCGACGAAGAACTGCATCTCCATCTGCTCGAACTCACGCGTGCGGAAGATGAAGTTCCCCGGCGTGATCTCGTTGCGGAACGCCTTCCCGATCTGCGCGATGCCGAACGGGATCTTCTGCCGCAGGGCCTGCTGCACGTTCAGGAAGTTGACGTAGATCCCCTGCGCCGTTTCCGGGCGCAGGTAGACGATGGCCGCCGTCTCCTCCACCGGCCCCATGAACGTCTTGAACATGAGGTTGAACAGGCGCGGCTCGCTCAACGTCCCCTTCATGCCGCACACCGGGCACTGCGCCTCCGGCGTACCGGGCGTGCCCTTGATGCGCGCATCATCCGCGCGGAAGCGCTTGCGGCAGTTGCGGCACTCGACCAGCGGGTCGACGAACCCGCCCACGTGTCCGCTCGCTTCCCACACGCGCGGGTGCATGAGGATCGCGGCATCGATCCCCTCGATGTTCTCCCGCTCGCGCACCATGGTGTGCCACCAGCGGTCCTTGATGTTCTTCTTCAGCTCAACGCCGAGCGGGCCGTAATCCCACACCGATCCCGTGCCGCCGTAGATCTCCGACGACTGGAAGATGAACCCGCGCCGCTTGCACAGCGACACGAGCCGCTCGAGGACATCCGGATGGGTGGGGCGTGACGTGACGGAGGAGGACATGCCGGGAAATGTAAGCGAGGGAGCCAGGGAGGCAGTAGGTCAGTGGGTCAGTGAGTCAGGAACGACAGAGAGCAGAAAGTAGAGAGCAGAGAGCAGAATTGTCATCCCGAGCGCAGCGAGGGATCTCGGCCCTGGCATCCGAACGACGATTCACCACAGAGACACGGAGGGCACAGAGAACAGCGATAGAAGAGCTCTCTCTAGTTCTCCGTGTCTCTGTGCCTCTGTGGTGGATGTTCATGCCTCAGCCCGAGATCCCTCGCTGCGCTCGGGATGACAACCGCTCGGGATGACGGGCGCTCGGGATGCCCCCCGCCGGTTCCTCCCTTCTCCCTCCTCCCTCCTCCCTGTTGTTCTGACTCACTGACCCACTGACTCACTGACTCACTCTTTCCCCCGCCAGCAGCCGCTTCGCAATCAAGTCCCCGTGGTTTCGCCCGTTCTCGATGAACGTCTTGTTCGCGTCGTACCCCGATGCGATGACGCCGGCGATGAAGACGCCGGGGACGGACGTCTCCATGGTGGTGGGGTCGTGCTCCGGAATCCCGGTCTCGGGATCAATGCGCACATCGAGCTGATAGAGGAGCTCCGCGTTCGGCATGTAGCCGATCATGAGAAAGACACGATCGGCCGCTACGCGCTCCACGCCGGCCGGCGTGTCGAGCACCACCGCCGTCGGCTCGATCGCGCGCACGCGCGACTCCCACCGCGCGGCGATGCTCCCCTCGACGATGCGGTTGGTGATGTCCGGCAGGACCCACGCCTTGATGTTCCGGTCGAGCGACGGGCCGAAGTGCACGATCGTGACGTGCGCGCCGGCGTGATACAGGTCGAGCGCCGCGTCCACAGCCGAGTTGCCGCCGCCCACCACCACGACGTTCCGGCGGAAGTCGAAGTGCCCTTCCTTGTACAGGTGCGAGACGTGGGGGAGATCCTCGCCCGGCACGCCCAACCGATTCGGGTGACCGAAGTAGCCCGTCGCGATCACCACCGCGTCGGCGTGCGTCTCGTGCGACTCCCCGGCCGTCGTCACCGAGCGGACGATGAACCCGTCGCCGTCGGGGACGATCGCGTCCACCGGCTCGTACTGTCGGACGGCGAGATCGAAGTGCGCGGTCACCGCGCGATAGTACGCGAGCGCATCGCGCCGAGTCGGCTTCTCGGTGGGGACGACGAACGGGATGCCGCCGATCGAGAGGCGCTCCGCCGTGGAGAAGAAGGTCATGTAGGTGGGGTACAGCGTGATCCCACTGACGATGCACGAGCGGTCGAATACGATCGCGTCGAGCCCCGCCTTCTTCATCGCGATGGCCGCTGCCAGTCCGCAGGGCCCCGCACCAACGATTGCGACATCCGTCCTGTTCATCATCTCACCACGCGTGGTCACTCCATGCCGATGATCTGATCACGACGCGTGCCCACGCTCACGTACGTGATCGGCGTCTCCGCCAGCTCCTCGATCCGGCTCAGGTAGGCGCGCGCCGCCTTGGGCAGCTCTTCGAGCCGCCGTGCGCCGGCAGTCGAGCGCTTCCATCCGTCGAACCACTCGTACCGCGGCACCACCTGCTCGAGCGCGACCAGGTCGCCGGGGAATTCATCATACAACGTCTCGCCGTGCTCGTACCCCGTGCAGATGGCCACGCGGTCGAGCGTGTCGAGCACGTCGAGCTTGGTGACGGCAAGTCCGGTGAGCCCGTTCACGCGTGCCGCGTACCGCACGACCACCGCATCGAACCAGCCGCAGCGACGCGGGCGTCCCGTCGTCGCGCCGTACTCATTGCCGAGCTTCCGCATCTCCGTCGCGAGTGGCTCCTCCATCTCGGTCGGGAGCGGGCCGTTCCCCACGCGCGTCGTGTACGCCTTCACGACGCCGAGCACGCCATCGATCGCGTTGGGGCCGAGGCCGGCGCCAATGGCCGCGCCGCCCGCCGTCGTGCTGCTCGACGTCACGTACGGATACGTGCCGTGATCCACGTCGAGCAGCGAGCCCTGCGCGCCCTCGAGCAGCACCGCCGCACCGGACCGCACCGCGCGGTGTACCGCGAGCCCCGTGTCCTCCGCGAGCGGCAGGAGCCGCGGCGTGAGCCGCTCCAGCAGCGTCGTCGTGCTGTCCACGTCGGCCCGCTTCTCGGAGCCGAATCCAGCGAGCTGATGATTCGCGTGCTCCACCGCGCGGGCGACCAGCGCGCGCAGCCGCTCCGGGTGCCGCAGGTCGATGAGACGCACGCCGCGGCGCGCCACCTTGTCCTCGTACGCGGGACCGATCCCCCGCCCCGTCGTGCCGATCGCCCGGCTCGCCGCGCTCTCGCAGTCGAGCAGCTTGTGGTACGGCAGCACGAGGTGCACGCGATCGCTCACGTACAGCCGCCCTTCGACGTCCACCCCCTCGCGCACGAGCTCGTCGATCTCGGCGAAGAGCGTGTCGGGATCGAGCACCACACCGTTCCCGATCGCGCAGCGTACGCCGGGGTGCAGGATCCCGCTCGGGATCTGGTGCAGCACGAAGGCGCGGTCGCCGATCTCCACGGTGTGCCCGGCGTTGGCGCCACCCTGGTAGCGCACCACCCAGTCGGCGCGCTCCGCGAGCACGTCCACCAGCTTCCCCTTCCCTTCGTCGCCCCACTGCGCCCCAACCACCACGACGGTGCGCGTCTCGTTATCGAACATGCAGCACTCGGCCTCGAAGAAACACGAACGCCCCGCACGGCGCGGGGCGGAGCGGATACATCGGTCGTCAGTCGTCAGCTGTCAGTCGTCTGACCGACTCCCGGAAGTCGGAGCCCTCGGTTGTCCTCCGGCCCTGACGACCGACGACTGATGCCCGACGACTCTCTCACCAATTTACCCGCGCTCAGACCCCTCGGTCAACTCGCTCCGCCCATCATCGTGCGCACCATCTGCTGCTCGGCCGACAGCGCTTCGCTGCGCACGGGGAGCAGAACGGTGAACGTCGTTCCCACACCCACCTCGCTCTCCACTCCGATCTCGCCGCCGAGGAGCGCGATGAGTTTGCGCGTGATGCTCAGCCCCAGCCCCGTCCCGCCGTACTCGCGCGTGCGCGACTGGTCCACCTGACGGAACTCCTCGAAGATCACGTCCAGATGCTCGGGCGAGATCCCGATGCCGGTATCGCGCACGCGGATGCGCACGCGCGACTCCTCCACCTCGGCGCGCAGCGACACGGAACCGGCGTGCGTGAACTTCACCGCGTTCGAGAGCAGGTTGAGCACGATCTGCTTGAGCTTCGTCCGGTCGGTGTACAGCACCGGCACATCGTCCGCGACCTCCCACGTGAGCTCGAGCCCCTTGCGCCGCGCCTGCAGCTCCACCTGTGCGGTCACCTCGGTGACGATGAGCTCGAGCGATGTCGACTCGAGGTGCGTCGGCATCTTCCCGGCCTCGATGCGGGAGAGATCGAGGATGTCGTTGATCAGCGCCAGGAGATGCTGCGCGGACGCCTGGATACGCGTGAGGCCATCTTCCTGCTTCTGCGTGAGCTCGCCATAGATGCGATCGAGCATGAGCGCCGTGTAGCCGATGAGCGCGTTGATCGGCGTGCGCAGCTCGTGCGACATGTTGGCGAGGAACTCCGACTTGAGCCGGTACGCCTTCTCGATCTCGTTCGCCTGCCACTGCAGCCGGAGGTTCTGCGCCTCGAGGTCCGCCGTCGCGAGGCGGATGCGATCCTCGAGCTCGGCGCTGAACCGCTTCAGCTCCAAGTAGAGCCGCTCGTTCTCCACCTGCTTGGTGAGATCATGCAGCACGGAGACGATCGCGAGCGGCTCACCGCGCTCGTTCATCACCTTTCCGGCCACGACCTCCACCGGCAGCTCGCCCCCGCCCTGCGGATGCGCGAGCATGAGCCGCTCGCGGCGGAACGGGATCGGGCTGATGGCGAAGTCGGAGATCCACGTCGTGAACTTGGTGTCGTTCCCGCGCACGCGCTGCGCGAGCACGCGGTCCTGAATGCCGTCCGGCAGCTCGAAGAGCTGCTCGGCCTGCGGGTTCATCAGGATGATCTTCGACTGGTCGTCCGTGACGAGGATCGGCTCACCGACGTTGTTGAGGATGAGGTTGAGCCGGTCGCGCTCGCGCGTGGCCTCCATCTCGGTGACACGCGCGCGCTGATACTGCCGCTCCAGCTCCGTCGAGGCGCGTTTGAGATCGGTGACGTCGCGCAGGACGGTGACGAACGCTCCCTCGCGCGCGATCGCCTTCGGGAGGGGGTGTGAGAGCACCTCGAACAGCAGGTCCGCCCCCTCCACAGGGTCCACCAGGTTCAGCTCGCGCGCCGCACTCGTCGCCGCGCCGCCGAGGACCGCCTTGGAGAGAAACGAGCTGAAGAGGAGGTTGTTGATCTCGACCGCCCGCTGCCGCCCATCGGAATCCGCTTCGTGCGACGAGAACAACAGCTCCGCCCGCCGGTTGCTCACCACGACCTTGTTGTCCGCGTCCGTGATGATGATCGGATCGGGGAGCGCATTCATGATCGTGAGCAGCAGATCCCGCTGACTGTCGAGCCGCGCCGCGGAGCGGCGGAGCTCATCCGCGGCGAAGGAGCGCGAGAGGACCGGCCCGGCCAGCAGCGCAGCCGCCGCGAGTCGCTCGATGACCTCGCTGCACGGCATCCCCTCCAGGATCACGACCCCGAACACTGCGTGGCCGCCCCGCTGGCGCCGATCGCCAGCGGTCCAGGTGAACGTCTCGCAGGTCGGGTACCTGTCGCCGACGGGGATCCCGCGCGTGATCGGGATCGTGGTACTCGTACGCGTGACCGGCTGCGGAAAGGGGACCGCGATGGCACCGGCGAATGGCAGCGGGATCGCGCGCGCGCTGCCCTGGCGGCACATCACCACCTCGAGTGCGGTGGCGGACACGACCAGGGGGTGGCCCGTCTGGTCCAGCGGCACGACGAGCGCGCGTTCCTCGTCCGCCGAGAGTCCCTGCCCCACCGCAACATGCAGTGCACGACCAGGCCGGTCCACAACCAGCAGGGCCCCGCGCGACGCGCCCGCTACACGAGCGAATTGCTCGAGCAGCAGCGCGCCGGCGGAGGCAAAATCGGGCGCCTCCGCCAGGTCGGCGAGCAGCTCGAGCAACTCGCCGTCCGAGAGCGCAGCGGTGCGTCCGATGTCGTTCGGTGCCCCACTGGTCATGAGCGCTACAGGGTGTCCCGCGTGCTCAGCTCTTCGAGCCGCCGCTTCAGCTCGGCGTTCTCACGGATGTACCGATCGATGTCCTGCTCGTCGGTCGTCGTGCCCAGCTCGCGCGGGCGCGACATGGGTGTCGTGATACCGACGGCTTCCGAGTACTTGAGGTACGTATCGATGGACGCGACCACGACGCGCGCCTCGACCGTCACCAAATCGATCCCTACCAGCGAAACCCGTACCCACGCGTCGATCACGATGCCCTTGTCGAGGACGCGGTCGAGGACATCAATGAGGGAACTCCCGCCGGGAGAGCGTTCAACCGCCATGTCGTTCGTGCTCCGATGTTGATGAAGGTGTCGTACGCCCGCGCGGCACCGGCCGCGAGGCTGCCATGTCGTTCAGACGACGCTCGATCCGATCGAGACGCTGCTCGAGCTCTCCCTGTGGCAACGCGCCCGGCGCCGTTGGGGCCGTGAGACGCGAATCATAGCGCCACCAGTTCAAGCCGATCTCCTGCGCCTTGTCGATCGAGCACACGAGCAGTCGTACCTGAATGGTGAGGAGCTCGACATTGGCGAGGTTGATCTTGATGTCCCCCGCGATCACCAGCCCTTTGTCCAGCACCCGGTCGAGGATCTCGACCAGGCCGTGGCTGCGCGTGGGTGTGAGATAGTCTGGCAAACGGTCTACTCCAGGTCAGCGGCTGACACGGGGGTTATCGAAGGCGCCCGAGCGGCCCGAGATCGATGTTCAGATCCTCGTCCGTCAGATCGAAGGTCGCCTTCAGCTCCTGCATGCGCTCGTTGAGCCTGAGCAGCGCCAGGCCGAGCCGTTCGATTTGGTCGTCGCTCAGCGTCCCGCCTTCCATGCGGCGGACCGCCTGATGCTCAAGGACGTTGCGCAGGAGTTCGATCAACGTCAAGACGAGACGTGCTAGACCCTGCTCTACATGCTCTGGATCGGCGTTGATGCGCTCCGGAAGAGCGCGCGCCACCTGGCGCAGCTCTTCCTCGAACGCGTCCGCGCTCTCCCGCGCGAGCTCGACGAGCGGATCGCGCGGATCAGACACGCGTCACCTCGGCGAAGCTGTACGGCGCCCACGGCCCCGACACCGCGAGCCGCAGCATCGGATCAGCGGCCGCCAACGCATCGAGCGCGGCACGATAGCGCGGGACCGCATCACGCGCCACCAGGTGCGAGATCGACAGCCATCGGTGAGGCGTCGCGATGGTCGCGACCGACTCCGCACGCGCCGCCGAGCCCACGGCGTCGCCCACGCGGCGCCGGACGACATCGACCGCATCCCGCCGCATCCGCTCCGCGCGCTGCCGCTCGCGCAGACGCTCGAGATACTCGCGTCCGCTCGCGCCTTCGGCGCGGATGACGGGCGCCGCATCGCCCGCGTCGATCGCGAGCCGCACACGCACCGTCATCTCGACCATCCCGCGCACGCGCTCCAACGCGCCGAGCCATGCGTCCTCGCGCTCGCGGATCTGCCCGGCAACATCGGCATCGGTCGCGAACGTCTGCCCGAAGCGCGCCGGAAGTGGCGTCCCGCCCTCGAGCCCGCATCGATCGAGCGCGCATCGCACGATCGCGTCGTGGGCACGAACACGCTCGACACTCGCCGCCAGCCGACGGTCCGCGACGTCGCTCGTCCACGCGGCGAGCCGGCCCGCGCGCACCACGCGGACGCGCGCGCCGTCGAGTCCACGCGGCGCATCGGCCGGCGGCTCATGGCTCGCGCTCACCAGGCAGTACACGTATGTCGGCATCTGCGTCGCCACCGTGGCCTCCATCTCCCAACATTCGCTCCTGCGTCTCCACCGAGCTCAGCAGGACGGAGAGTCCCACCCGCACCAGATCGATGTCCGCCACCGAGATGGTCACGTCGCCCGCGATCACCACGCCCTTGTCCAGCACGTGATTCAACAGATCGCTCAACACCAACTCGTCGTCGAGCGGCTCGCGCCCGTCGTCCGGACCGATCACGTGCGCGTTCCGGCGAAGTGGTACGGCGGCCACGGACCCGTGAAGTCGAACCGGAAGCCGCGCGACTGATACCGCTCCGCGAGCGCCGTGAGCGTCGCACGGAACGCGTCGAGCGCATCGCGTCGGACGAGGAAGTATGCATTCAGCACTGCGGTCCCAGCTCCTTTGTTGTTCTCCTGCGCGGGAAGCGCCTCGCTCACCGATTCCAGCGCGCACACGTCGAGTGCCTGGTAGACGGCACGCGCCACATCCGCGCCCACGCGCCGCATCTCCGTCGTCCGTTCGTTCTGCGCTTTCCGCTCGAGGAGGTATCGCTGCCCGGGGCTCGCGCGCCGTGCACTCTCCTCCAATTCGCCGATCGTCGGGCTCAATTCCGCAATGTGTTCGGCGAGCTCCGCATCGATGCGAAAGACGCGCACGCCGAATTCCTGAGCGGACGCGAGCCGCTCGAGCAGCACGCGCAACTCCCTCGCGCGCCCCGAGAGCATCGCGTCCACGCCGCCCGTATCGTGGAAGAAGGTGAAGATGGGGAGCGGCACGACAGGGCCGCTGTCGCTCGCCCAGGTGAGCACGGCATCGTGGGCGACCGCGCGCGGCCCCACCCACTCGACGTTGCCGGAGTGTGCCTCCACCGCATCGCTGCGGTAGTCCGCCGCAGCGAGCTCGGAGACGAGCGCGGCCACATCGCCCTCGCGCTCGAGGAACACGCGCGTGCCGTCGATCCCGGGCGGTGCACTCGTTGCGTCCACCCCGGCCGGCACGATCCCATACACGTAGATGACTTGCTCACCCATGCTCGCTCGCGGACAGCGGTGTCCAGCCCAGGCTCCAGCGCCGTAACGCCTCCACGCCACGCGGGGACGGCTTCGCAGCCGACGACGCAAACTGTCGGAGCGGAGGCTCCGATGGAAGGGGGAGCGGCCCCTCATTCGCGCGGTTCCAGATGACCCCCGCAACATGCACACCGCGCGCACGCACGGCGCTCGCGAGCCGCGCCGTCTCCGCGCGCACGAGCGGCTCGTCGAGCGCGACGAGGAGCAACGCCGCGCGCGACGGATCGTGCAGCGCCGCGTCGAGCGCGCGCGTGCGCTGGCTGAACGTGAGAAGATCCTGCGCCGCCTGCCCCAGCCGCACCACATGCTGATACTTGAGCATGAGCCGCAGCAGGCGATGACTCCACTCGATCGCGAGCGTCGGCATCTCGAGCAGGCGCAGGAGATGTCCCGTGGGCGCCGGGTCCACGATCACCACATCGTAGCGCGACTCGGCGAGCTCGTCGCCCAGCGATGCGAGGGCGTACAGCTCGTCGATCCCCGGCGGCGCGAAGGCGAGCAGCTCGCGGGCGATCGCGCGATCGTACGAGAGCTGCGCGGAGCCGCCCAGGAGCGCGTCGAACAGTGCGTCCACACGCGCGCTGTACGCATCGCGAAAACGGCGGAAGGCCGCCGCGGCATCGAGCTGTCGCACGACGAGCCCCGGCACGTCCGCGACGTCGGTCGCATCCTCGCCCACGGGGAGCGCGAGCGCATCGGCCACGGACGGCGCCGGATCCGTGGAGACGACGAGCACGCGTCGCCCCAGCGACGCGGCGCGGATGCCGAGCGCGCATGCGACGGTCGTCTTCCCCACGCCGCCCTTCCCCGCGACGATCGTGAGCGGTGCGAGGTCGAACGGAGCAGCCCACTTCGCGCGCGCGATGCGCTCCGCTTCGTCGTGCACGCCACGCCCAGCTCGCGGCGCCACACGTCGAGGCCCGCGCCTCTCGGCCGTGGCGCGCACGCGAGACGCGCGATCGTCCAACACGGGCGCGGAGCCAGCGCCAACGCCCAGATCGCCAGCCTTCAGCGCGGCGCTCCACGCGTCCACCCCCTGCGGGCCGACGGGCGGCGGTTCGAGCCGGGGCACCGCATACTGCGCCACCTGCGGCGCGAGGGTCGAGAGCGACTCGATCGAGGCGGTGGTAATGCCGGCGGCCCCAGCGTCGGTCGTCGCATGCTCGGCCGCCGCATCGTGCGCATGCGGAACCGCGTTCACGACGAGCGCGCCGATCGCGAGCTGCAGCTGTCCGAGCGCGACCACGTAACGCGCCGTCTCGGCGACCACGACGGGCTCCGGCCGCGCGACCAGCACGACCGCGAGCCTTGAGGGATCCTCGAGCGTCCGACGCAGCATCCCCAGCTCCCTGCGCAACTCGTCGAGAAAGCGATCGACGGCGTCCGCGCGATAGCGGTGCACGAGCGCCCGCACCATGAAGCGGTGCTTCTCCTGCATCGCGTCGAGCAGTGCGAGCAGCGCCTCGAATGTGCGGGGCAGCTCGAGCAGCCGCAGCGTGTGCCCCGTCGGCGCCGTATCGACGATGATCCGCTCCCACGTGGCCGCACGGTCGAGCTCGAGCAGCGCGAGGAGCGCCATACTCTCATCCGCGCCAGGGAGCGCGGCGTCGATGAGCCCCGTGATGTCGGCGCGATCGAGGTACGTGCCACGATCGACGATCGTGATGAGCGTATCGCGCCACCGCGCGAGGAAGGCATCGCGTTCGCGCGCCGCGTCGAGCTGCATCGCGCTCAGCCCGGGATGGCCGGCCACGGACGCGGGCTTGTTCGACACCACCCCGCCGAGCACATCGGCGAGGGAGCCGGCGGGATCAGTGGAGAGGAGAAGGGTGCGTTGCCCGCGTGCCGCGCTGCGGGTCGCGAGCGCGACGGCACACGTCGTCTTCCCGACGCCGCCCTTCCCGCCCACGAGCACCCACCTGGGGAGTACATCGAGGAGCGCATCGAGCGGCGTCGCGTGAGCGTCGAGCGTCGTCACACGACGAGCAGTCTCCCTGCGCGAGCGCTCACTCCTCGTCGGAATCGCTCCGCGCGACGCGCACCGGGCCGCCCGGCGTCGACATCCCGAACTGCTCCCGCCAGTACCGCACCTCGCGCAGCCGCTCCATGAGCTGCGCCTCGCGCCGCAGGTACTCGTCGTCGTCGATGTCGCCCAGCTCGAGCTCCATCTGCAGCGCCATCAGCTCTTCCTTGATGGCCGAGTCGTCCACCAGCTCTTCTTCGACCACGCGCTGCACCTTCCCGAGCGACCACTTGATCCCCGCGACCGGCCCGGTAATTGGAAAGAAGAGAAGGTTCGTCAGGAGACCCATGTACGACCTGGCAGGAGTCTGGAGTTCTGCGTTGTGAGTGGTGGGTTATGAGTAGTCGTGTGTGCAGACATCGAGCATACCGTGAACCCACGACCCATAACCCACAACTCCTACCCTTCCGCCCGCTCCAGCTTGAGCTTGATGTTCACGAAGTTGTACGGCGGCCACGGCCCGGTGTACTTGAACGTCAGCAGGTCCTCGTACTTGCGCGACACCTCTCGCACCGCCTCATCGAACGCGCGCTCGCGCTCGCGTTCCACGAGGAAGGCGGCGTTCATGATCATCCGGTCGCCGATCGGCTTGTTGCTGCGGCTCGCCACCGCCACCTGCTTCAGCGTCTCGTGGATCTCCGCCACGAAGCTGTTCCCCGTGTCCTCCAGCGCCGCCTCCACCAACCGGCCGAGCTGCATCCGCGCGAAGTACGTCGAGCTCTGCGTGTTCCGATTGATCTCGTCCTTGAGCCGCCGGATCTCCTCGTTCGTCGCCTCGATGGTCGCGATCACCTTTTCGCGATCCCACAGCACCTTGAGGCCGAACTCGATCTTGTCCTGCATCTTGTCCAGCACGTCCTTGAACGCCTGGTACGTCGAGCGCAGGAGCTCGGTCACGTCGTCCTCCGAGCGGAACACCGTGCCGAACGACATCGGGATCACCGTGTGCTGCCGCATGACGGTTTCGTTCACGAACTCGTGGGCGAGCACGTTCTCACGCGTGGGATCGTAGATGACGATCGGCGTGTTGCTCACCACAGCGGCGAGGTCGCGGTAGTGCACCGTGTGCACGCGATTCGCCCCCTCGCCGATCCCGATCGCTCCGAAGTCGCTCGGTTTCTCTCCGCGAATGATGCAGTAAACGTACTTTCCCCCTTCGCCCGGACTGAGCGCCTGCACGCTCTCAGGATGCTCGGTGGTCGGGTTGCTCATGCGAATTTCGCTCCTTCGCGAGAAGACAAGGACGGCGGAAACGTTGCCGCGGTGCGGTCATCCGTCACCAATGAAATATGCGCGACGTTACCGCCAAAGGGCAAAGAGAACTACGACGATCGTCACCACCCCGATCCCCACCTTCGCCGCCATCGCCGTGACTCGGCCGATGAGCGCACCCGTGGCGACGCGTGTCGCCTGGCGGGTCGCTGTTCCCACCGTGAGCTCGGCGACGAGCGCACCGATGAACGATCCGGCGAGCGCGCCCACCACCGACCCCACGACCGGGAGCGGAACCCCCACAATCGCCCCGATGAACCCTCCCAGTATGGCACCCCAACTCGCCCGGCGCGAGCCCCCGTACTTTCGCGCATATCGCCCTGAGAGCACGAACTCGATCAGCTCGCCCAACGCCGCAAGAAGCACCGCGGCCACGATGATGGCGATCCCGATCTTCGCGGGCGCGACGAAGCTGTAGACGAAGATCGCCCCCGCCATCACCCAGAGCCCTGGCAGGCCGAACGGGATGATGAAGAGCCCGAGCACGAGAACGGCGAGCAACAGCAGAATAGCCAGCATTCAGTTCGACTCCATCACGCGCGTCTCGTCGCGCCGACGATCGCTCCGCGTCATCACGCGAGTACGGCGGAGCATCACAAGAGTGCCACGTCGCATCACGCGAGCGCCGCCACGGCGCGCGCGATCACCGCGGCGGCACACTCCACACCGTGCCCCTGCACGGCATCGAGGTTGTCACCGGGTGTGTGGATGCAGGCGACGGTGCGCACGGTGCCGCGGCTCACGGTGACGACATCCCATCCGGCGTCGGCGAGCGCGACGCCGTCGACGAGCACGCCAGGTGGTAACCGCCGCACGACCGCGGGTTCCCCGCGCGCGGCCGCTGCCTCCACCAGCGCATCGACCAGGGAACCGGGCCGAGCCCCTGTGAACGTGAGACGCAGCCCGCCGCAGTCGTCGATCCCGTCACAGTTGATCGCGGTGCCGGCGCTCCGTGCCCTGGCCCACGCACGCGCGCCGGCCAGCCCCAACTCTTCGGCGCTCGTCACCAGCACGCCGAGCTCGCACTCGCGCGGGAGCATCCCGGCGGCCACGAGCACCGTGGCCGTGCCCGACGCATTATCGAGCGCGCCATGCGATCGCGATTGCACGATGCTCGCCGCCACCGGCGCGCCGGCCACCACGCCCGCGAGGCTGATCCACGGCCACAGCGCCGCGACGTGCGCGCCGGTGAGTTGCGCGACGAGCAGCGCGGCCGCGACCACCCAGAGCGCGATGCTCACCGTCACGCCGAGCGCGCGCACGAGAATCGGAATGGGCTGCGACTTGGAGTCGAGATGCGCCACCAGCCACATGCGCGGCGCGTGATTCCCGCGCGTGGCCACGAGATTCACACCCGTCGCGCGAGCCCACGGCAACGAGAGCACTCCGCGGCGCGCGCCCCACTGCGCGAGAACGGCGAGCGCGAGTCCGGCAGCTACGAGCAGCGCGAGCGCGGCGGCCGGCGCGCCATGGAAGCCGAGATGGCCGACGGTTGCGAGCACGAGTATCGACACGGCGCCGGCCGCGGGCGTCCCGAATCGGCCTGGGAACGCGGAATACTCGAACGACTCTTCCATCACGGTGAAGCCGAGCGATGCCAGCTCGGCTACGCAATGCCGCCGCGCCGCCGCCTCCGCCGCGCTCCCCGCTGGACGTGGCTCGGCGGCGATCACTTCCAGATGGCGGCGCGTCGTTCCCGCGCACGTCGACATTCAGGCCACCTTCGGCAGCTCCGCGGCACGCAACAGCGTCTCGACCTCGGCGCGGTCCTTTGCCGATAGCGGGAGCAGCGGCGGCCGTACAGGCCCCCCGTGCATCCCCACGGCATCGAGCGCGGCCTTCACGCCAGCCACGCCCAGCGCGCCGACGATGGTCTTGTTGAGCGGCTGCAGCGTCTCCTGCGCGCGTCCCGCGCGCGGGAGCTCGCCGCGCGCGAACGCCGAGCAGAGATCCGCGGCCACGCGTCCCGCGAAGAGCGAGACGGCCAGAATGCCGCCGCGCGCGCCCATCTCGAGTGCGGCATACAACGAGCCCCCGTGACCCGTGAGCACGGAGAACGTCGGCGACTGCGCGGACAGATAGCCGGCCAGGAGCTTGAGATCGCCGGAGCTGTCCTTGATCCCGACAATGTTCTCGTGCGACGCGAGCTCCTGCACGAGTCCCGGCTCGAGCGCGAAGTGCACGTACTTCGGGATGTTGTACAGCAGCACGGGCACGGGGCTCTCGTCCGCCACACGCCGGAAGTGCGTGACGAGCGCGTCCGGCGTCATCGCCGCCGTGTAGTAGTGCGGCGCGACTACGAGCACCGCATCGGCCCCTCGCTCCGCCGCCTCGTGACAACGGCGGATCGCGAGCCGTGTCGACTCCGCCCCGACGCCCACGATCAGCCACCGGTCGTCGGGCACGAGAGGCCGCGCCCACTCCACGAGCTGTGCGCGCTCGCGCTCGTCGAGCAGCGCCGCCTCACCCGTCGAGCCGGCGATGACGACGCCCGCGAGACCATCCGCGAGATGTGCGCGAATGTTCGCGCGAAATGCGACAGGAGCCAACTCCCCGCTTTCGACATCGAACGTCGACACCACGGGGCCGAGAACACCAGAGATGGGAGGGTGCATGGGGATGCGGGATGCGGGATGCGGGATGCGGGATGCGGGATGCGGGATGCGGGATGCGGGATGCGGGATGCGGGATGCGGGAT
>DASVCF010000026.1:0-18380 GCA_036381735.1 Gemmatimonadaceae bacterium | reverse complement strand
TCATCGGCGTGAACAACCGCGATCTCGAGACGCTGGAGATCGACATCGAGACGAGCGCCCGGCTCATCCCGCTCATCCCCGCTGATCGGCTGGCGGTCGCGGAGAGCGGCGTTCGGGATGCCGCGGACATTCACCGCGCGGCGTCCGTGGGCGCGGACGCGGTGCTGGTCGGCTCGACGCTGTCGGCATCGGCCGATCCCGCTGCGGCGGTTCGAGCGCTCGCCGCCATTCCGCGATGCGGCCGTGCACACTGAGATCAAGTTCTGCGGGTTGACGCGTACCGAGGATGCGCATGAAGCCGGCGTACTCGGCGCGAGCTTCGTGGGTGCCATCTTCGCCGGCGGACCGCGTCAGCTCGCGCCGGAGCGCGCAGCCGAAGTGCTCGACGGTGCCGGTCCCGTCGCACGGCGTGTGGGCGTCTTCGCCACGGCCGATGCGCCGCACATCGCGCGCGCCGCGCGGACGGCGCGGTTGGACATCGCCCAGCTGCACGGCGATCCGAGCGCGGCCGACGTGCGCACGATTCGCGATCACACCGGTCTGCGCGTGTGGGCCGTGGTCCGCATCGCGGTCGGTCCGGAGGCGACGACGGCCAGTGATCCCTGGCCCCGCATCGAGGCGCTGGAGGACGCGGCGGATGGCATCGTGCTCGACGCGTACGTGCCAGGGCAGCTTGGCGGAACCGGTCAGTCGTTCGACTGGAGCATCATCGCCCGCATGGCGCGCCGCCCGCGCACGCAGTTGATTGTCGCGGGCGGATTGAATCCGACGAACGTCGCCGCAGTCATCGACGTGCTGCGCCCCGACGTGGTCGACGTCTCGTCGGGCGTGGAGCGTGAGCGTGGGGTGAAGGATCACGAGCGCATGCGGGCCTTCGTGGCCGCGGTGCGGCAGAGCGAGGGAAGAGCATGACGACAGTGACGGAGCAGGACCGGTTCGGCATCTTCGGCGGCAAGTACGTGCCGGAGACGCTGGTGCCGGCGCTGGAGGAATTGGAGCAGGCGTTCGATGATGCCATGCGCGATCCCGCGTTCGTTGCCGAGCTGGACGGTTTGCTTTCGACCTATGTCGGTCGTCCATCTCCACTGAGTGACGCTCCAAGACTGTCGGAGCGGGTCGGGACGCCGGTGTACCTCAAGCGCGAAGACCTGAACCACACCGGGGCGCACAAGATCAACAACACGCTCGGGCAGGCGCTGCTCGCCCGGCGGATGGGAAAGCGACGCATCATCGCCGAGACGGGTGCCGGTCAACACGGCGTCGCCGCCGCGACGGTGTGCGCGCGCTTTGGACTGCAGTGCGTCGTGTACATGGGCGAGGAGGACATGCGCCGTCAGGCGCTCAACGTCTTCCGCATGCGCCTCATGGGAGCGGAGGTGATCCCGGTGACGTCCGGGACGCGGACGCTCAAGGATGCCACGAGCGAAGCGATTCGAGATTGGGTTACGAATGTCACCGATAGCCATTACATCATCGGCTCGGTGGTGGGACCGGCGCCGTATCCACGCATGGTGCGCGAGCTCCAGGCCGTCATCGGCCGGGAAGCGCGCGCACAGATGCTGGAGCGCGTGGGGCGCCTCCCAGCCACCGTCGTCGCGTGCGTCGGTGGCGGATCGAACGCCATGGGAATCTTTCACCCCTTCGTCGGGGATGTGGACGTGGAGTTGATCGGCGTGGAAGCGGCGGGCGAGGGACTCGATACTCCTCGCCACTCGGCCTCCCTCTCACGGGGACGGCCGGGCGTGCTGCACGGCGCGATGAGCTATCTGCTGCAGGACGAAGCGGGGCAGGTGCACCCGGCCCATTCCATCTCGGCCGGTCTCGACTATCCCGGCGTCGGTCCGGAGCATTCGTACCTCAAGGACTCAGGGCGCGCCACCTACGAGTCGGTAACCGATGCGCAGGCGCTGCAGGGATTCGAGCTGTTGAGCAGACTCGAAGGCATCATCCCGGCGCTCGAGAGCGCGCACGCGATCGCGTGGGTGGCCGAGCACGCCGGCCGCTGGACGGGCGATGCGCCCGTTCTCGTCTGCGTGTCCGGCCGCGGCGACAAGGACGTGATGCAGGTCAGCGAACTTCTTCCCACCCCGCACCTCGCGTGACGACCGCCGCGGATCCCACAGCGACCCAGGGGGCCGAGCAGAGCCAGCCGCCATTCGCACCCGCGGTGGTGGAGGAGGTACTCCGCCAGTTCGCGAAGACGGTCCGCACCCATCAGCTCTATCTGCCGAACAATCCCGTCTACCAGCGCGCCATCGAGACGCTGCGCGCCGCCTTCGAGGAAGTGTGGAAGCAGACGGAGGAGCTGGCGCTCGACATCACGGACAGTGAGTTCCGTTGGGTGGGTGTGACGGTGATGCGCGATCCCTCGCGCTCGGAGAGTCTCCCGTGGCTCTTCTTCAAGGACGGGATCCGCGAGCTGCGCTTCCTGCGCGGAGTCGAGGCGGCAGAGCTCATTCTGCTCCTCGACATCCTGCGGCGTGTGAAGAACGCGTCGCCGGAGGAGGACGATCTGCTCACGATGTTGTGGGAGCAGGACTTTCAGGCGTTCCGCTACCGGTTCGTCGACATCGCGCTCACGGAGCTCCCGCCGCTGGAGGGGGCCGAGCCCCCAGCCGAGCGGCCGGCGCCGCAGCCGGTGCGCGAGGAGGTGGAGGCCGAGCCCGATCGGCCGAACAACATCGTGCGGATGGAGGACTTCGATCCGACGGTGCACTTCCTCGACGACCACGAGCTGGCGTATCTGCGCAAGGAGATCCAGGAAGAATATGCGGCCGATCTTCCGCGCAACGTGATCGCCATGCTGCTCGACGTCTTCGAGGTGGAGACGAGCGAGCGGGTGCGCGAAGAGATCAGCGAGATCCTCGAGGGCTTCGTTCTCCATCTGCTTGCGGGCGGGCAGTACGGGGTGGTGGCGTATCTGCTGCGCGAGGCGCGTGCGGCAGCGGAGCGCGCCGCGGATGCGCTGCCGCAGCATCGCGAGCGCCTCGCGCGACTCCCCGAGCGGTTGAGTCAGCCAGCGGTCCTCCCCAAACTCCTGCAAGCGCTCGACGAGGCGGAGAGCATCCCCCCGCGCGAGGATCTCGACGCGCTGTTCGAGCAGCTCGGGCCCGCGACGCTGGGGACGGTGTTCGGCTGGATGTCTCGCGCGCAGAACGCGCAGCTCAAGGCGACGCTGGAGACCGTGGCGACGCGTCTGGCGTCCGCGCACGTCGGTGAGCTCATCAAGCTCATTGCATCGTCCGAGGACGTGGTGGCGCTGGAAGCGATGCGACGGGCGGGTGCGCTCAAAACCGCGGCGGCCGTCAACCAGCTCGGAACCGTGCTCGGCACGGCTCCGCCGGAGCTGCGCCAGGGCGCGGCACGAGCGCTGATGGAGATCGGCTCGCCCGGCGCGATGCGCGTACTCGAGTCTGCCGTGGACGACTCCGATCGCGAGGTGCGGCTGATCGCCGTGCGCGCGCTGAGCGCGGCGGGCCACCGCGGCGTGATCGAGAAGCTGGCGCAGGTGGTCGAGGGGAAGGCGATGCGTGATTGCGACCTCACCGAGAAGATGGTGCTCTTCGAGGCGTACGGTGCGCTCGCCGGCGATGACGGTGTCGAGCGGCTCGACAAGCTCCTGAACATCAAGGGCTTCTTCAGCCGCCGCCCCGATGCGGAAACGCGGGCGTGCGCGGCGATGGCGTTGGGGAAGATCGGCAGTGCACGAGCCCTCGACGCGCTCAGGCGTGCGGCCAACGAGAAGGACGTGCTCGTGCGGAACGCGATCAACAAGGCGATGCGTGGAGGGAAGGAGTGACGGCCGTTCCACCGATCGCCACGGACGAAGCGCTCGCGGGCGGCATGCTCACCGACCGTGGCGGCGACGCGTTCGCGCGCCAGGCCGGACGCGATCTGCTCCTCGCGTTCTACGGCGCGCTCCGCACGCTGCAACTCTACCCGCCGGACAATCCGGTGGTGCAGAAGACGCTCGAAGAGGTCGTGCGGCTGAGCCGCGAATTCCTGAGTCACGAGCGTGAGCTCGAAATCCGGGTGTCGGGCGGCTTCGTCTTCATCAACGCCACGCGCCTGCGGCTCGACCTCGACAACTACGCCAGCTTCAGTCGTATCCGCAGCGTCTTCAGCAAGGCCGGCATCGGCGTGTGCCGAGTCCACGAGGACGTGACGGAGCGCGACTGGATGGTGTTCCTGTCGCTGTTGCAGGCCCCGATTCCCGGCGATCCTCTGGCGCGGCTGCAGGCGATCGGCGAACGGTTGACGGAGGCGACCGTGGGCGCGTTCGAGCTCGGACCGCCCTCTGAAGTCGACGACGAACTGCTGCAGAAGGACAAGGAGGCCGCCAAGCGCACCTACGCGCAGTCGGTGTCGGTCACCAAGGACGTGATCAACTCCGTCCGCATGGGACGCAGTCCGAACATCAAGCGCATCAAGCGCGTGGTGCAGAGCATCGTCGATCAGATCCTCAATGAGGAATCCTCTCTGCTCGGGCTGACGACGCTGCGCGACTACGACGAATACACCTTCGTGCACAGCGTGAACGTGTGCATCTTTTCGATCGCGCTCGGCCGGAAGCTGGGACTCACCCGGTTGCAGCTCTACGATCTGGGGATCGCCGCGCTCATGCACGACATCGGGAAGTCGCGCGTGCCGACCGAGGTGCTCAACAAGCCGGGGAGCCTCACGGAGGACGAGTGGCGCATCATGTGCTCGCATCCATGGCTCGGCGTACTGTGCCTGTGCGGGATGCGCGGCCACACCGAGATGCCGTATCGGGCGATGGTGGTCGCCTTCGAACATCACAAGAAGATCGACCTCACGGGATACCCGAAGCACATCCGCCCGCGTACGATGAGCATGTTCAGCCGGATCGTGGCCGTCGCCGACTCGTTCGACGCGGCGACGTCCAAGCGCATCTACATGACGAAGCCGATCTCGCCCGCAGAGGTGCTGAAGGAGATGCTCGAGAATCCGCGACGGGGGATGGACCAGGTGGTGGTGAAGGGGTTCATGAACCTCGTGGGCCACTATCCCGTCGGCACGCTACTGGTGCTGGACAACTACGAGCTGGCGATCGTGCATTCCGTGAATCCGGTACCGGAAGCCGCCGCCCGTCCGATCGTGCGCATCGTGAGCGACGAGCGCGGCAACGTACTCTTTCCCGGCCACCTCGTCGATCTGAACGAGCAGGACCTCAGCACCGGGGCGTTTGTGCGTTCGGTCATCAAGGTGGCGGACCCTGACCGCTATGGCATCCGTATTGGCGACTACTTTGTCTGATCCCTTCGCGCAGCGCTTCGCTGCGCTCCGCTCGCGGAACCGCCGCGCGCTCGTGGTCTACATTACCGCTGGACATCCCGATCTCGAGCGGTCGATGGAGCTGCTGCGCGCCCTCCCGGCCGCAGGGGCGGACATCATCGAGATCGGCGTTCCGTTCTCCGATCCGCTGGCCGATGGACCCGTCATCCAGGCCAGCTCGCAGCGCGCCCTCGCCGCGGGGATGACATTCGACCGCACGCTCGAGCTCGTCTCGCGCGCACAGATCGACGTCCCCGTCGTGTTGTTCAGCTATCTGAATCCAGTGTTCGCCGCGGGACCCGATGCGCTCGATCGCGCAGCGGCGGCGGGAGTGAGCGGCGTGCTCATCACCGATCTCCCGGTCGGTGCGGATCCGGAGTTGGAAGCGCGGTTCGGCGAGAGCCCTCTGGCCTACATCCGTCTGGTCGCGCCGACCACGCCGCCCGCACGCATGGCGGAGATCGCGCGGCACGGGACGGGGTTCGTCTACCTCATCAGCCGACTCGGCGTGACCGGTGTGCGCAGCGACCTGCCGCCGGAGCTGCCGAAGACCGTGTCAGCACTCCGCGAGGCGACTTCGCTCCCGATCTGCGTCGGCTTCGGGATCTCGCGCCCGGAGCAGGCGGCCGCCGTCGCGCGCGTGGCGGATGGCGTGGTGGTGGGGAGTGCCGTGGTGCGCGAAGCCGACGCGGACATCGAGCGAGCCGTGACGCTGGTGCGCGAGCTGCGGGCGGGGATGGATCAGGGCTAGAAGGCAGAGAGCAGAAAGCAGAAAGCAGAGAGCAGGATTGTCATTCCGGGTGCAGCGAGGAATCGCAGCCTTCCACTCTCTGCTTTCTGCTCTCTGCTTTCTGCTCTCTGCTTTCTGCTCTCTGCTTTCCGCCTCCTACTCCCCGCGCAACGTCCGCTCCAGCTCCGCACTCGGCCGCACGAACACCGTCTGTGCGCGCTGCACCGTGACCAGACCGGGTGCGCCGCCCCGTACCTTGCGCACGTGCTTGCGGCGCGTCCAATCGACGGGCACCAGTGTCGAGCTGCGGAGCTTGCTGTGCCACGCCGCCAGCGTCGCCGCTTCCTCGAGATCGCGCGCCGGCGGCTGCTCGTCGCGCGGCCAACGCAAGATGACATGTGCGCCCGCCGCGTCTCGCGCATGGAGCCAGACATCGTTGGGAGCGGCCTCGCGAAACGTGAGCGCGTCGTTCGACGCCGCCCCGCGTCCGACCCAGATGTCGAGCCCGCCGCTCGACCGATAGGTGCGATATGGTCGAGCGCGTGCTGGCTCGGGCGAGTCCCGCGATGCGCGCACGCGCGACGCTCCGCGTGCGGGGCGGGACGCTGCATCGACGCGCGGCTCCACGCGCTCCAGCGCGGCAATGCGGCTCGGGAGCGACTCGAGCGCTCGCTCCATCGAGCGGACGTCGCGGTACAATCGCTCCGCGGTCGCCACCGCGGTCTCACCTGCGGTCGCGGGTACGGGCGCCACTGTGCCGTCAGCAAGCAGCACACTCTCCGGCGCTGGCGCATCCCCCAACGCCATGAGCGCATCGGCCGTCTGCCGGAGCGTGGGAGCCGCGGCAGCACGGCTGAGCTCTTCGCGCATGCGTGCGACGCTCCGAGCGTGACGTGAGCGCGACGCCGGGGCGGTCGTCGAAGCTTCGGCGTGCGCGGGCTCGATGAGCGAGTCAGCGGGTCGGGCATCGCCGCACCACGGGAAGGGGAGCAGCCGCTCGCCGCACCAGCTCGGCTGCGGCTCCGGCTGCGCGCACAGCCGCCCGTATGCCTCGATCGCGTCGGCGCCCTCCATCGCGGTCAACCAGTGTGCGAGCGGAGCACTCATCCAGCGACCGTGCAGCAGTGCATCCGGGTCGTGCTCGGCCACGGCGCGCTGCAGCTCATCGTTGGTCAGGACCGGACGCGGCACCGACACCGGAGGCAGCTTCGCCCCCAGCGCCGCCATGCGATGCCCGCGCTCGTCCACGAGCAGCGCACCACGCGCCGTGGGCACCGCGCTCACCGCGAGCGTCGCGCGCAGCGTCGGTGATCCCCTGAACTTCCCGGGCTTCTCGAGGCGGACGATAAGCCGCCGGTCATCCAACGGGGCGCCTACGTCGCTCACTACCCATCCGCTCAGCATGCACTCCCCGGACGGCGCAGCAACCTCGTGAATGCGCACCGCCGGCCGCGCGACGTCGATCCGCACCGCGTTCGATCCGTCCACGGCGAGCGTGATCGCGCGGCCCTCGCGATCGATGTGGCACGAGCGGACGCGCCGCCCTCGCCAGCGCGCGTCCAACTCGCGCGCGAGGTAGTGAACGGTCAGGCTGTCCATGGGCAGGGCGCGTTTGACACGCGCGCACGATGCCGGTACGTTCCGGCCGTGTCAACTGATGCGTGACATCGCCTACGTAGCCCTCGGGTCCAACCTCGGCGACCGGGGCGGATACCTCGCGCGAGCGCGCGATGCGCTGTCAAGGCTTCCGGAGAGCCGGGTGCTGGCGGCATCTTCCGTGGAGGAAACGGAGCCGATCGGCGACGTGCCCCAGGACCCCTATCTCAATCAGATGGTCGCACTCGAAACATCTCTGTCGCCGCGCGCGCTGCTCGATGCGCTGCACGATATCGAGCACGACGCCGGACGCGCTCGTACGGCCAAATGGGGACCGCGGACGCTCGACCTGGACATCGTGATGTTCGAGCGCCAGCAGGTGCACGAGCCCGACCTGATCGTGCCGCACCCCGAGCTGTCGCACCGCGGCTTCTGGCAGCGCGAGCTCGCGGAGCTCCGAGGGACGCGATGAGCAGCGACGTCCCTGCGCGCGTCCGGACGGTGACCGTTCGCGACTTTCTCGCCCACAAGGAGAAGGGCGAGAAGCTGGTCGTCGTCACCGCATACGACGCGCTCTTCGGCCGGCTCGTCGACGAATCGGGCGTGGACGCGGTGCTGGTGGGCGACTCGCTCGGCAACGTCGTGGCCGGCCTCGACTCCACGCTCCCCGTCACGCTCGATCAGATGATCTACCACGGCACGATGGTGCGCCGCGGGGTGACGCGCGCGATGCTCATCATCGACATGCCGTTCCTCACCTACCAGGTGAGCGTGGAACAGGCGATGCGGAACTGCGGGCGCGTGATGCAGGAGACCGGCGCGCAGGCGGTCAAGCTCGAGGGTGCCTCCGATGAGATCCTCGCCGCGGTGAAGGCCGTGACGACGGTGGGGATCCCGGTGATGGGGCACCTGGGCTTCACGCCGCAGTCGGTGCACGCCCTGGGTGGGTACCGCGTGCAGGGGCGCGAGCAGGCGGATGCGCAGCGCCTCATCGCCGCAGCTCGTCGTCTCGAACAGGCCGGTGCCTTTGCGATCGTGCTCGAGCTCGTGCCGGCCGCGGTGGCCGCGGACGTCACGGCGGCGATCTCGGTGCCCACCATCGGCATCGGTGCCGGCGCGGGGTGTGACGGACAAGTGCTCGTGCTCCCCGATCTGCTCGGGCTCAACGATCGATTCACCCCCAAGTTTCTCAAGCGATACGCAAACCTCGCGGCCGACGTGCGCGATGCGGTGTCGCGCTTCGGCGACGAGGTGCGTGCAGGACGATATCCGGATGATGATCACAGCTTCTAACATGCAAACCGTCGATCGGATCGCCGCGTTGCGCGGCGCGCTCGCCGATGCACGGCGACGCGGGACGCCGATCGCCCTGGTGCCCACGATGGGGCATCTGCACGAGGGACATCTGCAGCTCGTGGACGAAGCGCGCCGCCGCGCCGGCTGCGTGGTCATGAGTCTGTTCGTCAATCCACTGCAGTTCGGTCCGCACGAGGACTTCGCACGCTATCCGCGCGATCCCGTTGGCGATGCCGCGAAGGCCGAATCGCGCGGCGTCGATGTGCTGTTCGCGCCGCCGGTCGAGGAGCTCTATCCTGGCGAGCGCACCGTCGTCGTCACGCCGCTCGCCCTGGCTGACCGTTGGGAGGGTGCGGCGCGTCCGGGCCACTTTACCGGTGTGTTGACCGTCGTCGCCAAGCTCTTCAACCTTGTGCAGCCGCAGGTGGCGATCTTCGGCCAGAAGGACATCCAGCAGGCGACGCTCATTCGCGCCATGGTGCGCGATCTGGACATCCCCGTGGAGATCGTCGTCGCACCGACGGTCCGCGATCCGGACGGGCTCGCGATGTCCAGCCGCAACATCTACCTGAGCACGGAGGAGCGCCGGCGTGCCCTCACGCTCTCGCGTGCGCTGCGCACGATCGCCGAGTCGTTCGATCGCGGGCAGTACGACGCGGCGGAGCTCGAGCGTGAAGGGTGGGAGGTGCTGGCCTCGGAACCGAGCGTGCAGGTGGATTACCTGGCGGTCGTCGATCCCGAGCGCCTCGAACCCGTGGCCGTCGCGGAGCAGGGAACGATCGTTGCCGTAGCAGCACGGGTCGGGACAACGAGGCTCATCGACAACGTGATTCTGGGCGCAGCATGACTTGGAGCGCCGTGGTCGCGGCCATCGACGACGGCGACACGTTTCGGTCGCGGGTGAGCGTGTACCTGCATCCGCTCGCCGGGAGCCCTATTCTCTGGCACGTGGTCCGCGCACTCACCGAAGTCGCGCCGCCACCCACCGAGATTCGTGTCGTCTATCGCGCCGAATCGCCGGTATCGCTCCCGCGGTCGGGCGCCGTCCCTTTGGTGCCCGAGCCGGTGCCCGCGCAGTTGGAGCTCCGCTCGCTGCGCGCCGCGGTGACACCGCCGGGGCTCAAGGTACTCGTCGATGGCGCGGCCCCGCTCGTCACGCCGGCCACGATCGCTCGATTGCTGCGAATGGGGGAAGGGAACGTCGCCGCGCTTCCGGATGATCGAGGCGAGCGGAGCTGCATCGCGGTGGGCGGCGAGGGACCGGCGCTCGCCTCCGCGGATGATCCGCGACGTCCACACGGGGCCGTACGCGTGCCGCCCACATCCACGGAAGAGCTCATCCGGGTGACCGATCGCCACACGCTCTCGGAGGCGTCGGTGGCGATCCGCGACCGGCTCATCCGGATGCACGAATCGCGCGGCGTGAGCTTCATTCTTCCGGAGACGATATGGATCGATGCGGATGTGCGCATCGGGCCGGATACCGTCATCTATCCGGGGGCCGTGCTCGAGGGCCCCACGGAGATCGGCGCCGAATGCGTGATCGGTCCGCACTCACGGATCATCGAGGCGACGATCGGGCGCGGCGTCGAGCTCAAGGGGTGGAACTACGTTGCGCGGACGCGCATCCGCAATCAGGCCGTGCTCGAGCCGTATGTCCGACGCGGCTTCGATTGAGCTCCCGGACTGGGCGGTGGTCGGGGAGAAGCGCCGAGCGCACATCGTCCGCGTGGTGACCGTGCTCATGTCCTGGGCAGATACCTTGTCGCTCGGCGACGTGGAACGCCGCGCGTGGTACGACGCGGGGCGGTGGCACGACGCGTTGCGTGATGCGCCGGACGGGGCGCTGCGGGAGCTGGCGGGAGATTGCGAGCGCCCCGCGGAGATGTTGCACGGCCCCGCCGCCGCCGCGATGCTCGAGCGCCACGGCGAATCGCGTGAGGACGTGCTCTCCGCCATCCGATGGCACACGGTCGGATGCGCCGCATGGGGCCGCGCGGGACGCGCGCTCTACATGGCCGATTACCTCGAGCCCGGACGCAAATTCTCGGTCGCCGACCGCGCGTATCTCGCCGCGCAGGTCCCGAACGACTTCGACGGCACGTTCACGCAGGTCGTGCGGCACCGATTGGAGTGGACGCTTCGGGAGCGCCACGAGCTTTACCCGGAGACAGTCGCGTTGTGGAACACCATTCGCTAGCGCGCCTGCGGCGTGCCGTCGCCGCGATCATCGCGGTGTGTGTGCTTGGCGGCATCGCGTGGTACGTGATCCCGCGTGCAACGCCTCATCGCGGCCCGCTCTGGGGTTCGACACCATCAGCGCGCGTCACACCCGATGCGCGGGCGCCGGAGGGCGTGCGCATTCAGGTGGAAGTGCTGAACGCCACGCGGACGACGGGGCTCGCCCGGCGCGCCACGCTGCATCTGCGCAGTCGCGGATTCGATGTGGTGGAGACCGGCACCTCGCGCGCTACGCGCGACAGCACGCTCGTCATCGACCGGTCCAATCATCCGGCGTGGGCGCGGCTGGTGGCGGCGGCGCTCGGCGGCGCGGCGGTCCAGTCGCAGCCGGACAGCTCACACTACGTCGATGTGTCGGTGCTCGTCGGCGCGTCGTGGCACCCGCCGGCCGAGCCGTTCCACCCGTAGCTGTCCGCACGCGGCGGCGATGTCCATGCCGCGGCTCTTGCGGATGGCCACCTCCACTCCCTCGCGTCGCAGCTCGCGCGCGAACGATGCGATGCGCTCCGACGAACTCGGCGCGAGTCCCTCCGCGCCGCCGGGGTGCAGCGGGATGAGGTTGACGAACGCGCGGCACTCCTTGGCTAGCCGCGCGAGATGCAGTGCGTGCTCCGGGGCATCGTTGGTGCCACCCAGCATCACGTACTCGAAGGTCACGCGCCGGTCGAACGCCTTCGCGGCATCGATGACCTGCGCGAGCGGGTACTTGATGTTGATCGGCATGAGCGAGCGGCGCAGATCATCGCTCGGCGCGTGCACCGAGATCGCGAGGCGGAACTGCTCAGGCCGCTGACCGAGGGCAACAATCCCCGGCAGCACACCCACCGTGGACACCGTGATGTGGCGCGCGCCAATGCCAAGCCCGGCGTCGCTGTTGAGGATCGTGAGCGCGGGGTCGACCGCCTTCCAGTTCATGAGCGGCTCGCCCATCCCCATGAAGACGACGTTCGTGACCTGCACGGGAGACTCGAGCAGCCGCATCTCGCGCACCTGCGCGGCGATCTCCCACGCGGCGAGGTTGCGGGAGAATCCCATGCGACCCGTCGCGCAGAACGCACACTTGAGCGCGCACCCCGCCTGCGACGAGATGCACAGCGTCAGCCGCGAGCCTTCGGGGATCGCCACGGTCTCGATGGCCTCGCCGTCAGCGAGGCGAAAGAGAAACTTCTGCGTGCCATCCGTGGAAACCTGATGCGCGGCGATCTCGAGGCGCGGGATGACGAAGTGCTCGGCCAGGAGCTCGCGGAAGGGGAGCGGCAGCTCCGTCATCGCCTGGAAGGTCGGTGCCGGATTGCGCCAGAGGCGCCGCGCCACCTGCGAGCCGCGATAGGCGGGCTCCCCATGCGCGACGGCGAAGTCGCGCAGGAGCCGCTCGGCCTCGTCGGGCGTAGAGTCGAGGAGATTCTGTTGCATGTCGAAATCTAAGGGAGATTGTCTCGTTCCGAGCGGAGCCGATGTCATCCCGAACGCGAGCGCCTGTCATCCCGAGCGGCAGCGGGTGTCATCCCGAGCGATAGCGAGGGATCTCACCGGCTGCCCGAGATCCCTCGCTACCGCTCGGGATGACAAAGACCCGAGATCCCTCGCTGGCGCTCGGGATGACAAGCGGCCGGCTGTGGGATGGCCGTCGCCCGAGAGACGAGTAGCCAATTGAGGTCTGCCCAGTTAAGTTTGTGTGGTGTATACAGATGCCGTTGGCAGTGGTGGTCCGGGATCTCCCGGACCACCTTTCAATGCCTTCGGCGTCGGTTTAATTTTTCTGCTGACATCTCCCTCAACGGAGCCGGCGTGCTGCTTTCTGAGCTGCTGTCCGCGGACCGCGTCAAGGTGCCGCTCAGTGGCCGTACAAAAAGTGAACTTCTCCGGGAGCTCGTGGAGCTCGTGACCAACGGGCAAGGGGGACTCGACGTGGAGCCCATTCTGGCCTCGGTCTTGGAGCGAGAGCAGGTGCTCAGCACGGGTATCGGCAGTGGTGTGGCGATCCCGCACGGGAAGACGCCCTTCATTGATCAGCTCGTCGTCGCTGCCGGTGTCGCTCCACAACCCGTTGATTTCGATGCGCTGGATGGCAAGCCCGTGCAACTCTTTTTCCTATTGTTGGGCCCCGAGAGCGCATCTAGCGCACACGTAAAGGCGCTGAGCCGCATTTCCCGACTGCTGCGACGGGAGCAGCTCCGGTCCGATCTACTGTCGGCCAAGTCCGCGGAAGAGTTCCTGGCCCTCGTCCACGAGTCGGAGGCAATTTGACCGTTCGACGATGGGCACCGCCCTTGGCGTGGGCGGTGTTCATACTTGTGCTCACATCTCTGCCAGGCGTGGTCTTCGCCGGCATTCGAGCCCCTACGAATACAGACAAGCTCGTCCACTTCACGCTGTACGCGATCCTGGGCCTCCTTGCGACTCGTGCTGCGCTCGCGGCGCGCCCGCGCGGATGGACCGTGGTCGTCGTGCTGCTCGCCATCGCTGTCCTCGCGGCGCTGGATGAACTGCACCAGCACTTCATTCCGAGCCGCGACATGGATGTGCATGACTGGATGGCGGACACCATAGGAGCCATTGTGGGAATCACGATCGCCGCGGCACGGCGGCGGAGTCAGGAGTCCGCCGCGTGACCGACCGTGCAACCTTCGCAACATCGTATCGCACGCATCTCGCGGGCGCACTCCGGCTGTCCGAGGTCGGCACGCGGGTGCGGCTTGGCGGGTGGGTGCATCGCAAGCGCAACGTCGGCGGTCTCGTGTTCCTGGACCTGCGCGATCGCAGCGGCATCGTGCAGGTCTCGGTGAACGCGGCGCAGGCCGGGGCTGACGAGCTGGAGCGCGCCGCCTCCGTGGGCACGGAAAGCGTGGTGCTCGTGGAGGGCGAGGTCGTCGCGCGCCCGCCTGAGGGGCGAAACCCGGAGATGGCGACGGGCGATGTGGAAGTCCTCGCGTCGAGACTCGAGGTCGTGGGCCCCGCGGTCACGCCGGTCATCCCGGTGGCGCGTGCGAAGGGTGAGCCGCTCCCGTCGGAGGATCTGCGGCTGAGACATCGCTACCTCGATCTGCGTCGCCCAGAGTTGCAGCAGAATCTCGTACTGCGGCACCGGATCATGCAGGTCACGCGTCGGTATCTCAGTGAGCACGGCTTTCTCGAGATCGAGACGCCGATCCTCACGAAGCCGACGCCGGAGGGTGCGCGCGACTACCTCGTGCCGAGCCGGGTGAACCCGGGGCAGTTCTACGCGCTGCCGCAGTCGCCGCAGCTCTACAAGCAGCTGCTCATGGTCTCCGGCTTCGACCGCTACTTCCAGATCGCGCGCTGCTTCCGCGACGAGGATCTGCGTGCCGATCGGCAGCCCGAGTTCACGCAGATCGACATCGAGGCATCATTCATCGCGCCCGAAGATATCTTCGCGCTCGCGGAAGGGATGCTCGTCGCGCTCTGGAAGGAAGCGGGCATCGACGTCCAGACCCCGTTCCCGCGGATGACGTACGCCGACGCGATGGAGCGGTACGGATCGGACCGCCCGGACGTGCGATACGGACTCGAGATCTTCGACGCGAGCGATGTCTTTCGCGGTGTGGACTTCGGGATCACGAAGAGCGCGCTGGAGCGCGGCGGCCGCGTGCGCGGCATCCGCGTGCTGGGAGGCGCGAGTCTCTCCCGCAAGCAGGTGGACGCGCTGGAAGCGTTGGCGAAGGGTGCGGGTGCGAGCGGACTGCTGCGACTCAAGTCCGTGAACGGCGCGCTCGAGGGGCCGGCGGCCAAGTTCCTCAGCGCGGAGCAGGGAGCGAAGCTGGGACTCTCGGATGGCGACCTGGCGCTGCTGGTCGCGGCGCCGGACTACGTGTCGAACCCGGCGCTCGATCGCGTGCGGCAGGAAGTGGCGCGCGTGCTCGACCTCATACCGCGGGGCGTGCTGCGCTTCCTCTGGGTCACGGACTTTCCGCTGTTCGAGCGCGATCCGGAGACGGGAGCGCTTGGCGCGGTGCACCACCCGTTCACGGCGCCGAACCCCGCCGACCTTGCGCTGCTCGACACGGCGCCGGAGCGCGTGCGCGCGCTCGCATACGACGTCGTGTTGAACGGTACGGAGTTGGGAGGCGGAAGCATTCGCATCAGCAACCCCGAGCTGCAGCGACGCATCTTCAGTTTGCTGGGCATCGACGAGGCCACCGCGCAGCAGCGCTTCGGCTTCCTGCTGGAAGGGCTGCGCGCCGGCGCGCCGCCGCACGGCGGCATCGCGCTCGGCTTCGACCGGATCACGATGCTGCTCTCGGGTGCGCCGTCGCTGCGTGACGTGATCGCGTTCCCGAAGACCACGGCCGCGCGTGCACTGTTCGAGCGCGCGCCGAGTGTCGTGCCGTGCGCCGATCTGGAGGAACTTCACATTCGACTCGATGCCGACGTGGAGAGCACGGCCGAGTCACAGGATACGGATGGACATGCAGGAGTTGGATCATGACTGAGGAGATGATCACGCACCGGCTGTCGACCGAGGGCGCTGATCTCCTCACCCTCGCCGGCGTGAACGATGCGAACCTCATCGAGCTCGGCCGCCTGTGCGGCGTTCGCGTCGCGCTGCGCGGCGAGACCTTGTCGGTGAGCGGCCCGCTCGAGGCCGTGGAGCGCGCCACGCCGGTGGCGCAGCGGATGGTCGATACGGCGAAGCAGGGCATGCCGCTCACACGCGACGACGTGCTGCGGATGAGCGAAGAAGCGCCGTGGGACGGCAACGGGAACGGCAACGGCACACCGGCGCCGAGCGCGGGCGAGACACGAATCGTGCTGCCAGGGGTGCGTAGGATCATCCAGCCCAAGACGCCGGGGCAGGCGAAATACCTGCAGATGATCGCCGAGAACGATATCGTCGTCGGCATCGGCCCCGCGGGGACGGGGAAGACGTATCTCGCCGTGGCCGCTGCGGTGGAGGCGCTCGCGCGGAAGCGGGTGCGGCGCATCATCCTCGCGCGTCCCGCGGTGGAGGCGGGTGAGAGTCTGGGCTTCCTGCCGGGCGACCTGCAGGCGAAGGTCGATCCATACCTGCGCCCGCTCTACGACGCGCTCGACGACATGATGCCGCCGGAGCGCGTGCAGAAGGCGCTCGAGACGCGGACCATCGAGATCGCGCCGCTCGCGTACATGCGCGGGCGCACGCTCGGCGACGCGTTCGTGATCCTCGACGAGTCGCAGAACGCGACGAGCGCGCAGATGAAGATGTTCCTCACGCGGCTCGGCGTGAACTCGAAGGCCGTGATCACGGGCGACAAGACACAGATCGACCTGCCGGCGCGCGAGCAGTCGGGGCTCATCCAGATCGAGCGCATCCTGCGCGGCATCGAGGGGATCGGATTCCAGTACCTCTCCGACGCCGATGTGATTCGCCACCGGCTCGTGCGCGAGATCGTCAAGGCGTACGCCCAGGACGCGGGGGCGGAGTAAGGCGTGCGCCTGCGCCACCGGCCGGAGCGCATCGCGGAGCCGCTGGCCCCGCCGACGGGACGATCGCGCCTCGTCTTCCACGGCGTGCGCATCGCGCTGATCGTGGGGCTGGCCATGCTCACGTACGCGCTCTTCCCGTCCTCGCCGGCGGTGGACTCGCCCATCTTCGAAGTGGGGTCGGTCGCCACGCAGAACGTGATCGCACCGTTCGCCTTCAACGTCCCGAAGCCGGATGCGGCGCTCGCGAAGGAGCGCGACGAGCTCGCGCGATCGGCGAAACCGATCTTCGTGTATCTGCCCGCGGCGCTCGATTCGTCGCAGCAGCAGCTGAATGCGTTCATGGATTCGGTGCGTGCAGCGGTCGCGGGCGCGGACAGCGCGAAGGAGCGCGTGCCGGGGGTGCTACGTGCGGCGTCGGCGTTCGGCGTCACGCTCACCGATTCCGAAGCGCAGTATCTGACCTTCGCCGCGCGGCGCCGCGCGATGGAGGACGCGCTCCGCCGCGTGTTCGGGCGCTGGCTCTCGGTGGGCGTCGCCTCGGGGAGCACGATCGACGATGTGCGCGGCGAGATCATCCTGCGACGCGGCACGGAAGAGCGCGGGATGCTCGCGGACAGCGTGCTGACGTTCGGATCGCTCCTCGCGCGCTCGCAGCCGATGCAGCCGGACCGCAACTCCTCGGTGGCCGACGGGCTGTACCTGAAGCTGCTCAGCACGTTCTTCCATCCCACCGTCGCGCTCGATCGTGCGGCGACCGAGCAGCGCCGGCAGGAGCTGCGCAACTCCGTGGACGTGAACCTGTTCCAGGTGCGCGCTGGGGAGAAGATCGTCGGCGAGCACGAGGTGGTGGGGAAGACCGCGTACGAGAAGATGCGTGCGCTGCACGACGCGATGCAGGCCCGCGTGAGCGGCGCCGGGCCGAGGGCGACGGGGCGCATCCTGGGCGCCATCGCGTACAACGCGCTCGTCCTCGCGATCTTCGGCATCGCGGTCGTGCTGTTCCGCCCGCAGCTCTACCAGTCGTATCGCTCGCTGTCGCTCTTCGCGCTGGTCTTCCTGATCGTGCTCGCGGGCGCCTCGGCGGCCGCTCACGCGCCAACGGTGTACCCGGAGTTCGTGCCCGTCGCGCTCGCGGCGATCATCCTCAGCATCCTGTTCGATCCGCGGATCAGCATGATCGCGGCGATGATCCTCGCGGTGCTGGTGGGCGGGCAGAGCATCTTCCGCGGAACGAACGCGCTGTTCATGAATCTCATCGGCGGCGCGGCGGCCGCGCTCAGCGTGCGCGTCGTGCGGCGCCGGGATCAGGCGTACTACTCGATTCTCACGATCGCCGCCGCGTATCTGTGCGCCGCCGTGGCCATCGGCCTCACGCTCGGGTGGACGGCGTCGGCCATCGGCGGCAGCGCGGCGCGTGGCGTCGCCAACGCCATCGTCTCGGTGGTGTTCGCGATGTTCCTGCTCCCGCTCGCGGAGAAGTTCACGGGAATCACGACGGACCTCACGCTGCTCGAGCACTCGGACCTGAACCGCCCGCTGCTCCGTCGCCTCAGCCTCGAGGCGCCAGGGACGTACAACCATACGATCAGCATGGCGAACATGGTCGAGACCGCGTGTACGGCGATCGGGGCCAACGGTCTGCTGGCGCGCGTGGGGACGTACTACCACGACATCGGGAAGCTGCGCAAGCCGCAGTACTTCGTGGAGAACCAGCAGGGCCGCAATCCGCACGACAAGCTCAAGCCGAGTACGAGCGCCGCGATCATTCGCAATCACGTACGCGAGGGGTTGGAGCTCG
>DASVCF010000025.1:0-15961 GCA_036381735.1 Gemmatimonadaceae bacterium | reverse complement strand
ATGCTGACCGGAAGCTTGTTCCCTTCGGTGAGCACCTTCACGACCGAGTCGTTACGCACCTTCTTCAGCTTCGCGTCCTTGGTCGCCTTCGCCATCCCCTGCTCGGCGATCGCCAGGAGCTGCCAATTGTCCGGGTCGTTCGGGCTGAGCTTCAGCAGCTTCTGGGACACGTCGGCCATCTTCTCGAAATCGTTCAGCTTCCAGTAGACGTTCGCCATGTTGAACAGGCCAGCGATGAGATACGGATTCGCCTGGTACCCCGCCTCCATGAGCTTGGCGGCCGTCTGCAGGTCCTTCGCCTGGAACGCGTTCGCGCCCGCATCGTAGAGCTGGCCCGCGCTGTACTTGGACGGGTTCGCCACCATGTCCGACCACATGTTGCTCAGCGTCTGCGTATCACCGGCCGTCTGCAGCGCGAGGGTGAGGCCGGCGCGCGCCGAGTTCACATCCTGCCCGTTGGGATAGTCCTTGAGGTAGGCCTGGTAGGCTTCGGCGGCCTTCGACATCGCGGCCTTCTGCGCATCGCCGCTCAACGCTTGTGCCTGACGGAGCCGCGTGTAGCCGAGGCTGAACGCCACGTACTCACGAATGGCGGCCACGTTGGAGTCCTTGGCCGCCACCTCCGGCGTCGCCAGCTGCATCGCCTTGCCGAACGCGTCGGCCGCCGCTGCAAAATCGCTGTCGCGCTGGGCAATGCTCCCCATGAAGTAGTAGTTGTACGGCGAACCGCGGTAGATGGTGTTCGCTCGATTCACCACCTTCTTCGCGGAATCGAGATTGTTCGCGTTGATGAGCCCGCCGACCTGATTGATGAGCGGCGCCCACGCGATGGACCGAACACGATCGGTCTCGGAGGTACAATCGGGCTTGGCGGTCGTGACCGCAGTTAGCAGACTGTCGGCCGTCGCCAGAAGGTCGATGGACGCATCGGGGTTGGTGACGTAGCCGAGCGCCGACCGCTTCATGACCGGCGTCGTGCCAGGCACCTGGCTCCAGTAGACGAGCGCCTGGCCGAGCACGTAGTCCAGCCCGACGGTGTTGTTGATCTTGTCCGGCTTCTCGGTGAGCTGCTTGACCGCGTCCGATAGACGCTTCTTGGTGTCGTCCGGATTCTTCGACAGTCCCATCTGCGCGATGGTGACATCGGAGAAGGCCTTCTTCACCTCATTCGGATTGGACAGATCGAGCTCGCACTTGCTCTCCTGAGGCTGCTGTTGGGCCGCAGCACCGGCTGCGCCGAAGGCCGACAGAGCGAGCGAGCAGGCGATCGCCTTACGCCAAGCGTTCATCTAAGAGTCTCCTGGAGAGTGATACGCTAATGAGCTTCCGCAACACGACTTACCGCATCTGATCGCGACGCAGGACGAGCGTCGGGTCGAGCAGGAACGACCCAGCGATGCAACGTGAAGCTCCACGACGGCGGCGCGCCGCCCGCAGGTCAGAATACCCCCTGCGACAACACCCGTTCCGCTTCCTCGCGCGCCAAGCCGGCAATATCCCGAAGCGTGCGACCCGTCTCGGCGGCTACGCGCGCGACGTCATCGAACTCCGGCTTCGCGTGATGCGTACCGCCTGGCGTCGCGACGACCTTCACGCGCACCGAGTGGCCGAGCACCTCGACCGTTCGCATCTCGCGCCGCAGCGAATGCCGCTCCACGAAAGCGCGCCGCACGCCGATCGATGTCGTGTGCGCGAAGAGCAGCTCCTCGAGGCGATCGGCGAGCGCGGCCGAAGCCAACACCTCGAGCCGCACCCCCGGACGCCCCTTCTTCATGAGCGTCGGCACGAGGACGACATCCAACGCACCGGCGCTGCGCAGCGAATCGGCGGCACCGGCGAGGAGCTCGCCGTCCATGTCGTCGATGTCGGTACTCAGCTGGACGAGGTGATCGACCGTGAGCCCGCTGACGCTCGTCGGCTCCGCGAGCACGAGGCGAAGCGCATTCGCCCGCCCCTTGGGATCGCGCGTCCCCGCACCGAAGCCGCTGCGCAGCGGGACGTACGCGGCCGGCGGCGGACCGGAAGACAGGACCCGCACCAGTGCCGCGCCGGTCGGCGTCACGAGCTCGCCTGCGCCCTCCGGTCCAGGGCGCACGGGGAGCGACTCGAGCAGTTTGAGCGTGGCCGGCGCGGGCACCGGGAGCGTTCCATGCGCCGCCTGCACGGTGCCCTCGCCGAGCGCGATCGGTCCACAGAAGATTCGCGTGACGCCGAGCTGTGCGAATCCCCACACGGCACCCACCACATCCAGGATGGCGTCCACCGCGCCGACCTCGTGCAGGTGTACGCGTTCGGGTGGGATGCCGTGAATCTGTCCCTCGGCCACGGCGATGGCGGAGAACGTCGCATCGGCACGCGCGCGCACCGCGTCGGGCATGTCGGCCCGCGCGATGATGTCGCGGATCTCGTTGATCCCCCGCGCGTGCGGCTGCGGCGGGATGTCGAAGTCGACCTTCGTGCAGGCGAGGCCCGCGCGCTTCACCGACTGAATCTGCACGCGCACATCACCCAGCCCGAGCCGCTCAGGGAGCGCGCGGAGCCAGTCGGGGTCCAGACCGACGTCCACGAGCGCCCCGAGCGTCATGTCACCGGAGATTCCGCTGAACGGATCCAAGATGGCAATGGGCATATAAGCGAGCAAAGATAGCCGTCAGACGGGTTGGCGGGCCAGAGGGGGCGCGCCGGGGCCGTCAGAACCGGTACGAGGCGCCGCTCCCCGTGTTGAACACGAGCACTTCGGCATCGCGCGCAATACGCCCCTCGCGAACGAGCTTCTGACACACGGCGAGCGCACACCCGCCTTCGGGCGCAGCATCGACGCCGCTCGACCGCGAGAGGAGCGAGGTCGACTCCCGGATCTCGTCTTCGCTCACGGCGCCCGCGTCGCCGTGGCTCTCGTACAGCGCGCGAAGAATCAGCCGATCGCCGAGTGGACCCGGGACACGAAGTCCGCTCGCATGTGTCTCGGGATTCTCCCACGGCGTCGCGCGATCTGCGTGCGCGGCGAAGGCGCGCACGATCGGCGCGCACCCCGTTGCCTGCGCCGAGATCATGCGCGGGAGCGGCGCGTCGGCATCGAGCCAGCCCATGCGCCGCAGCTCGGCGAATCCCTTCCACATCCCGATGAGCCCCGTACCGCCACCCGTGGGATAGATGATCACATCCGGCAGCCGCCAGTCGAGCTGCTCGGCCACCTCGAGGCCCATGGTCTTCTTCCCTTCGATGCGGTAGGGCTCGCGGAGCGTCGAGACATCGAAGTAGCCGCTCTCCGATGCGAAGGCGCGCGCCGCCTTGCCGGCGTCCCCGATGTGTCCGGGTACGGTGATCAACTCCGCGCCGAGCGCGCGAATCGTGTTGAGAATCGGCGCGGGCGTGGTCGCCGGCGCGTACACGCGAACCGGCAGCCCAGCAGCTGCGCCGTACGCGGTGAGCGCGGCTCCTGCATTTCCAGCGGTGGGCACGACGAGCCCCGGCACGCCGAGGGCTCGCGCGCGCGTGACCGCGGCGCTCATCCCGCGTGCCTTGAACGATGCCGTCGGATTCAGCCCTTCGTCCTTCACCCAGAGTCGACGCACGCCGATCGCGCGCGCGAGCGCGGGGAGCTCGAGCATGGGCGTCGTACCTTCGCCGAGCGTGACCGGCGTTTCGCCGTCGCAGAGTGGGAGCATGGCCGCGTAGCGCCACATGTCCCAGCGCGGCAGGATCGCGTCGCGCGATGTAGGAAGGGTGTCGTAGCGAACGAGATATGGCTGCCCACACTTCGGGCAGACCGTGGCGGGTGCACTGCTCCGCTCGGTGTGATCACACGCGGAGCATTCGAGAGACCAATCGGTCACGTCAGGTGGAGGTGCGAGTTGGAGAGGAGGCCGCCAGTGCTTCGAGCACGCGTCGCGCGCTCGCCGCACTGAAGCCGGGGAGCTTGGCGATGTCGGCTTCGCTCGCGGCACGAACGCCTTGCACGCTGCCGAACGCCTGGAGTAATACGCGCCGCTTGCTCGGACCGATGCCAGGGATGTTGAGAAGCTCCGACGTGATGGTCCGCATCGCGCGCCGCTTGCGGTTGTACGTGATGGCGAAGCGGTGCGCCTCGTCGCGCGCGCGTTGCAGCAGCTTGAGCCCGGGCGAGCGGCGCGAGAGGCGCAGTGACTCGCTCTGCCCCGGGAAGAACACTTCCTCCTCGCGCTTGGCCAGGCTGATCAGCGGGAGCGTGCCGAGGCCGAGCGTCTCGAGCGCGGCCAGCGCGGCGCCGAGCTGCCCTTTGCCGCCATCGATGACGACGAGATCGGGGAGCGGCTGCTTCTCTTCGAGCCGGCGCTGGAAGTACCGCGTCACCACTTCGCGCATCGATGCGAAGTCGTCCGTCCCTTCGACGGTCTTCACCTTGAACTTGCGATACTCGGCGCGACGCGGGCGGCCGTTCTCGAACCAGATGCACGAGCCGACGGTGTCCGTTCCCTGCGCGGTGGAGATGTCGAAGCACACGAGAGAGCGCGGCACCGTCTGCAGCCCCAGCTCGCGTTGCAGCTCGTACACGGGATCGGCCGCGCGCTCGTCGGCCTCCATGGACGACAGCTTGAGCTCCTCGAGCAGGTGTCGCGCGTTCTGCTCGGCGAGGTCGAGGAGTTGGCGACGCGAGCCGCGCTGCGGCACGAGCAGGCGCGTGTGCGAGAGCGATGCTTCGATCAGCTCGCGATCCTCGACATCGAACGGGAGCAGGAGCTCCATCGCGCGCTCCTCTGCATTGAGATACGAGCGTGTGAGGTATGCGGCGAGGATGCCCGCATCATCTTCTTCGTCCACGTTCTCCAACACCTGGTGCGAGCGGGCGAGCAGCTTGCCGCCGCGGATGCGCAGCATGACGACGCACGCTTCGTCGCCATCGCGCGCGTAGCCGATCACGTCGCGGTCGCCGCCCTCCACCTCCACGACGACCGTCGGCTCCTCGAGACGCTCGAGATGCTTGAGCACATCGCGCAACTCGGCCGCGCGCTCGAAGTCCAGATGCGCCGACGCCTGCTCCATACGCTCGCGCACGCGACGCGCGACCTCGTTGGCCCGCCCCTCGAAGAAGAGCAGGACCTCGTGGATCATTTCGCGATACTCGGCCTCCGTCTGGAAGAGCGCGCACGGCGCCTTGCATCGGCCGATGTGATAGTCGAGGCACGGCCGCTCCGGCATCTCGCGCGGCATGTCGTAGGAGCACGAGCGAACCGTGAAGACGCGCTTCACGACGTTCAGCGCGCGCCGCATCGCGCCGACATCGGTGTACGGGCCGAAGTACCGGGCTCCGTCGTTGACGAGCCGCCGCGTGACGAGCACGCGCGGAAACGGCTCCTGCACCGTGACCTTCACGTACGGATACGACTTGTCGTCACGCAGCGCGATGTTGAAGCGCGGGTGGTATTCCTTGATGAGGTTCGCCTCGAGGATGAGCGCGTGCGCCTCGGACGGAACGACGATCGTCTCGACGTCGGCCACGAGCCGCATGAGCGCCCGCGTCTTCACGCTCTCGCGATGATCGCTCGCGAGATAGCTCCGCACGCGAGAGCGGAGCCGCTTCGCCTTCCCCACGTACAGCACGATCCCCTCGGCGTCCTTCCACAGGTAGACGCCGGGCGATTCCGGGAGGTGGGACACCTTCGCGGTGAGGGATGTGGCAACTTCGATCATGGCTCTCCAACGCGCGATGCGGCATCATCCACCGGGGGCGTTCGCGTTCCCGGGTGGCTGTGCCGCACTCGAAATATAACGCCGACCGATGAAGACTGATCAGCCGCGACGGGAACTCAGCGGCGGCGCAGCGCCGAGCCGATGATCGTGCGCGCCTCTGGCACCCGGAGCGCCGAGGTGACGCCGAAGTAGATGAGCCCGAACGGAATGAGTGCCGCGATGGCGAGCACAATCGGGTGCGACACGCCGACGAGCAGCTTCACGCCCCACGCACCAGCGGCCGCCACGAGCGCGGCGAGCCACAATTGCGCGACCAGCGCCGACGGCACGCCGGTGGCGCCGATTCGTCCGTTGAGCGTGCGGCGGAGCAGCGTGAACTCGACCCACGCCGCGAACCCCGCCGACATGGTGAGTCCGGCGGCGCCCCACTTGGCATCGAGCCCGATCAGCTTCGGCACCTCGAGCGAGAAGAACACGCCGAGTACGGTCGTGAGCGTAACGCGCACGATCGCGTAGCGCAGCGGCGTGCGCGTGTCGCGAAGCGCGTAGTACGTGGACGAGTACAGCCGCCCGAGTGTCGACGCGAGAAGACCGACTGCCGCTCCGGCGAGAATCCCCCACACGTAGATGGTGTCCGCGCGCGTGAACTTCCCTGTCTGGAAAAGTGCACCGGCGAGCACGTCACCGAGCGTGAGGAACGCGACGGCCGACGGTACGACGAGGAACGCGATGCGCCGCAGCCCGGCGTCCAGTCGCGTACGCAGATACGCCGCGACTTCCGCGTCCTCGCCCAGCGCGCTGGACATGGTGGGCAGCTCGGCGGCGGACACGGACATCCCGAAGAGACTGACCGGAAGCATGGCGACCATCTGCGCGTTCGCCAGGGCCGCCACCGCGCTCGTCGGCAGGTAGCTGGCGAGGATCACATCGACGAACGAGCTCACCTGCACCACACCGCGTCCGATGAACACCGGGACGAAGTTCCGCACGACGGTGCGCACATTCTGCGATGTGACGTCGAGGGCGGGACGGAAGTGGGTGAGCAGTCGCGACACCGTAGGGAGCTGCACGATGAGTTGCAGCGCGCTCCCGATCACCGCGCCCCACGCCGCGGCCGTCGCCAATGGGAACTCGCCGAGTCGACCGCCGAAGATCAGGAGCGACGCGATGATGGCGAGATTCCACACGACGGGCGCCGTGTAGGAGATGAAGAAGCGTCGGTGGCTGTTCAGCACGCCGAGGCACCACGCCGACATCACGAGCAACCCGGCGCCCGGAAAGAGAATCCGGACGAGGTTGACGGTCAGATCCCGCTTCGCTCCAGTGAAGCCCCCTGCAATGATGTCGACGAGCCATGGCGCGGCGAGCACGCCGAGCAGCACGAGAATCGCGACCCCGAGCCCGAGGAGCGCGGCTACCGCACCGGCAACGCGGTCGGCTTCCTCCTCATTCCCCTCGGCGAGCAAACGCGCATACACGGGGATGAACGATGCCGACAGTACGCCTTCGCCGAACATGTTCTGCAGGAAGTTCGGAATCTTGAAGGCGGCGTTGAACGCATCCGCCGCGGCGCCGAGCCCCAGGTAGTGGCTGAGGAAGCGCTGTCGAATGAGCCCGAAGATGCGGCTGAGCAGAATCCCGGCCGCGACGAGCGTGGCGAACCGGCCCGTCCGCTCGCGATGGCGCGTCGGCGGCGCGGCGCTAGCGGTGGTCATGCGCGGGATCGGCGGCCGCCATCGCTCCGGCGTCGCCTATGGAGACCAGGTTGACAGCGTGCGCGTGCGCCTGCTCGAGCATCAGCTCCAGCAGACGCATGCCGTGGCGTGCCAGCAGAGGAAGAAGATTCAGCATGCGCTCCTGCGGCTTGCCGAGCGGCCAGAGCGCGCCGCGCGCGGTCGCGACATCGCGCAGCACATCCTCCTCGCGTCGCTTGATCGCGGCCACCGCGCGGCGTTCCAGTCGGTCGAGTCGTCGCGCCATGTCGCGTTCGACACCGTCCACCACGCGCGCGCTCAGGAGCGACGCAGATTCATCGTGCTCCACTGCATGCCGCAAGTCCTTCATCTCGGCCCCGAGACTCGCCCGCCAGTGCTCGAGCACTGAGCGCAGCGCTGGAGGCAGCTGCGCCCGCGCCAGACGCGTCTCCGCCGCGTGTGGATCGCGCAGCTCGTCGATGGTGAGCGCGCGACGCCGCAGAATACGCTCGATGTGCGGTTCGAGGATGAGTCCGGACCAGCGTGGCACCACGAGCGGCGTCGGCGCATCCAGCGCATCGGCCACCGCGCTCACCTGCGCGAAGTAGGCGAGCTCGCCCGGCCCAGCGACGTACGCGGCCGTCGGCAGAATGGCGCGCTCGACGACCGGTCGGAGCAGCACGTTGGGACCAAGCTCGCCGTGCGCACCCGAGGCGATGGCGCGGGCCGCGGAGAGCGGAACCCGACGCCGTGCGCCGCGCACGGTCTCGTGCACGAGCGACAATCGGGGCACGTGCGCCACCTGCGGCGCGTACCCGGCATCGTGAATGGCGGCCGACCTGGTGCGAACGGCTGCGTCGATCTCGTCGCCGCGCTCCAAGGCGCGAAGCAGGACGGGATGCGCCGCGGTGCGCACCGCCGGATGACCCGCATCGAGCACGGCGATGCCCATCGGCTCGAGCAGCGCACGAAGCAGGAGCACATACGCGCTGCCGACCGTTTCCCCACGCGAGTATGCCGTTTGCGCGAGCTGCAGCACCTCGGCGCCCACCGCCGAGCCCGCGCCCAGTTGCAGCTGCGCGACGAGCGCCGACACATCTCCGAGCGGCGTCTCGCGCATGCTCGCGCCCTGCACCGCGGGCGACGGCTGCCGCAGCGTCTCCACGCCACCCGGCACGGCGATGTGCGTCACGCTCGCTTCGGCGAAGTCGGTGTCGTCCGTCGCCGCCCAGAAGACGGGCGCCACCGGGATCCCCAATGTCGCCTCTAGTTCATCGGCGAGCGCGAGCGCGCTCAGCGCCTTGCTCCACGTATAGATCGGGCCGCCGAACAGTCCGGGCTGCTGCCCCGTGGTGATGACGATCCCCGCGCCGCCCGCGCTCCGGGCGAGCCGCTCCGCTGCCGGCCCGGATGCCTCGAAGGCGGGCGCCAGCGCCGCATGCCAGTCCGTCGCTGCCAGCTCATCGCGCACCGACTGCGCGTACGCGCGCCACTCGTCGGTCGTCCGCGGGCGCGCGCGGTACCACTCCGCCGGCACGCGGTCATCCACGGCATCGCGTGCCAGCGACGAGCCGCCGAGCGGCCGAGTGAGTACGAGCAGCTCGCTCACCACAACCTCGGAGATCCGGTACACGATCCGTCGATCACGACATGCCTCGCTCGCACGTTCATCGCTCCGCCGATCGCAGAGGCGGCGGCGCTCATTTGTGATATGGTTCCCCCCGCACGATGGTGCCCGCGCGATACAGCTGCTCGGCGAGCACGAGTCTGGCCAGCTCGTGGGGGAGCGTCCAGGAAGAGAACGATAGCTGCAGGACGGCTCGCTTGCGTACGGCCTCCGACAGTCCGTACGCGCCGCCGATCATGAACGCGACATCGTGCGCGGCCTGTTCCCGCTCGCCCTGCAGCCATGCCGAAAACTCCTCGGACGTCATGCGCACACCGGTCGCGTCGCACCCCACGACATGGGCGCGCGCATCGACGCACGCCAGCAGCCGCTCCCCTTCCCGATCACGTACGCGCTCGGACGCGGCCCCTCGCGCCGGCTCCTCGCGCACTTCGCAGACCTGGAGCGGCCAGTAGCGCACGGCCCGCTCTTCATACTCGGCGATCGCCGCCGCCAGCGCCCGGTTCCGCGGCTTGCCAACGGCGGCGATTATGAAGCGCATCGTGAGGGTGGGACTCAAATCGAGTGGGTCAGTGAGTCAGTGGGTCAGCGAGTCAGAAAAAGCTTACAGGGAGAGCCTTGTCATCCCGAGCGCAGCGAGGAATCTCGCTGGCAGCCCGAGATCCCTCGCTCCGCTCGGGACGACAGGCGCTGGGGTCGGTTCTCCGCTCTGCTGTCTGCTCTCTGCTCTCCGTCGTTCCTGACCCACTTACCCACTGACTCACTTCTTACTCACGCGTAGATCCCGCGCAGACGATGCACGGCGGCCACGCGGCTGATCGACAGCATGTACGCCGCGGTGCGCATGTTCACCTTGTGGCGCTGCGACAGATCGAGCACGTCGGCGAAGCTCTTCGTCATGATCCGGCCGAGACGCTCGTTCACCGTCTCCTCCGTCCAGAAATAGCCGCCGCGATCCTGCACCCACTCGAAGTACGACACCGTCACGCCCCCGGCGTTGGCGAGAATGTCGGGGATCACGAAGACGCCCTTCTCATCGAGAATCGCATCGGCGGGTGCCGTGGTCGGGCCGTTCGCCCCCTCGCAGATGATCTTCGCCTTCACGTCGTGCGCGTTCTTGCGCGTGATCACGTTCTCCAGCGCGGCGGGCACGAGCACATCCACGTCCAGCGTCAGCAGATCGGCGTTCGAGATGCGATCGCCCTTCGCATACCCCTCCAGCGACTTGTGCTCCTTCACGTACGCGATGGCATCCGCGATGTCGACGCCGTTCGGGTTGTGAACGGCACCGGAGCGATCACCGATCGCGACGATCTTGCACCCCTGCTCCGCGAGCAGCTTGGCGGCGGTGGAGCCCACGTTGCCGAAGCCCTGCACCGCGACGGTCGTCCCCTCCACCTTGAGCCCCAGGTGCTCCAGAGCGGCGCGCGTGACCATCATGCATCCGCGTCCCGTTGCTTCCTTCCGTCCGAGCGACCCGCCCATCTCGATGGGCTTCCCCGTCACGACGGCGTTGACGGTATGCCGCATGTGCATCGAGTAGGTGTCCATCACCCACGCCATCACGCGCTCGTTCGTGTTCACGTCCGGCGCCGGCACATCGGAATCGGGGCCCAACGTATTCATGATGCCCGCGGTGTACCGCCGCGTGATCCGCTCCAGCTCGCCGACGCTCAAGGTCAACGGATCGCAGATGACGCCACCCTTCGCGCCGCCGAAGGGGATGTTCACCACCGCGCACTTCCACGTCATCCACGCCGCGAGCGCCTTCACTTCATCCAGGTTCACCTGGCTGTCGAAGCGGATGCCGCCCTTCGCCGGGCCGCGCGACGTGTTGTGGAGCACACGATAGCCCGTGAACACCTCGATGTCGCCGTTGTCCATCTGCACCGGGATCGAGATCGTGATCTGCTTCTCCGGCGTGCGCAGAATCTTGTAGAGACCCGGCTCGAGATCGAGCAGCTCGGCGGCGTGATCGAACCGGGACATCATCTCTTCGAACGGATTGTCTTCGTTGAGAAAGCGATCTTTATCGGGACGGACGATTTTATCGGTGCGCAGCTTGATGTCGGTTGTCATGGGTGGAGGCAGTGCGGTGCCGGCAGAGCGGCAGGCAGAGGGTTGAGGCTCAACATGGAGGGTGACGCGCGTCGAGCACGCGGGTGAGCAAAACGTCAATCGACGCCGCCCCGCGTTCGATCGTCGGACGCTGAGAAACATACCACAGGGGAGACGCCGCGCGAGGCCACACCGGGCCCAGCTTCACGGCATCCTTCAGGGTGCAGACGGCCAGTTCTCCGGGTTCGAGCGCCTCCGCGATCCGGGCGGCCGCCGCCGCTGTGAACGGGTGATGGTCGGGCAGGCTCCACGCGCGCACGCACCCGCCGCGCCCGCGACTCACCTGCTCCTCCAGCTGTCGCACGAACGCGCCGGGCTCGCCGATGGCCGAGATCGCGAGCACGCGCGCGCCGCCGAGCGCCTCCAGCGGGAGGAGCTCGCCGCCATCCACCTGGTGCAGGTCGGCAAGGGCGAGGTGCACGATACCGTGAGTGATGTTGGGAAGAAGACGATCGAGGTCGCGCGACACAACGTCCGCCTCCGCTGCCGTCGCCGACTTGCGGGTGATCAGGACCATGGACGCGCGCTGAAGCGCGCGGAGGGATTCGCGCCACGGCCCGGCCGGGAGCAGCCGCGGTCTCCGCGTCCACCGCTCGGCGCTCACGAGCACGACATCGGCGGACCGGCGGGCCCGACGGTGTTGGAATGCATCGTCGAGCACGGCGACATCGGCACCCGCGGCGGCGGCCCGGGCAATCCCGGCGAGCCGATCGGGCGCCACCACGACGGGCACATCGGGGTTGAGCCGAGCGTGCACGAGCGGCTCGTCATCGCCATATCCACGGAGCACCAGCGCCGGACGCGCCCCGCGCTCGTGCAGCCGCGTCGCCAGCAGGGCGGCGACCGGCGTCTTCCCCGTTCCGCCGACCGCGATGTTCCCCACGCTCAACGCCGGTAGCGCGGGCGCACGCGACGGTAGCACGCCTGCATCGTACAGCGCGCCGCGCATTGATACCGCGCCGCGGTAGATGAACTCGAGCGGAAGGAGCAGTGCGCGTCCTGCGCGCGCCGCCGGCGAGGTGCCCCACCAGAGTCGTTCGAGCAGTCGCGCGTCAGGCATCGGCAGCGACGGCCGCGGCCTCGTGCATGAGTCGCTCCAGGTGAGGCGCGTCGGCCGCCGCCTCTCGCGGCGTGGGCGTGGAGACGTGCAACCGGGGGCCGTACACGACGGTGATCCGCGCGAAGGGCTTCGGAATCATGAATCCGTCCCACGTCTTGAGCCGCCACGCCCGACGCGCGACGACCGCGATCGGGATGATCGGCGCCCCGCTCCGCTGCGCGACCACCATCACGCCCGGCGCGCAGCGACGTGCGGGCCCGCGCGGCCCATCAGGCGTGATGGCGACATCGCCGCCGGACTCCACCACTTTGCATAGGCCGAGCAGCGCACGGTCCGCGCCCCTCGTGCTCGACCCGCGCACCGTGCGAAGTCCCAACGATTCCGCCGCGCGCGCGACGATCTCGCCATCGCCGTGCTCACTGATCAGGATGCTGACCCCCTCGCCCCGGTGACACCAGAGAAGTGGCAGCATCTCGCCGTGCCAGAGGGCGAACACGACCGGCTTCCCGCAGTCGCGACATTCCTGAAAGGCCGCGCGATTCACCTGCCGGATGCGCCACGTCATGGCGAGCGCGCGCAGGGCGACACCACCGAGGGCCACCGACCAGCGCACTCGGCGCTGCGCTCGTGCCGCCGCGCGTGCGTCGCTCACCGCATGAGCCCCGTCGCGATCTCCGCCACGCGACGCGCCGCCCCCGCGCTCCCCAGCTTCGCGCGCACGTCGGCCAGACCGGCGAGCATCTCGCGGCGCGCCTCGCTATCACAGTCGAGCAACGGCTCCAACGCGTCCGCGACGCGATGCGGCTCCAACGCGTGCTGGATGAATTCCGGCGCCACCTGTCGCCCCGCGACCACGTTCACCAACCCGATGCTCGGAATGGTGACCACCCGCCGGGCGATGGCGTAGGTCAACGCACTCGCGCGGTACCCGACGACGAGCGGGCATCCAGCCACCGCCGCCTCGAGCGTCGAGGTGCCGCTCTTCGAGAGCGCGGCATCGGCCGCGCGCCACACCGTGAACGACGCAGCGCGGACGAGCGGATACGGACACCGCGCGGGATCGATCGTGATCCCCGGTGCCGCGCTCACGATCACGCGCAGCCCCGGCACGCGCCGCTCCAGCTCGCGCGCCGTCGCGACGAAGCGATCGAGATGACGCGCGATCTCCTGCGCGCGACTCCCGGGGAACAGCGCGAGCACCGGCGCATCCTCCGGGATGCCGAGCTCGCATCGCGCCGGCGCGCGGTCGGGGATCGCGCGCGCGTGATCGAGCAGCGGATGCCCGACGAACGTCGCGTCGATGCCGTGCTCGCGAAGCAAGGCTTCCTCGAACGGCAGGATCACCGCGGCGCGCGTGACCGTCGTCGCCATCTCCTCGAGTCGTCCCGCCCCCCATGCCCACACCTGCGGCGTGATGTAATACAACACGGGCACGCCGGCGCGCTTCGCCGCCGCCGCGACCTTCATGTTGAAGCCCGGGTAGTCGATGAGCACCACGAGCCCCACGCGACCACTGGCCAGGCGCGCGCGCATCTCCGACAGCAGTCGGTAGTGACGCGGGATGTGTCGCACGACCTCGGCGAAGCCCATGACGGCGAGCCGGTCGGTGTGCTCCAGCAGCGAGACACCCGCCGCTTCCATCCGCGCGCCGCCGATCCCGGTCAACGGGATCCCGGGGATGCGAGCCGCGAGCTCGGCGGCTACTCCAGCGGCGTGCAGGTCGCCCGACGTCTCGCCGGCGACGAACAACACCTCACGCACCGGGCGTTCCGGAGAGTGAGGGGAGCGTGCGCTCGATCTCGCGCATGATACGGAGCGCGAGCGCCAGCGCCTCGCGTCCGTCCTCACCAGTCACGGCCACCGGCTGCTCGCCGCGCACCGCCGCCACGAAGCTCTCGAGCTCCAGCCGCAGCGGCTCGCCCTCCGGCGCCTCGAGCGGAATCCGCTCGACGAACTCCTCGAGCTGCCGCGGCGCCGTGGTGAACGCGGTGAGATCGATGTCGTGGCGCAGACGGAAGAACTCGCCGTCGCCACGCGCGAGATCGAGCGACAGATATCCGCTCCGCTGGAAGATCCGGATCTTCCGGAACCGCTCGCGCGACACTCGGCTCGCCGTGATGTTCGCCACCGCGCCGGTCTCGAAGGTGAGGCGTGCGTTCGCGATGTCGATGGACGGCGTGAGCACCGGCACACCGACCGCCGTCACATCAGCGATCCGCCCGCCCACGAGCGTGCGGATGAGATCGATGTCGTGGATCATGAGATCGAGCACGACGGCCACGTCCGATCCACGAGGGTTGAACGGCGCCAGGCGATCGCTCTCGATGAAGCGCGGCGCGTCGATGTAGGGCTGCGCCGCGCGGATCGCGCGGTTGAACCGCTCCACGTGCCCCGTCTGCACCAGCGCGCCGGTGCGCTTCGCCGTGGCCAGCAATGCATCCGCTTCTTCGAGCGTGGACGCGAGCGGTTTCTCGATCAGCAGATGCCGCCCGCGCTGCAACGCCGCGAGCGCCACCGCGTGATGCGCCGGCGTCGGCACGACGATGGTGAGCGCATCGGTGGCACCGATCAGCTCGTCCAGCGTCGGGAACGCGCGCACGCCCAGCTCCGTCGCCACGCGCTCGGCACGCGCCGCATCGGTGTCGTGAAAGCCGGCGAAGTGCACGCCGTCCAGCGCACGCAGCAGACGGACATGGTGATAGCCGAGCCCTCCCGCTCCCACCACGCCGACACGAACCGGGGCGCTCAGATGACCACTCCGCGCTGACTATTGTCCACGAACTCGAGGAAGTGCTTGACCTCGGGATACATCTCCAGCTCCGTCTGTGCGCGCTCCATCGCCTGCGACACGTTGAGCTCCGATCGGAAGAACAGCCGGTACGCCCGCTTGAGCTCGCGGATGAGCGCGGCGTCGAAGTTGCTGCGCTGCAGCCCGACGCTGTTGAGACCGTACAACCGGACCGGGTTCCCCACCGCCTTGAGATACGGCGGGATGTCCTTCGCCACGCGCGACGCGCCGCCGATGAAGCTGTACGCGCCGATCTTCACGAATTGATGGACCGCGGTGAGCCCCGAGATGATCGCGCGGGACTCGACCGTCACGTGCCCCGCGAACTGCGTCGCGTTGCCCACGATCACACCGTCGCCCACATGGCAGTCGTGCGCGAGATGCACGTACGACATGATGAAGCTGCTGCACCCGACCGTCGTCTTCATCGACTGACTGGTACCGCGGTTGATCGTCGAGTACTCGCGGATCACGGTGTTCTCGCCGATCTCGACGGTCGTGATCTCACCCTGGTACTTGAGGTCCTGCGGGTCGCCGCCGAGCACCGAGCCGATGCCGACTTTCACGTTCGCGGCGAGGCGCACGTGCCGCTCCAGCACCGCGCGCGCCGCGATGACGCAGCCGTCGCCCACGATGCAATCCTCGCCGATGATCGCGTACGGGCCGACCTCCACGTCCGCGCCGAGCTGGGCGTCTGGGGAGACGATCGCCGTGGGATGGATGCGCGCGGTCACTTGTCGCGCACCATGGCGGCCATGTCCGCCTCGGCCACCACCTCCCCGTCGACCTTCGCCACGCCGTGCATGCGGCACACCCGCCCGCGGATCTGCGTCATCTCGAGTTCGAAGCGCAGTTGATCGCCCGGCTTCACGGGCTTTCGCCATTTGACGTTGTCGAGCGACATGAAGTACACGACCTTCGTATCGGGATCGTCCACGGTACCGAGGAGCAGCACGCCCCCCACCTGCGCCATCGCCTCGATGATCAGCACCCCCGGCATGATC
>DASVCF010000024.1:0-17069 GCA_036381735.1 Gemmatimonadaceae bacterium | reverse complement strand
GTATCCGGCGACGCGCTCGCAATGGCCATAGGTGTAGCTATCGGCCGATTCGATCGACTGGCCCCAGTCGCGCACGACGGCCAGGTACGTCTCCTCGAGGTTCGCCCGCTTGGCGGCGACGTCGACGAGGTCGACACGGGCGTCGAGGCGGCCGAAGAGACGGTGCGCGGCGGTGAGGAGGGCGAGGGCTTCCTGGTTGCGGCCCATCAGTTGGTAGAGCTTGGCGAGCTCGCGGGAGCTTTCGGCTTCGCTGAGGACGGAGCCGGTGCTGATGGCCAGTTCGATTGCGGAGCGGAGGCGCGACTCGGCGAGGGCGAAGCGGCCGGTTTCCCTGTATACCGTGCCCAGCACCTTGTAGGCGTCCGCCTTATCAGGCCGGGCGTCAAGTTGGTCGAAAATGCGGAGCGAGGACTCAGCACTTTGCAGCGCCAAGTCGTAGCGTTGACGCGCGACGTGAATCTCTGATTGATTGAGCAGGCAGAGGCCCTGCAGGCGGACATCGCCGATGTGCCCAGCGATGGCGAGGCTCTGGTCGAAGTAGCCGGCTGCGTCATCCCAGAGTTGTCGGTCCGTGCTGATCATACCAAGGTTGTGGTAAGCGATCGCGCACATCCGCTCGTCGCCGGTGCTGCGACTGGCCTCCAGGGAGCGCTGGTAATGCGTGAGTGCCGCCTCCAGGTCACCCTGGATGTTCGCGAGGATGCCTAGATTCTGCTCGACCAGCGCGCGGAGCTCCAAGCTGGAGCCGCCTATCTCTAACGCGCGATAAAACTTCTCTCGTGCCTCAGCAATTGCACCGCTGTCGAACTCAAACCCGGCAAGCGCATTGAGCGCTTCAGCGGCGAGCATGTGATGCTCGGCAGCAATCGCAATGTCGTAACTTCTTTGTCCGAGTTCCCGCGCGCGTACCCGATCTCCTCTATAGAAGCAGGCAACCGCAAGGCGACGCAGTGCCTCAGACAGGGTCGCCTGTTCGCCGCCACGCTCCGCCTCGGTGGTAGCTGCCTCGTATCCCTGTATTGCTTCGGAAAGGCGTCCCGCCCGCTCGTGCACACGTGCATCAGCCAGATGGTCTGCGGCGCGGCGGGTCTTGGTCGTCGGACGCCGCTGCAGCCAAGGAGAGGTAAGAGCGATCGATGCCATTGGTTCAGAAGGCCACAGCGTACCGCGAAAAGTGCTTGATATTCGCGCTCACCTTGTCCGTGAGCAGGTTGTCGATCGACCCCCACAGCACTTCGAGAATGTTCAGATTGTCGCTCGTGTACACGATGTGCTTCGGCAGCACATTCCACACGAGCCCGCACGCGCTGTAATCGAGCGTGAGCCGCGGCAGGTGGTCCGGATTGAACTGCAACCCCTGCGGCTGGAACTCTACCGACACGACGTTGTCGCTCGGCGCCGTGCCCGTGATCTGCACCGGTGCCGACAGCGCGCCCGCCGGGATCACCAACCGGTGCGGCCCGATGACCAACGTGCCGCCATCTGGTCCGATGGTCTGCGTCGCCGTGGCGTACGGCTGCGGCTTGCAGCTGAGGAGCGGCAGGTCGCTCACGAGTCCTGTCAGGCTGCCGATGAGCGACGGATTGACCTGCGCCGGCGGCGCCGGCGAAGCGGAGACTCCGGTTGGGAGCGAATCAGACGAGCAGCTGACACCGGCGAACAGAACCAGCGCCGCCATCAGCGCCGAGAGACTGCGCGAGCGAATCATCGGTGACTCCGTTGCGAGATGAGAGTCCGGACTTGGATGGGCCCGCAAGGGGGCACAGTGCGGATTGTGAACGGGTCGTCATGAAGGCAACCGATGTGCCGCACACGACTCATCACCTGCGCTCGACTCGCTGTCACGCTTTGTTACGCGGTGTCCACGCGCTTGCTTTCGATTTCGGTGAGCGGACCGGCAACATCTTGCAAGATGCAACGCATTGGCCGATGCGTTTTGCGAGACCGCTGGCAATGCCGGCGGCCGATGCAACGTGGCTGTCCCGAACGACTGTAAGCAATGTGTTACACACTCTGTCAGCAAACTGCTGCACGGTGCGGCCCGTCATGCCACACGGCCCAGCACCAACGGATGGTCCGCTACGGTGACGGACGGCCCGCTACGATCGCCCTCGCAGCGTGATCGACTGCTCTCCGGCGAGTCGATCGCGAAGTGCGTCGCCCAGAAGGGTGCACGCCAGCACGGTAAGAATGAGTGCGAGCCCCGGAACCAGCGCCACCCACGGCGCGATCACGATCACCTCACGGCCGTCGGCGATCATGTTCCCCCAGCTCGGCATCGGCGGCTGGATTCCGAGCCCCAGGAACGAGAGTCCGCTCTCGAGGAGAATCGCGCTTCCTACACCGAGCGTGATCGCGACGACCACGGGGCCGAGTGCATTCGGGATCACGTGCCGCCAGAGGACGCGCTGCGATCCGGCGCCCAGCGCGCGCGCGGACTCCACGAACGGCTGACCGCGCAGGCCAAGTACTTCGCCGCGTACGAGACGCGCGATCCCCATCCATCCGGTGAGCATCAGCACGAGGATCACCATCGTCGCACCGGGCTGCCAGAGTGTGGCGGCCACGAGCAGCAGCACGAGCCTGGGCACAGAGAGGAGTACGTCGCTCACACCCATCGCGACGCGATCCACCATCCCTCCCGCCCACGCCGCAATCGCGCCCACGGCGAGACCCACTGCGCCGGCGAGCAGCGAGCCCGCGAGCCCGACGAGGAGCGACACGCGCGCGGCGAGCATCATGCGCGCGAAGAGATCGCGGCCGAAGCTGTCGGTGCCGAAGAGGTGTACGTGGCCGGCCTGGTCCATCGCGCCGGGCGGCAGGAGACGCAACGTGAGCACGTTCCCGATGGCGCGTGGATCCGTGGGGGCGAGCATCGGGACGAGAATGGCGCCGAGGATGAGCGCGACGAGCAGCACCAGCGAGAGCCGCGTGCGCCACGTCGCACCGGCGAGCGCATCGATCATGCGCGGCGCCTCGGATCGAGCAGCGGGAGTGCGAGGTCCGCCGCGAGATTCGCGGCGATGACCATCGCGGCGTACAACACGGTCGCGCCCATCACCACCGGGTAGTCGCGCGCGAGGATGGACGTGACCATCAGGTGTCCCATGCCGGGCCACGCGAACACCGTCTCCACGAACACCGATCCGGCGAGCACGCCCGGGAGCGCGAGGGCGAACAGGATGATGAGCGGCGGGAGCGCATTCCGGATCACATGGTGCACGTAGAGCGCCCGCGGCTCGATCCCCTTGGCGCGCGCGGTACGCACGAACTGCATGCCGAGTAGGTCGGCGACCGCCGTCCGTGAATAGCGCGCGATCCCCGCGGCGCCGATCGCGGTGAGCGTGATGACGGGAAGGATGGAGTGCCGAACCACGTCAGCCATGGCGGCGAGGCCGCGTGCCTCGCCCGCGGGATCGCGCACGCCGAACGCCGGGAGGCGCAGGGCAGGCGGGAAGCCCCAGCGTGCGGCGCCATACGTGAAAACCGCTACGAGGGCAAGCGCGAGCCAGTAGCTGGGTGCGGCGTATACCGTGGTCGTGGCGATGGTGAGGGTCGTATCCGCCGCGCGGCCGCGGTGTATTGCCTGATAGGTGCCCACCGCGATGCCGACCGCGAAGGTCAGCAGCAGCGATACGGCCCCGAGCCCGAGTGACACCGGGAGTGCATCGCGCAGCACGGACCAGACGGGACGATGGTAGGCGAAGCTTTCGCCGAGGTCGCCCTTGAGGACGCCCCCCGCCCATCGTGCATATTGCACGGCGATCGGCGCGTCGAGTCCCAACTCGGTGCGAAGGCGCGCCACGTCGGCCGCCGACGCGGACGGCGGAATCAGGAACGCCGACGGATCTCCCGGCGCGGCGCGCAACAGGAGAAAGGTGAGCGTGAGGACCAACCAGAGGAGTACCGCGGCATCGGCCAGCCGGCGCATCAACAGGCGCATATTGTGATGATGCGCAGGGGACGTCGCGCGTCAACCGGTGACGGCTCGCCGAGCGCGCGTGTGCGACGATGGCTCGCGCTGCTCGGCGTCGCGCTGCTCGGCGGCGTCGCCGCCAGTCTCTCCGCGTGTGTGGATGCGCCGCGGTCGCCAGATACCGTGGTGCTCGCCTCGGGCGCCGATCTCGAGTCCGCGAATCCACTCGTCACGATCCATCCGCTCGCGCAGGAAGTGCAGCGCTACATGCTCTTCGTGACGCTCGCGCGGTACGACAGCACGCTCGATCCCGTCCCGTACTTCGCGCGCGCCTGGCACTGGTCGCCGGACCGCCGCACGCTCACCCTGTCGTTGTTCCGCGGACTTCGCTGGCAGGACGGCGCGCCGACGACGGCGCGCGATGTCGTCTTCACGCTCGACGCCGCGCGCGATCCCGCGACCGGTTATCCGCGCTACGCCGACCTCGCCGACATCGAGCGGGTCACCGCCGTCGATGATTCGACCGTCGCCATCCGGTACGGTCATCCGCAGCCGCGATTCCCGTCGATCCTGTGCGAGCTGCCGATCGTCCCCGCGCATTTGCTGGCGGATGTTCCGCACGCGGACATGCGACGCGCGCCGTTCAACACGGCGCCGGTGGGGAACGGTCCCTTTCGCTTCGTCGATCGGCGCGCCGGACAGCGGTGGGTCTTCGCGCGCAACCCCGATTTCCCCGTGGCGCTCGGTGGACCGCCGGAGCTTCAGCGCGTCGTGATCGCCGTCATCGACGAAGCGACCACGAAGTTCGCGGGGTTGGTGTCGGGCGAGTTGGACATGGCGGGGATCTCGCCCACCATGGCGCGGCTCGCGTCCCGCGATCGCATCGTGCGGGTGCTCGAGTATCCCGTCCTCTTCTCGACGTGCATCGTCTTCAACGTGCACAAGCCGCCGTTCGACGATGCCCGCGTGCGTCGCGCGATTGCGTACGCGATCGATCGCAAGCGCATCGTGTCGGCGGCGCTCGCGGGCTACGCGATTCCGGCGTACGGTCCGGTGCCCCCCGATCACCCGTATGCGGTGACGACGCGCGCACACTACGATGTCACGCTCGCGGATTCACTGCTCGATGCCGCCGGCTGGACTCGCGCCGCCGATGGTCTGCGCTACCACGACGGCCGGCCGTTCACGATGCAGCTCCTCACCGTCGGTTCCGGCGACAACGCCGTCGAGCAGCTGCTGCAGGCGGACTTCGCCGCCGTCGGGATCCGGATGGAGATTCGCCAGCGCGAGCCCGCATCGTTCCTCGCCGAGGCGCGCGCGGAGCCGAAGACGTTCGATGTGCTGCTGGCGGGAATTCCCGGCGACCTGTCGCTGGCGTATCTGTCATCCATGTACGATTCACGTCTCGCGGGCGGCGCCCTCGATTACGGTGGATACCACACGCCGCGACTGGACTCCTTGCTCGCGCGTGCGCGCATGGCTCCCGGCGACAGCGCAGCGCGCGCCGCGTGGGGCGCCGTCCAGCGCGAGCTGCTCGCGCAGATGCCGGCGGCCTGGGTGTACCACTCGCGCGGCATCCAGGGGCTCGCCCGTCGGCTGCGCGGCGTGACGATGGATCTGCGCGGGCAGCTGGTGTCCATCGCGCACTGGCACGTCGACCGTACGGGACAGTCCCCGTCGACACCCCTGGCGGGGGCATCGTGAGTCTGCTGCTCACACCGGAGATGCTCCGGCGGCGCGCCGACGATGCGAAGTCATCGCTTGCGGGGCTCGCCACGTCGCTGCGCGCCGAGCTCCAGCCGTTGCTCGATGCCGGCCCGCGCATCCCATCGTCCAAGGCGCTTCTGTCGCGCGACGGGGGGCGTTGCGCGCGCGACGGCGCCTATCTCGCCTTCGAGCCGTTCGCGCCGCACGAGCATCGCTGCCCGACGTGCGGTGCGGTATACACCGGCGAGCGCCACGATCGCTGGTGGGTGATGTCGTACCAACTCTGGCTCGCGGAGCGCGCGGTGCATGCGGCCGCGCTGCACGCGCTCACGGGCGAGCGCGCACTCGCCCACGTGGCCGTGGAGATCCTGCACGAGTACGCCGATCGCTACCACCAGTATCCCAACCGCGACAACGTGCTCGGCCCCACTCGCCCGTTCTTCAGCACCTATCTGGAATCGATCTGGCTGCTGCAGCTGTGCATCGCGCTCGACCTGCTCGAGATGACGGGAAACAGCGGTGTGGATGGTGCGGCCGTGCGCGACCGGCTCATCGAGCCGAGCAGCGCGCTGATCGCGTCGTACGACGAGGGTGCGTCGAACCGCCAGGTGTGGAACAACGGCGCGCTGCTCGCCGCGTCGCGTCTTCTCGATCGGTCCGCGCAAGGTGAGCGCGCGCTGTTCGGGCCATCGGGGCTCGTGGCGCATCTCACGCATGCGCTGCTCGCGGATGGTACATGGTACGAAGGCGAGAACTATCACTTCTTCGCCCATCGCGGACTCTGGTACGACGTGACGATGGCCGAGTGCGCGGGGCTCGAGCTTCCGGCCGAGCTCGTGCGGCGCTTCGACGAAGGGTTCGCGGCGCCGCTCGCCACCGCGCTCCCCGATTTCACCTTCCCATCCAGGCGCGACTCGGCGTACGCGATCTCGCTGCGGCAGTGGCGCTTCGCGGAATCGTGCGAGCTCGGGCTCGCGCGGCACGACGATCCGCGGCTCCGAGGCGCGCTGCACGAGTTGTACTCGTGGGACGGGCCGAGACGCGACACCGGCCGCTGGCGCTCGACGGCCGAAGCCGAGCGCAACGAGCCGGCGTCGGCGCTCATTCGTGAGGACCTGGGATGGCGCACCCTGCTGCTGGCACGTGCGGAGCTCCCCGACCTCGTACGCGTCCCGATGCACTCGGCGCTGCTCGAGTCGCAGGGAATCGCCGTGCTGCGACGCGAGGCGGGGCGCGTGTACGTCGCGCTCGACTACGGGCACTCCGGCGGCGGACACGGGCATCCAGATCGCTTGAATCTGCTGCTGGCGCGAGGCAGCGAGCGGTGGCTCGACGACATGGGCACCGGCGCCTACGTCGATCCCACACTCCATTGGTATCGCAGCACGCTGGCGCACAACGCGCCGCTCTTCGATGGCCGCTCGCAACGTCGCGCGCACGGCACCCTGCGGGCGTACGACGAGCGTGGCGCCGCCGGGTGGGTGGACGCCGAGATCCCGCTGCACGCGCTCGCGCCGGGTGTGCGAGCGTCGCGGTCGGTGGTGGTCATGCCTGGGTATGCGGTGGACCGCGTGACGTGGGAGAGCACCGAGGAGACGCGGTTCGAGCTTCCGTTGCATGTGAGCGCGGACGTGAGCGGTGTGGGGGAGTGGCGCGCCGCGTCGCTCGAGGGCGGCGGTGATGCGGAGGATGGCTTCAGCTTCGTGCACGATGCAGCGGCCTCCGAAGCCCAGGCGGAGGCGATCGTGGAGCTCTCGCCCTCCGGACTGTCCGATGCCGCCGCGTGGGTGCTTGCCAGCGGCCCCAGCGAATGGTGGCGAGCTACCGCGCCTGGCGCGCCGGGGCAGGGGGACCGCGAATTCCTGCTTGTCCGCATGCGCGGCCGGGGCGGCAGCGTGACCACGGTGTGGGCGTGGGAGGATGTGGTCGAGCGCGTGCGGGAGCGCGATGGCGTGCTCGTCGTCGAGCTCGCCGACGGGACCCGGCACGAGCACGCGCGGTGTGGCGACGCGTGGCACATCGATCTGTTCGCGGGCGCCGCACGAAGCAGCATCGATCTCGCCGGCGTGCGATCGTCGGCGAGCGCATCGAGCGATGCCGCTACGCGACCGACGCTGCGCCCCGTGACACCACTCGTCCTTCCACGCGGGCGCACGCTCGCGTTTCACCTTGGACGCGACGCGTATCGCGTCTCCGAGGAGAGCTGGGACGACGCGGGGCGCCCCGAAGCGGACGTCGCCGTACGTGTCGAGAACGATGCGCTGCACATCGACGTCGACGTCCGGAAGCAGCCGGTGTACTTCCGGCCCGAAGACTCCCCCGATCCCGCGCTGGACAACGAGCATCCCGACATCCACAGCGATGGTGTGCAGCTGTATCTGCTCGCACCGTCGTGGACGGAGCCGGCCGCGTGGCTCGCGGTGCCGGCGGAGGGGCGCGGCGATGTGCGTGTGCGCGAGGTGGCGGGCTCGCGCGGTGGAATCCCGTTCGAGGCCACCTGGGTGCGCGGCGATGCGGGATACACCATGCGCTTCGCCATTCCGCTCGATGCACTCCGAGCAGCGCGCACTGGTACGCACGCGCCGAGTGATGCCCCTCCAGATCGCGGCCACACGGAAATCCCCTTTGCCTTCGACCTGATCGTCAACGACATGACGCCCGAGCGGCAGCGGCGGCGGGGGCAGCTCGTACTGAGCGGTGGCGCGGGCGAGTTCATCTACCTGCGCGGCGACCGCCAGTCGCCTGCGGCCTTCCTGCACGTCGTCATCCCGCGTCCCTGATCGGAATTCGCATGACTGAGTCCCGCCTTCGCAACGTCTGCGTCGTCCTCGACGAGCCGCAGGATCCGGTGAACATTGCCGCCGTCGTGCGGGCGATGAAGAACATGGGTGTGTCGGCACTGCGATTGGTCAATCCGGTAGCGTACGATTCCACTCGCATCGAGGGCGTGGCGCACGGGACGCGCGACATCGTGGGCGGCATCCGCCACTTCGACTCGCTCGATGCTGCCCTCGCCGATTGTGTGCGCGTGGCGGGATTCACCGCGCGCCGTCGAGCGGCCAAACGCGAGGTGCTCGAGCCGCGCGCGGCAGCCGAGGATCTCCTGTCCTACGCCGATTCCGGGCCGGTCGCCGTGCTCTTCGGGCGCGAGGACAAGGGGCTTTCCAACTCCGCGCTGGATCGCGCACACATCGTGGTGACCATCCCGACGACGGAGCACGCGTCGCTCAACCTCGCGCAAGCGGTCGTCATCGCGCTCTACGAGCTGCATCGTGCCGCGCCGGAAGCCTCGCGCACGGTGGCGCCACCGCGCAAGGATGCGCCGCCCGCGACGGTGGCGCAGTTCGAGCGGCTCTTCGCGGCCGCGGAACAGACGCTCGTGGCGATCGACTTTTTCAAGACGCGCTATCCGGAGCACATCATGCGCACGCTCCGCTCGCTCGCGCACCGCGCGGCGCCGGATGCGAGGGAGATCGAGCTGCTGCGCGCGATGGCCATCGAAGCGGGCCGTGCATCCACGCGGAGAACGGCGGCGGCGAGGACCGCGGCGGATGACGCGACTGAACCCGGATGAGCGCGACAGTGGACTCGTTCATGACGGCACGATCGGGTGGGCTGACGACGATCCTGCGGTTCCATCTTCCCAAGACGCAGGAGGTGCCGAGCGTCATCTTGAATGTGTACGTCCTGCACGACCCCATTCACCCTTTCACCACGGTCCCGAACGATGACGGCCAACCTCGCGCGCAAGCTCACCCCGAACCTCTTCGTGGATGAGATCGAGCCATGCATCGCGTTCTGGCGCGATCGCCTTGGCTTCACGGCAATCGCCGAAGTGCCGGAAGGTGATCGACTCGGCTTCGCGATCCTCTCCAACGGCGAGGTGGAGCTCATGTATCAGACGTGGGAGAGCCTCGACAAGGATGTGCCCGGCATCTGCACGAGAACGGGGGATCGCTCGACCGGTCTGTTCATCGAGGTGAGCGACCTCGATGCGGTGGAGCGTGCGCTGGCGGGCGTCGAGCAGACGATCCCTCGCCGCCGCACGTTCTATGGCATGGACGAGATCGGGGTGCGCGAGCCGGGCGGTCACATCGTCATCTTCGCGCAACCGGCGGGGCAGGCAGGCGCATAGCTCGCGGCGCACTATCACCGGCACTTGACGGACCTTCCGCGTGCCGTCTGATTCCGTGCATGTCGTCTTCCCACGAGTCCGCCGGGCGCATCGACGCCGACTGGCGCCGGCGCGCAGCGGCCGTCATCCCCGGTGGGGCATCCACCGGCAGCAAGCGTCCGGATGCGCTGTTCGGCCCGGAGTCGGATTTTGGCCCCACGCACTTCACGAGCGCATCCGGCTGCCGACTCATCACTGCGGGTGGTGTCGAGCTGATCGACTGCACGATGGCGCTCGGCGCCGTCGCGCTCGGCTATGCGGATGACGGGGTGACGCACGCCGTCGCCGCGGCGGCCGCGCGGGGCAACGTGGCAGGGCTGTCGCACGTCCTCGAGGTGCAGGTCGCGGAGCGGCTGTGCGGGGTCATTCCATGCGCGGAGCAGGTGCGCTTTCTCAAGAGCGGTGCGGAGGGCGTTGCTGCTGCCGTTCGCATTGCCCGGACGCACACCGGGCGCACCTTGGTGCTCGGCGCAGGCTACTTCGGTTGGCTCGATTGGTGGAGCGATGCGCCGGGCGTGCCCCCCGGCGCCCATGCGGACTTCCGCGCCATACCGTTCGACGACATCAGCGCACTCGAGGAGGCCGTGTCGCACGCGGGCGATCGGCTCGCGGCCATCGTGATCGAGCCGGTGGTCGAACGTCTGCCCTCCGCTGAATGGCTGCTCGCCGCTCGTCGTCTGTGCGATACGCGTGGGGCGGTGCTCATCTTCGACGAGATGAAGACCGGATTCCGCGTGCGGCGTGGCGGGTATCAGGAGCTCAGCGGAATCACTCCCGACCTCGCCGTGTTCGGGAAGGCGATCGCGAACGGTTACCCGCTGTCGGCGATCGTCGGCCGCGCGCGCGTGATGCAGGCCGCGCGCACGACATGGATTTCCTCGACGCTCGCTGGTGAAACCGTCGCGCTGGCCGCCGCCAACGCCGTGCTCGACCGACACGAGCAGATGGACGTGTGCGGCGAGCTCTGGCGCATCGGCGACGCGATTCGCGACGCGGTCGCCCGCGCCATCCAGCGGAGCGGACTCCCGGGCGTGAGTGTGGACGGCATCGCGCCCATGTGGTTCCTCCGCTTCGAGGACGAGGCGCTCCGGCCGCGGTTCCTGGAGCTGGCGCTCGAGCACGGGGTGCTGTTCAAGCGGGGCGCGTACAACTTCGCCTCGCTCGCGCACGATGCGCGCGCCATCGCACAGATCGAGCACGCCGCGGCACAAGCCCTCGTGCGTGTGGGTGAAGCGTCGCATGCCTAGCGCGCACGTGCCGGGCGACGCCGATCCGGGGGGCGCACCGGCGAGTAATGGGCGCGTGGGACAACGAGCGCCGCTCGCCGGGCCCGCGCCGCTCGTCGATGTTCACGCGCACTTCCTGCATGCGCGCTGCGGACGCAAGGATTGGGAAGCGCGGAATGCGTCGCGGCTGCGTGCGACCGAGCGGATCGGCATCACTGCGCAGGTCGCGTCCATCCTCGGCAGCTTCGGCTTCACCTCGCCCACGTACTTTCCGTCGCCCGCCGACGTGACGATGGGAAACGACGCGATGCTCGCCATTCAGCAACGCGAGCCGTCGCGTGTACGGAGCTACGTGGTCGTGAATCCCAACGACACGGCGCATGCGCTGGCGGAGATCGAGCGATGCGCCGAGCAGGGCGCAGTTGGTGTGAAGCTGGCCGCGAGCCGGCGAGCGGACGATCCGCTGCTCGATCCGGTGGCCGAGGCGGCCGAGCGGCACGGCTTCCCGATTCTGCATCACATCTGGCAGCATCGCACGCGCGAGTGGCCGAATCAGGAAATTTCGGATGCGATCGATCTGGGACGCCTCGCGGCGCGGCATCCACGCGTCTCCTTCATTCTGGCGCACATCGGCGGGGGAGGGGATTACGCGCATACGTTCCCCGCGGTGGAAGACCTCGGCAACGTCTATCTCGATCTGTCGGGGAGTGGCGTGGATCGCGGGATGCTCGACGATGCGCTGCACGCGGTGGGCGCGGGCCGATTGCTGTGGGGGTGCGACCTGACGATGGAGACTGGGCTCGCGAAGCTCCGCGCGTTGGAGGTGATCGGCCTGTCGCCGGGTGACATGGAGCAGGTTCGCTGGCGGAATGCCGCGCGCATCTTCCCGCCGGGCGCGCTCCCGGGCATTCCCGACGTGGAGCACGAGCGGCGCGGCACGAGTACGTCCCGGACGGAGGTGCGCTGATGTTGGTCGACGTCAACACCTGCATTGGCGGGTATCCGTTTCGTTACGTGCCGCATCCTGATCCCGACGTGCTCGTGCGTGTGCTCGCGCGCGAGAAGGTGGATCGTGCGTGGGTCGGACATCTGCCATCGGCGTTCTATCGCGATCCCACGCCCGGCAACGATGCGCTGTACGCGGCGCTCGCTCCGCACACGAACGTCCTCACGCCGATCCCCGTGGTGCGCCCCGATTGGCCCAAGTGGGAGCGTACGCTCGCCGACGCCGTGGATCGCGGCGTGCCCGCGGTGCGTGCCTATCCGCCGCAGTGGGGGCTCGGTCCGCACGACGCGAACATGCTGGCGCTGGCCCGTGCGTGCGGCGACGCGGGGCTCGTGCTCCTCCTCACGACGCGCTTCGAGGATCTGCGTCAGCGTCACTGGATGGATACCGCCGGCGACCTCACGGGCGCGGCGATCCGTGCGCTCGCGCGCTCGAGCTCGCGTGTCCACCTGCTGATCACCTCCGCCGGGCGCACGCTCATCGAGGAAGTGCACTGGGGGCTCACGCCCGACGAGCGCTCGCGCGTGTGGTGGGACATCTCGTGGTTGTGGGGCCCGCCCGAAGACGACTTCGCGCATCTGCTGGGGACGATCGGCGCCGATCGCTTCGTTTACGGCAGCGCCTGGCCGTTGCGACTCACGCAAACCCCGCGCGCCAATCTCGAGCTGCTCCCCGATGAGCTCGCCGGCGTGCAGTTGGCGGGCGCGATGGCGGTGTCGGGGGCGGCGCGGCGGAACGGGACGTGAGTTCTGGGTGGTGGGTTGTGAGCAGGGTGTGAGCAGGTTGTGAGCACGAGCGCTGGGAAGCCCAAAGCTTGCAGCGGGACGCACACTCAACGCTCACGGCCCAAAACTCACCATCCACAACTTACCACCAATAATGCCTCTTGCGTCAGCTACCTCACCGAACCAACTTACCGGACGTTGCCTTGTCCTTGTGAAGAATTTCACAAATTGCGCTGCTTCGCCCTACCAATGATCGAATCTCGATGACACCGAGGAGGAAGTGGGCGGCGATCCCAGGGCTCTTCGCCCTCGCTGCCGCAGCCGTGCTCATGTCGGCTTACCAGGGGGCGTCGTCCTCGCCGAACCGATCCCCCGCTCAACAACAAGCCAAGTCGCCATTCCCCGAGCAGCCGGCCCATGCGCCATGGGGATACTGGGGCGGTTCCACTCCGCAAGGTCGTGCACCCGTTCAGCCGATCAACTTTCCGCACCCGGTGCACGTGAAGACGCTCGGCCTCAACTGCGTCTACTGTCACTTCTCCGCGTTCAAGTCGACCGATCCCGGGCTCCCCGCGATGAGCACCTGCATGGGGTGCCACACCATCGTCGGACCCAATCGGCCCGCGAGTCCTACCGGACCCGCCCGGAAGAGCGAAGGGATCACCAAGCTCACCGCCTATAGGAACGCGAAGAAGCCGGTGCCGTGGATCCGCATCCACAAGGTGCCCGACTACGTCAACTTCCCCCACATGGCGCACGTCAACGCGGGCGTGCAGTGCCAGTACTGCCACGGACCAGTGCAGAACATGTCGCGCGTCTATCAGTACGCGCCGCTCAGCATGGGGTGGTGCGTCAACTGTCACGTGCAGCACAAGGTCCGCTACGACTGCAGCGTTTGCCATTACTAGGACGATCTGAATGAGCGATACACCGGACTCGACGGGCGTCCGCCGACGCGACTTCCTGAAGGTGCTGGGCGTCGCCGGCGCGGCGACCGCCACGGTAGGTTGCGGCAATACACAGCTCGAGCACCTCATCCCGTACATGGTCAACCCCGATGAAACGGTTCCCGGGGTGTCCAACTACTATGCGTCCACCTGCCGCGAATGCTCGGCCGGGTGCGGCATTCTCATGGAGACGCGCGATGGGCGGACGTTCAAGCTCGAAGGGAATCCCGCTCACCCGCTGAACCGCGGCGCGTTGTGCACGCGGGGATTGGCGGCGGTGCAGGGGCTCTACAATCCCGACCGCTACCGCTCGCCGATGATGCGGCAGAACGGCAAGCTCGTCGCCGTCACCTGGGCGCAGGCGCTGAAGACGTTCGGCGACAAGGTGGCCGAGCTCCAGGCGAACGGCCAGGCGGCGAACGCGGTCTTCATCAACCAGCACGAGACGGGGAGCTTCCCGGCGTTCCTCGATGAGTGGCTCGCCGCGCACGGCATGCCGGCGCACCTGAGCTACGATGCGCTCGCGGACACGGCCGTGATCGCCGCCAACCGGCAGAGCTACGGCGTTGCATGGCCGTCGCTCGATTTCACCAAGGCCAAGCTCATCGTCTCGTTCGGCGCGGACTTCCTCGACACCTGGGGCGCCGGCGTCCCGCAGCAGCTGAGCTTCGCCGATGCGCGCGCCAAGCTCGTCGATGCGCCGCGCTTCGTCTACGTCGGTCCGCGCCGCTCGCTCACCGGGTGCAACGCCGACGAGTGGGTCGCGTGCAGGCCGGGGAGCGAGCTCGCGATCGCCAAGGCGCTCGCCGGGACCGGCTCCATCGATGACGCGGCGCGCGCGGGCGACGTGCCCGCCGAGACGCTCGCGCGACTCAAGAATGAGATCGCGGCGACCAAGCCGAGCCTCTTCCTCGCCGGTGGCAACACGGCGCAGGCGATGGAGCTCGCGCTCGCGGTGAACGAGATGAACAAGGCGGCGGGGAACGTCGGCGTGACCGTCGATCCCAAGCGCGCGATCCAGAGCTTCGAGGGAATCGCGACTCCGGCCGAGGTGGCGGACGCGGTCGAGCGCATGCGCTCGGGCAAGGTGCCGCTCGTGATGATTCGCGGCGCGAACCCAGTGTTCACCTTCCCCAAGACCGCGCGCTTCAGCGAGGCCGTGATGAAGGTGCCGTTCCGCGTGAGCTTCTCGCTCTATCCCGACGAGACGGCCGAGCTCGCCGATCTGATTCTTCCGGATGACCACCCCATCGAGTCGTGGGGCGACTCGCAGCCGATGGCGAACGTGATCTCGGTGCAGCAGCCGGGTATGGATCGCGTGTACGACACGCGGCAGACGGCCGATGTGCTCATCGATGTCGCGAAGGCGAATCCGAAGACGGCCGGGATGTACAAGGTGCCGAACTACCGCGAGTGGCTGATCAGCCGCTTCCCCGGTGGCGTCAGCGCCTTCACGGCGGCGCTCGAGACGGGCGTCGCGTCGGGTGCGGTGATGCAGCGTCGTGCCACGCCGCGCCAGTCCACTCCGACCACGCCGGCGGCGCCGGCGATCGCCGAGACCAAAGGCGAGTACTTCTTCGTCGTGTACCCCTCGCCGTCACTCGGCGATGGGCGCGGCGCGAACAAGCCGTGGCTGCAGGAGCTCCCCGATCCGGTGAGCAAGATCTGCTGGCAGTCGTGGATCGAGGTGCACCCGACGACGGCCAAGAAGCTGGGCGTCGAGCAGCCGGGCGACCTGCTCAGTCTCGAAACGCCGGCGGGGAAGATCACCGCGCCCGCGTACATCTACCTCGGCATTCGTCCGGATACCGTGGCCATGGCATTCGGCCAGGGGCACACGGCGTACGGGCGGTTCGCGCAGGGCACCGGCGTCAATCCGTTCGAGGTGGTCCCGACGGTCTTCGAAGGCAAGTCGGGAGCGCTGGCGTGGACGGCCACGAAGGCCAACGTCGCGTACACTGGTGACTACAATGCGCTCGTCACCACCGAGGGGTCAGCACGCCAGCACGGACGCGGCATCGCGCGTGCGGTGACGGTGGAAGAGCTGCGGAAGGGGCACCTGGAGAGCGGGCCGGAGAAGATCCCGGGCCAGGCGCCCGACGAGTTCCTTCCGGGTCTTCGTTCGCCCGTCGCCGCCGATGCGCAGGGTGTGGTGGTCCAGAAGCACGCGAAGGCCTACGGCATGTACGAGCCGGACAACTTCAGCCACATGGCCGACCGGCGCTGGGCGATGACGGTCGATCTCGCGCGGTGCACGGGGTGCTCGGCGTGCGTGACGGCGTGCTATTCCGAGAACAACCTGCCGACGGTCGGTGCCGCGTATCAGAACGCGCGTCTTCTGGAGAAGCCGCAAGCCGGCGCCAACATTCTCCGCGGTCGCGAGATGAGCTGGATGCGCATCGAGCGGTACTTCGAGGGCGGTGAGGATCTGGTCACCGACTTCGATGTGCGCTTCACGCCGATGCTGTGTCAGCACTGCGGCAACGCGCCGTGCGAACCGGTGTGCCCCGTGTACGCGACGTACCACTCGCCGGACGGGTTGAACGTGCAGGTCTACAACCGGTGCGTTGGCACGCGCTACTGCTCGAACAACTGTCCGTACAAGGTTCGCTACTTCAACTGGTTCGGTTACGGCGAGCCGGCTCGGCCGCAGTATGCGTGGCCCGAGCAGATGAACTGGATTCTGAACCCCGACGTGACGGTGCGCGGCAAGGGGGTGATGGAGAAGTGCACCTTCTGCGTTCAGCGCATCCGCGAGGCCGAGCATCGGGCACGCGCCGAGCAGCGCGAGCTCCGGCCGGACGAATTCACGACGGCGTGCGCGCAGGCCTGTCCGTCGAACGCGATCGTGTTCGGCGACGCGGCGCACCCGGAGTGGACGGTGGCCAAGCACGTGGACGATCCACGCGGATACCACGTCTTCCCCGAACTCAACACCTTCACCGCCGTGGTCTACATGCAGAAAGTCACTCATCCGGCGCCTGACGCGCCTGCGGCGGAGTAGAGGGCGATGGCGACAATGGCGACAGAAGTGGTCGAGCGCCGTCCGAACATCCCCTCGGCCGATGTGCAACTCCCGGCAGTCCGGTCGTACACGCAGGTCAACGATGAGATCATCGCGACGCTGCGGCCGACGCGGAACTGGTGGATCGGACTCGGGCTGGCCGTTACCGCGATGCTCATCGGAGCGGCGGCGTGGACGTACCAGATTTACATGGGCCTCGGCGTCGCGGGCTACACGCCGCCGGTCATGTGGGGCGTCTACATCGTCACCTTCGTGTTCTGGGTCGGTATCGGGCACGCCGGGACGCTGATTTCCGCCATCCTCTTCCTCTTCCGGGCCGGGTTCCGCACCACGATCTACCGCG
>DASVCF010000023.1:0-26733 GCA_036381735.1 Gemmatimonadaceae bacterium | reverse complement strand
ACTCACAGCTCACAGCCCACAGCTCACAGCTCACAGCCCAAAGCAACTCTCCCCTCGCCCCGTGTGACTCATTGATTGAACGCCGCTGCACACTTCTGTCACGCGAGGTCACACATGTGGTCTTCCCTGGTTGTCGCCGGCACCGTTGCATATGCGGCGGTCGCCATGCCGTCCCCTGCACAGAACACACGCACTCGTCCGGCGACGCGGAGCGCACCGCGTCCGGCGGTCGCGGTGTACCTGAATTCAAGCGATAGCACGCGCGCGGCGCTCGGGCTCGGTACGTCATCGGGTACGAGCAGACGCGATACGCTCGGCGTGCTCATCACGAGCATCGTGAGCGGGAGCCCCGCGGAGAAGGCGGGGCTCGAGGAAGGCGACCGGATCGCCGCCATCAATGGCGTGAGCCTCCAGCTCGCTCCGGCCGACACGGGCGATCGCGAGATGGCCGGGCTCATGGGACGCCGGCTGCAGCGCGAGATGCAGAAGGTGAAACCCGGCGAGACGGTACATCTGCGCGTCTACGCGAACGGCCAGCTCAAGACGGTCGACGTGAAGGCGGCGAGCGAGGCCGACGTCTACGCCGAGTCGCCGTCCTTCTTCTTCCGCGATGGCGATCGCTTCGGTGCCGTACCGCCCGCGCCGCCCGTACCGCCCATGGCGCCCATGCCGCCGATGCCCGCCATGCCGTCGCGCGCGGAGCGCGAGCGCATGGACGTGCTGCGTGAGCGGCAGAACGAGGCCACCGCCCGCGCGATGCTTCGCGCCCAGGAGAACATGCGCGATGCCCAGCGCCGCATGCGCGATATGCAGTTCAACTTCGACAACCGGTTCCGTGCCTCTTGGGCACCATCGGCCGGCCGCGTGACTGTGAATCGCGAAGACGATGTGATCAACGCGACCGCGTCCGGTCCATCGTACGTGCTGCGCCTCGGCGGACTCCAGCTCGCGCCGGTGAACGGCGATCTCGCGTCCTACTTCGGCGCGGGGAGCGCTGACGGCCTGCTCGTCCTCCACGCCGACTCGACGACGGACCTCCACTCGGGCGACGTCATCCTCAAGGTCAACGGCCGAAGTGTGCGAAGCGACGATGAAGCGCACCTCTCGCTCAACACTCGGCAGGACAACTCGCTCGAGGTCCTGCGGAAGGGCAAGCGGGAGACGGTGACGATGAAGGCGAGAGATCGGTAAGGCCGGAGTCGTGGGTCATGGGTTGTGGGTTCTGAGGACGGCCTTCCGGGTGGTAGAGCACTACTCATGACCCACAACTCACAACCCACGACTCAGAACTCACACCTCGCATTCCCTGCCAGCCGCCCCACATTCCACACGAACCCGGCATACGCGGCGCGCGCTTGCGGGCCGGAGATCGGGGTGATGATGCCCACATCGAATTCGAGCCAGGCGAGCGGCTCGATGGTGGGGCCCGTGAGAAAGGCGACGATCGGGGCGCTCCCCGCCGGCCCCGACGTGCCAGGGTAGCCGTAGATCTCCGCGGCCCAGCTCAGCATTCCGTGCACGGGGATGCCGGACGACACTGTCCAGAGCGTGGACGTGTGCGGCGCGATCGCGTCGCTCCCTCCTCGGCGCGTGAACCCCGCGTTGATGTCGATCGCAGCGCCATGCGCATCGTGGCTCGAGATGAGGAGCAGCGAGCCACTGGTCGTCCCCAAACCGGTGCCGCGCGCCACGGATCCCGAAGGAAGTGTGATCGACGGCAGGATCGCGAAGTCGCCGAGCACGGGGAGCCCGTCGACGATGCGCCACTTCACGGCGGCTGTGAGATCGCCGACATCCGGCGCAGGGGTGCCATCGGTCGCGTGCAGCAGCCACGTGTCGATGAGGTTGAGCTGTACGCGTTGCGCGATGCCCACCTTCAGGTTGAGCGGAGCGCCAAGCCGGTGCTTGCCGGGGCCGAGCCGATCATCCTCCACGCCGCCTTCGATCTCGACCCAGCCGGGCGCGACGGTGCCGGCGTGCGTAGCGACCGTCGGCCGTTCGGGTTGCGCCTCGTGCGGGTTCCGGTATGCGCGCTGCGCCGCCAATGGGCGGGCGAGCGCGACGACGGCGAGCATGAGACTCGCCGCCACGCCCTGCGCCGCGTGTCGCACCCCGCCGGGTGCGCGCATCAGAACTCGATCTGTGCGCCGAGCTCGACGACCCGATTCGGCGGGATGGAGAAGAACTCCGTGGCCGAGCGGGCGTTGCGCGACATGAACACGAAGAGCGACTTCCGCCAGCGCGCCATCCGCGACTTTCCAGTGGGGAGGAGACGCTCGCGTCCCAGGTAGTACGTCGTGTCGCCGGGACGCAGCTTGACCCCCGCGCGCTCGCATGAGCGCATCACTTCCTTCACGTTCGGCGTCTGCATGAAGCCGTAGCGCGCGATGACGCGGTAGAACCCTTCGCCCAGCGCCTCGATGCTCGTCCGCTCGGTGCTCGGAATCTCGGGCACATCGGCGGTGAGGATGGACAGGAGGAGCACCTGCTCGTGCAGCACCTTGTTGTGCTTGAGGTGGTGCAGGAGGACGACGGGCGCACCCGAGACATCGGACGTCATGAAGACGGCGGTGCCGGGCACGCGCGGCGGCTTGCGGCGCTTCACGTCCTCGAGGAACAGGTGGATCGGCAGACTGGTTTCGACGAGCATGTTGCGCAGGATCTGACGCCCCGACTTCCACGTGATCATCAGGGTGTAGATCGCCAGGGCGATAGCGATGGGTACCCATCCGCCGCTCTCGATCTTGATCGCGTTGGCGAACAGGAACGAGAGGTCGATGATGAGGAAGAAGACCAGGAACAGGATCGCGCTGCGCTTCCGCCACCGCATCTGCTGACGCGCGATGTAGTGGAAGAGGATGGTGGTGATCACCATCGTGCCGGTGACCGCAATCCCGTAGGCCGCCGCCAGATTGTCGGAGCTTCTGAAGAAGAGGACGAGCAGAATGCAGCCGACCATCAGCGCCTTGTTGACCTCGGGCACGTAGATCTGGCCCGCCTCTTCCCGCGAGGTGTGCAGCACGGTCATGCGCGGACTGTAGCCGAGCTGCATGGCCTGCTGTGTGAGCGAGAAGGCCCCCGAGATGAGTGCCTGCGAGGCGATCACCGCCGCCACCGTGGCGAGGATGAGCATCGGGTAGAGCAGCTTCGCGGGGAAGAGCATATAGAACGGATTCGCCGCGGCGGACGGATCGCGCAGGACGAGCGCCCCCTGCCCGAAGTAGTTGAGCAGCAGCGCGGGGAAGACGAGGGTGAACCACGCGACGCGGATCGGCCGGCGCCCGAAGTGCCCCATGTCCGCGTACAGCGCTTCGGCGCCCGTGACCACCAGGACGACGGCGCCCAGGATGAAGAAGCCGGTCGCGCCATGGTTCGCGAAGAACTCGATGGCGTACCACGGGTTGATCGCGAACAGGATCCTCGGCGCCTTCATGATCTCGCGGAGCCCGAACGCGCCCAGACTGAGGAACCAGATGGCCATGATCGGTCCGAAGACCACGCCGATCCGTGTCGTCCCGCGCTGCTGGAAGAGGAAGAGCACGAATAGGATGATCACGGCCAGCGGAACGACGACGGCGCCGAACACCGGATTGATCACGTGCAACCCCTCGACCGCGCTGAGCACGGTGATGGCCGGGGTGATCACACCGTCGCCGTAGAGCAGGGCCGCGCCGATGAGGCCGAGGGCGACGAGGATCTTGTACCGGTGCCGATCGGCCCCTCGCCGGAGTCGCTGCTGGATGAGGGCGAGGAGCGCGAGGATCCCGCCTTCACCCCGGTTGTCCGCCCGCATGATGAAGACGATGTACTTGATGCTGACAATGAGTGTCAGCGTCCAGCACAGGAGCGACAGCACCCCGTAGATGTCGGCCGCGGATGTCGTGACGCCGTACTCGGGGCTGAACGCTTCCTTGAAGGCGTAAAGCGGGCTCGTCCCGATGTCGCCGTACACCACGCCGAGCGCGGTGAGTGAGAGGAGCGCGAGCCGCTTCCCGGTGGGGTTGGGCTCGACAGGATGTCGCTCCGGCGGGGTCGGGTGGGTGATCGCGGAAGCCGGCGGTGTGGGTGCTGTGGCTGGCGCGCCCGATCGGGCGGGATCAGCGGTCATGAACAATCCAGGGCACGGGGGCCCGAGAAGGCAACAAGAAAGTGAGTCAGTGAGTCAGTGGGTCAGTGAGTCAGGAACTGCTGAAAGCTGTCATGCCGAGCGAAGCGAGGAATCTCGGGACATTGTCATTCCGAGCGCAGCGAGGAATCTCGTTCCGCGAGCATGATCCCTCGCTGGCGCTCGGGACGACATCCGCTGGCGCTCGGGATGACATCCGCTGGCGCTCGGGACGACATCGTCTCTCGCCTCTCGCCTGTCGCATCTCGGCTGCTCCTGACTCACTGACCTACTCAAGATGTCGACCAGTCGGCCACGACGGCCCGTGGACTGGCCCTGTGCGAAAACGGATCGCGGCGTGTGCCGCGATCCGTCATGCAAGTTAACCACTACCAGGGCCGAGTCCAGCCAACGGCCAGCGGTGTGAGCCGGCGGTTTTGGATGAGCGGTCAGCTTCCTGTTGGACCGCTCTGTCCAGGCGGCGTCGTCCCCGGCTGACTCGTGCCACCGGATGGCCCGCGCTCCAGCTCGTCGATCTCGCGCGTCGCCCGCTCGAGGATGTTCTTGATCTTCGTGAGTCGCTCGACGTCGTTCGGATGACGCGGAGCCGTCGTGTAGGTGGCGCGAGCGAGATCCTTGAACGCGTGGTTCACCGCCATCATCGCGCCGCCGAAGAAATTCGACCCGAAGTCCGCGATGCGGTCGAAGATGTCGTTCACCGTGCTCCGGTTCTCGGCCAGATACGCTTTCCCCTCGGGCGTGATCTCGTAGATCTTCTTGCCGCCCTCCTCCGTGGTCGCGCGCGCGTAGCCCAGGTCCTCGAGCATGGTGAGGGTGGGGTAGACGGTGCCCGGGCTCGGCGAGTAGGTGCCGCCCGAGCGCTCCTCGAGCGCCTTGATGATCTCATAGCCGTGGCGCGGCTTCTCGTCGAGCAGCTGGAGGATGACGTACTTGAGGTCCCCCTGCTCGAACATGCGGCCGCCGCGGAAGGGACCGCCGCGGCGCTGTCCGGGGCGTCCCCAGAATCCGGCCATGAATCCGGGATCGAACCCCCACCCGCGTCCGGCATGAGGGCGTCGTGGGCCGCAGCCGCCAAAGAATGGTCCGCACATGAGCGCCTCCTGGTGATATAACGGCGATATATCGCAGAACGGCTCCAAAGATATAACGTAAGATATATCGCTGCAAGTGGCATCGCTCGCGACCGGTCGCCTCGCCGAATTCCATGGCAAATGATCCGCTACTGATCGACGATTGATCCCCCCGGCCTACTCTCCCTGCGCACTTCGCTTCCGTGCCGCCACGGACCGGACCGCGAAGCTGGCCGCCGCTGGGATGCCGACCTCCCATCGAGCAGCCATCGGCTCAACCTGCATGCGCTCGGGAGGGATCCGATCATGTGTCGCCCGTCGGCTGTCGTACTCATTGCCGCGATCGGACTCGGCTGCCGCGCGGGCGGCGATTCGCCTCCGCCACGCGCCGTCGTCCGCGTGCCGACCACCCGCACGCTCACGGGCGACGGGGTGATCGCGACGCGCGCGCTGGTACCACTCACACTCATGCTGAACATCGCACCGCCGGGGCTCGGGTCGCAGCGATTCACGGCCAGCGGCGATGGCGAGTGCCATCACTACGCGCACCCTGACGCCCACGGGGGCGCCCGATGGGAGGTGCGCTATCGGGGCGAGAGCGGTCCGGGGATCCGCATGCTGGTGCTGCGGGCAGCGGGTTCTGCGGGCGACGCCGGCGATGACGTCGACGTGCAGCTCGATGCCGGCGACACGATGCGGTTGATCCGCGAAGGTGCGAGCGCACGGGCCAGCGCCCACGCGACCCATGATCTGGGCTCCGCGCGCGTGTCGACCGCCCGGGTGGGGTCGGGGGCGCGCCTCACCATCGATGGGGTCTTCTCCGACGGCGCGCGGATTGGCGGGACCATCCAGTGCGCACGGGTGAGCAGCGAGCCATGACCGCGGCACCGACCGTCACGAACACAGATGCCGCAGCGCCGATGCTGCGTGCTTCCTCCCTCCACGAGGTGCGATGATGCGGACGTTCAGAACGGCAACATGGATGATCACCGCTGCGGTGCTTGCGGCGTGCGGCGGCTCCACCGAGCCGCACGCGGGAGCGGCGTCGGTCGTCGTCACTCCCGCTACGGCCGCGGTGCTGGTTGGCCAGTCGCAGCCGTACACGGCAACCGCCGTCGATGCGGACGGTCAGCCCATTCCCGATGCGACCTTCACCTGGAAGTCGTCGGCCACCGGCATCGCGACGATCTCGACGGGCGGGATGGCGCAGGGCGTCGCTCCCGGGATGACCAGCATCACCGCATCGTGGAACGGAGTGACGAGCGATGCGGCCACACTGGTGGTGGGTGCGGGCCAGATCGCCGCCATCCACGTGACGCCGGCGAGCGCCACGATCAAGGTCGGCGACGCGCAGGGCTTCACGGCGATCGCCGTCGATGCCAACGGGACGCCGATCCCCGGCGTCACCTTCGCCTGGGCCTCGTCGAGCTCTGGCGTGGCGACGATCGGAAGCGACGGCGTCGCACACGGCGCGGCAGCGGGCACCACCAGCATCACGGCGTCCGCCAACGGCGTGACCAGCGATGCCGCGTCGCTCACGGTGACATCGGATGTCAGCGCGGCGTGCGATGGCATCGACACCGTGCAGACGTGGTCCGGATCGCTGACCTTCACCTACTCGCACACCGCGTCCAACACGAGCGAAGAAGTCGTCGCGAACGAGCAGGCGAGCATCTCGGCCACGCTGCAGCTGACATCGCGCACCCAGGGCGGCGTCGCGTGGCACGGCGTCGCGACCGGAACGGCGAGCCTCGATGACAAGCAGACGGATCTCGTCGCGAACCCACCGTCCACGGGCTCGCTCAGCGGGAGCGGCGCCCCACTCGCCAGCTACGGCGGCGAGGACAGGTCGGTCGTATCGCTGAACGTCGATCTGACCACCTGCCAGTACAACGTGACGTTCTCGCCGACGATCAACGCGACCGAGACGGACCCCGATGGGAGCACCCTCTCCACGATCGCGGCGGTGGGCTCGGTACGAAGCGGTGTCTACTCGACGTCCGGCTATCGCGGGGGGCTCACCGTGAACAGTGCCATGCCGGCGCATTCGGTGATCTGGGGGTCGCAGAACGCCGGCGAAGCGTATTTCCCGCTCGGGCTCGGGCAGGACATGTTCGTCCTCGGTGTGGAGCAGGATGGCAACGCCGGGACGGCCGACGTGACGTGGACCTTCACGCCGAGCAAGTGAGACACGCGCTGATCCTTCACCTGCCTCCCGCCGGCCGTCGCGCAACGTCGGCTGTTGCCGCGCGGGAGGATGTCACGCACCCGGACCGGGTGCATCACGCTCCAACTCGCAGGAGAGCAGTCATGTCCGTCGCACACTCATTAATCACGACGCGCCACCGGCGCTCTGCCGTCATCTCCGTGCTCGCCCTCGCCGCGCTCGCCGCGTGCTCGGACTCGACACGCGCCAACAGTCGTACCACCGTCGGCCCCGACGTCGCGCTCGGCAACGGCACGGCGCACACGTGGGTGACCGTGGATGCGAGCGGGAACCCGACCGCGCTCGGCCTCGCGTTCACCGAGAGTGCCCTGAGCGGGTTGCCGACGACGATGTCCAGCGTTCGTCTCCACTTCCCCGCCGAAGGAACGCTCACGCCGTTCGATCACGCGGAGATCGATTGGAATCCCGACGGGCACGAGCCGCAGCCGTACATGGTGCCGCACTTCGATTTCCACTTCTATCAGATCACCGAAGCAGAACAGGATGCCATCACGCCCGCCGACTCCGACTACGACGCCAAGATGGCCGCGGCGCCATCCGCGGAGTTCATCCCGCAGGACTACATCCAGACGCCGGGCGGCGTGCCGCAGATGGGCGCGCACTGGGTCGATCCGACATCGCCCGAGCTGAACGGTCAACCGTTCACGTCCACCTTCATCTACGGGTCGTGGGACGGAGCGTTCACCTTCATGGAGCCGATGATGGCGCTCTCGTACCTGCAGTCGAAGCCGGACACGACGATGGCGGTGAAGCTCCCGGCGAAGTACGCCACGCCTGGCCGCTACCCGACCACGTACGGCGTGTCGTACGACGCGAGCGCGAAGGAGTACCGCATCACCCTGGGCACGCTCGTGCAGCGCAACTGAGCGAGCGTCACCCGCGAGGGCGCATCAGTTCGTCGAACGGCGGGTAGCCGCGCAGGGACGCGAAGTCGGACAGGGCGTGAAGGTAGAGATCGACGGCGAGTCCCTGCGCGAATGCCTCGCGCACGAGCGCGACGGCCTGGTCACGGTTGCCGAGGACGGCGGCGATGCGCGCGCGCCAGAGCGCGGGCTCGCCGTAGCTGTACGGGTAGGGGTGAAGCGCGAGCGTGCGCGCCACACGCTTCGCTTCCGTCGAGTCTCCGCGCCGCGCCGCGATCGCGCCGCGGAAGCCGAGCCAGGTCGCGTCGTTGGCGACCTCTGCCGGGAGTGGATTCACGAGTGCCCACGCCTCGTCCCAGTGCTGCATGGCGTAGAGCAGCTTGAGTCGGACGAGCTTGTCGTCGATGGTCGTCGGCTGCGGCTGCGTGGCGAGCCAGCGCGCGGCGCGCTCGGCAACGCGGCGCGCCGCGTCCTCGTGCCCGTGGCCGCGGAGCTCGACGAGTGCAACGCGGAGGACCTTGGATGGGTTGTCGCTCGGATCCGACGGGAGCCGCAGGCTCTCGTCGATGAGGTCGTCGATGTCCTTCTCGCGCCCCATCGAAGCGAGGGGGATCACTTCCCCGAGGAGCGCGCCCTGCGACTCGGGATAGCGTTTCCGTCCCTCGCGCGCGATCTCGAGTGCGCCGCGGTCGTCGCCTAGCAGATGGTGCGCGAAGGTCGGGTACGCCCAGTAGCCTGCCCACCCCTTGAGCCACCCCTGATCCGGGTTCACGCGCGCGAACGCGTCCGCTGCCTCTTGCGGATGGTTGAGCCAGAGCGCCTCCTCGGCGACGAGCACGGCCGCCTCGGAGCCCGGCTCCAGTCGTTCCATCTCGCGTGCGGCGAGCAGCGCACCGGACCAGTCGCCCGCGAGCTCCGCCTGTTGATTGGCGAGGAACTGCCTGTCGAACGGGGAGAGCCGGTCCCGCGACCGGCTCACGATGCGCAGCAGGGAGTCGGCACGCGCATAGTCGTCCGTCCCCTCCTTGTACGCGTCGGCGGCGAAGATGAGCGGCTGGAGGAAGGTGGAATCGAGGGCGTATGCGCGCGTGTAGCGCTCGATGGCCTTCGCGTACTGGTACTTGTCTTCGTAGTCGAGCCCTTCCATGTACGCCTGGTAGGCGGCGTACGTGGGCGGGCGATTCGTTCCCTGGATCCAGTCACTGTGCCGCACATTGAACAGGATGCCGAGCGCGCCGAGCGCACGCTGGCCGAGCAGCTGGACCGCCGGGGACGGGTTCGTCACCGAACCGCTGATCGGGTCGATGGCGAGCAACACGCGACCGTCGCGCGCATCGCTCACGCGCGCCTGGAAGAGCAGCGTGTCGCCGACGCGGTAGTAGGAGCCCCACACGACGGTGCCGGCGCCGGTCTGCTCGGCGAGGGCGCGCACGTGCTGTACGGGATCGCGCGACCGGGCGTGGGCGGCTACGTCGCGTTCGGAGGCCATCGCGCTGCGCGAATCGATCACCGGAACGATCCCGCTCTGCGCGATCCCTTCGGTGATCCAATCGGCGGCCATCTGTCCGAGTGCATTCAACGTCGTGTCGCCCGTCTGATTCTCGAACGTCGCGACGACGACTTCGTGTGTGTCGAGCTGGGACTCGGCGCGCCGCGTGAGCGCGAGCGTGGTCACCAGCGCGGCGACTACGATGGTCACCGTCGCCGCGACGACGATCGGCGTGCGACGCCGCGAACGAGGTGTTGGTGACGCCGACACTGGAGGCGCCGCGGATGCCGCCGATTCTGGCACCGCCGCAGACGCCGCCGCCACTGGCGGCGTGGTCTCTGGTGCCGCCGCGGATGCCACCGGTGGCGCCTTCGCATTGGAGGGTGCACCGCGTGCATCGCTCCCCGGGGGCGAGACGTTCACGTGCGCGCTGTCCGTTGCCGGTGGGCTGTGCCGCACGTGATCGACGAGCGAGCGGAACGCGGCATCCGGCTCCGCGTGCAGCTCTTCACGCAGCAGCGTCTCGTGCACGCGCGCGAACTGCAGGGCGCCCGCGCGGTCGCCGGCGTTTGCGAGCGCCTCGATGAGACCGCGCGCGGCGCGCGTGTTCAGTGGATCGAGTGCGGCGAGCCGCCGCCACCACTCCACCGCCGCGCCGCGGTCGCCGCGCGCCGCAGCCTTCGAGGCGAGCGACTCGAGTGCGCGCGCCATGCGTCCCGCGAATCGCGCGCGCTCCCCATCCACCCAGCGCTCGAACTCCGCCGAGATGCTGAGGTGGCACCCATCGAGGAACGGACCGGCGTACAGCTCCGCCGCGCGCTCGTCGTCGCCGCGCTCCAGTGCCGCCTCGAGCTCGGCGACATCGCTCGTGATCGTCTCGGGGTTGAGGCGAAGCTCCACGGCGCCGGCGAGCACCACATCCGAGTGGAGCGCGCGGCGAACCGCGTAGAGGAGCTGGGCCAGCGAATGACGCGAGCGCTCGCCGTCGCTTTCCGGCCAGAGCAGCGCGATGATCCTGTCGCGACTGATCCCGCGGCTGCCGGCGACGGCGAGGAGGGTGAGGAGAGCGAGGGGATAGCGTTGAACGGCGGTGCTGGACGCGGGAGAACCATCGCGGTCCAGTGAGAGACTGCCGAATGTGCGGAGCCGGAGCATCGCCCCCTGGGGTGTTCGCGTGATGGTGGCCTGGTGGCCGGGTGTTTCCAGTCTACGCAGCGCCTGAAGGTCGGGCAAGCCGGTGAGGCTCCGCGAGCTCCGTGAGCGCGCGCTGCACGTACACGCGCACCATGTCCTTCCGCCAGGCGAGCGTGAAGTCGGTGTTGTCCATCGGCTTCGCGGGGCGATAGGCGGCATCGGCTGCCTGGGCGATGGTCGCGGCATCGAGGCGTTGTCCGACGATCGCCTGCGCGGCGTCCGCGATCTCCATCGGATAGGACGCGACGCCCCCGAGCACGATGCGCGCGCTCAGCACGATGTCGTCATCGTCGAAATCGATGCGTGCGGCGACGCCGAGGACGGGGAAGTCGAACGAGCCGCGCCGGCGGAGCTTGTGGTAGGTGGCGCGCCAGCGATGCCCGGCGCCCGTTGCATCACCGGCCGGCGGTAGATGGTAGGCGACGAGCAGCTCGTCGGGCGACTTGGTGAGGTAGCGCATCCCGTCGTTGTTGTACAGCTCGGCCGCGGGGATCCGTCGCTCGCCGCGCGCGCTCACGACCGTGACCTCGGCGCCGATCGCGACGGCGACGGGCACACCATCCGATGACTGCACCGCCCAGCAGCGCGGGCTCGACGGCGCCACCCAGCAGATCTCGCCGTCCTTCTTCATGCAGAAGTTGATCGCCTTCCGCCACTCGTACGTCTGGTCGTAGTAGTTGCACCGTGTATCGAGCAGCAAGTTCCCGCCGATCGTCCCCATGTTGCGCAGCAACGGTGTGGAGACGACGGCCGCCGCATGCGCTACCGCCGGGTAGTGCTCGACGATCACCGGATGAGCGCCAAGCGCGGTGAGGGTGACCCCCGCGCCGATGGTCATCCCGTCGCGCGGCGTGCCGGTGATCTCCTGCAGCTCGCGGAGCCGCTGGAGCGCGATCACCGTGCGCGGCGTCTGCTGCCGGCGCTTCATGTTCGGGTAGAGATCGGTGCCGCCCGCGACGAAGCTCGCGTCGTCGCCGGCCTCGTCGCGCATGCGGATCGCATCGCTCAGCGTGAGCGGCTCGAGGTAGGTGAAGCGCGGGAGTCGGAGCATCAGCGCGCGCCTCCGCCCACTTCGCTGTGCGGGCGCTCGTCGAGCTCACGCCCCGTGCCGCCCTGCGCGGGTGTCAGCACGCGCGCGGGCTCGGGGAAGTCGTAGACGGGTACGCGCGCCGGGCCGTAGCGTCCGTCCTTCCCCTTCATCTTGTCCTTGAGCGCCTTGAGCACCTTGTGTGGCGAGCACGGCACCTCGTCCACGCGCACGCCCACCGCGTCGTACACCGCGTTCGCGACGGCGGGCGGGATCGGAAGCAACGGACCCTGTCCCACTTCCTTCGCGCCGAACGGTCCCTCTGGCTCGGGTTGCTCGATGAGGAATGTCTCGATGTCGCACATCTCGAACGTCGTGGGACTCTTGTACTCGAGCATGCTCGGATGATGGTGCACCACGTTCCGCTGCGCGTCGCGGTAGGTCATCTCTTCCATCAACGCTTCGCCGAGCCCCATGTAGACCGAGCCTTCCACCTGTCCGAGCGCGAGCGTAGGGTTGATGGCCTGCCCGATGTCGTGCGCGATCCAGACTTTCGGCACGCGCACGATCCCGCTCTCGGGATCGACCTCGACTTCGGCCACCGCGCACGAGTACGAGTACGCGGGGGAGGGGCCGACACCCGCGCCCTTGTAGCGACCCGGCGAGCGCGGCGGCGTGTACGAGCCCGTCGTCCCGATGGTCCCGTGCTTCGCTTCCGCCATCTGCGATGCTTCGGCGAAGCTCACGCCGCGGTCGGGATCCTCGACGTCGAACACGCGCCGATCGCCGAATGCGACGCGCTCGCGCGGGATCCCCGTCTTCTCGCACACCGCATCGGCGAGGATCGCGCGCGCGCGTTCGGCCGCCTGGATCGCGGCGTTCCCCGTCATCATCGTCACGCGCGACGAGTAGGAGCCCAGGTCGACGGGTGTGATGTCCGTGTCGCCGCTCACGACGCGGATGTCGAGCGGATCGATGCCCAGCACTTCGGCGACGCAGTACGCGAGCACCGAGTCCGAGCCCTGGCCGATATCGATCGAGCCGCAGAAGACGGCGACGCCGCCCGAGCGATCGAGCCGCAGCTGCACGCCCGAGTGCGGCATGTGGTTCCAGTAGATGGGAAGTCCCGCGCCCGAGATGTACGACGAGCACGCGATCCCCACGCCGCGGCCGAAGGGGAGCTTGCGGAACTTGTCCTTCCACCCGCTCGCCCTCACGACGGCGTCGATGCACGGCCCCAGCCCCATCGAGCCGATGCGGAGCCAGTTGGCCGTCACCGAGTTCGCGGGCTGTAGCGTGCGGAGTCGCATCTCCGCGGGATCGAGCGACAGCTGCTCGGCGATCTTGTCGAGCTGCACCTCGACCGCGAAGCGCGGCTGCGGCGTGCCGTGGCCGCGCTTGGGTCCACACGGTGGCTTGTTCGTGAACACACGCGCGCCGCGGAAGCGGTAGTGCGGCACCTGGTAGGTGACGGTCTGCAGCGCGCCCGTGTAGTAGGTGCTCGCCACACCGTACGAGCCGTACGCGCCGCCATCGAGGAAGCTCGTGAAGTCCATGGCGACGATCGAGCCGTCGCGCTTCACTCCCGTCTTCACCCGTATGAGCACCGGGTGCCGCCCGCGGTGGCAGTAGAACACCTCCTCGCGCGTGAGGCAGATCTTCACCGGGCGCCCCGTCGCCCGCGCGAGCGCGGCGACGACGATCTCGTGGCTGAACGGATCCGACTTTCCGCCGAAGCCGCCGCCATTGGGCATCGCGATGACGCGCACGTGCGCGGGATTCATCTCGAGCACCTTCGCCAGCGCGCGATGTAGATAGTGCGGCGTCTGCGTGCTGCTCCACACCGTGATCTTCCCATCCGGCGACCACTGTGCGAGTGATGCGTGCTGCTCCATGGGCAGGTGCGTGTTCCCCTCGTAGAAGAACACGTCCTCGCGTACCAGATCGGCGCTCCGCATCGCATCGTCCACGGCGCCGAACTCGAGCGCGATCTGCTTGTGGACGTTCCCGTCGTCCGCGTAGTCGTGGATCCGCGGCGTCGCGTGCGCGATGCCGTCCTCGATCGATGTGATGGCCGCGAGCGGCTCGTACTCGACCTCGATGAGATCGCACGCCTCGGCGGCCGCATCTTCATCGAGCGCGGCGACGGCGGCCACCGGGTCGCCCACGAAGCGCACCACATCCTGTGCGAGTGCGTGCTCGTCCTGCGACACGGGCAGAATGCCGAACGGAATCGGCAGCGCCTTCCCCGTCATCACCGCGACGACGCCCGGATGCGCGTCGGCCTTCGAGGTATCGATGCGCACGATCTTCGCATGCGGCAGCCGAGAGCGCAGCAGCTTGCAGTGCAGCATGCGCGGCAGCACGAGGTCGTCCGCGAAGCGGAGCTCGCCCGTCACCTTCGCGGTCGCGTCGACTTTGCGGCGGGGGGTGCCGATGACGGCGCGCGAAGCGGGGCTCGGGAGGCGGGATGCGGGATGCGGGATGCGGGGTGCGGGATGCGTCTGCGATTCGGGTTTCACGAGCGCTGTCCTCCATTCCGGCGCCGCGCGGACGCGTGCTTCGAGTTGCTGTCGCGCCTCCCATCATTCGCCACTCGTCCTGCGGCTCCCGCCTCTCGGCTCTCACCTCTCGGCCGTTCCGCATCCCCCATCCCGCATCCCGCATCCCGCGCCCGCTCCACCGCCTCGAAGATCTTCAGATAGCCCGTGCACCGGCAGAGATTGCCGCTCAATGCATCGACGATCTCCGCGCGCGTCGGATGGGGATTCGCATCGAGCAGGGCTTTGGCGGTGAGGAGAAATCCCGGCGTGCAGTAGCCGCACTGCGCGGCGCCGAGCTCGGCGAAGGCGTCCTGCAATGGATGCAGCGTGTTCCCGTGCGCCATCCCTTCCACCGTCTCGATCGCACGGTCACGGTAGCTGAGTGCGAGCGCAAGACAGGAGAGCACGGGCGTGCCATCGACCAGCACGGTGCACGTGCCGCACTCGCCGAGCTCGCATCCGTGCTTGGTCCCGGTGAGGCCGAGATCCTCGCGCAGCACCTCGATCAACGTCTTGTGCGGCGTGAACGCCACCTCGCGCCGCTCTCCGTTCACGATGAATGCAGCGTGCACGGCGCGGCGATCTGGTGCTTCGATCGAAACGGGTTGTGTCACGCGACCTCGCGGGGAAGAGTCGGAGTGCCGGGGGGAGGGCGTAGGGGTTAGGGGGTAGCCGACCTCGGGAAGCGTCTACTCGCGCGTAGAACTCCAAGCGCGTGCCGGCTACACCCTACACCCTACACCCTACTCCCTCCACCCTCCAAGTTACGTCCCGTTCTTCTGCGTGGCGAGTTACGAATCGCTCGTCGCCATCGACCACCAACCGGCACATCCCTTGCCACGATAGCGTGTCCGTTAGTTCGACGGGCGGAACGCTTTCGCTCCACCAGTTGCAGGAGGTTTGTATCATGGCTGACCGAAAAGACATCGATCGCGATGACGTGGATCGCGCGGCTCGCGGGACCGAGAATCGGATGAAAGGCTCGGCGAAGGAGCTCGAGGGGAAGGCCCGCAGTGCCATCGGCGATGCCACGGACAACACCAGCGAGCAGATGAAGGGGAAGGCGAAGGAGTGGACGGGGAAGGCGCAGAAGAAGTTCGGCGAGGCCCCGCAGGATCTCTCCGATAACGACTGAGCCGAACGTGTAGGCTGAACGTGCGAGCGGAGCGGCATCGAATGCCGCTCCGCTCGTGTCATCTCACTCCTCGTCTCACTCCTCGTCCACGCGGGCGTCGCCCGATCGGTCCAGCGTCAACGCGGCGGAATTGATGCAGTAGCGCAGGCCGGTTGGGGCTGGCCCATCGTCGAAGAGGTGGCCGAGGTGCGCGTCGCACTGGCCGCACAGTACCTCCGTTCGGCGCATGAAGAAGCTCGCGTCCGTCTCCGTTCGCACGCTCTCCGGCGTCGCCGGCTTCCAGTAGCTCGGCCACCCGGTCCCCGACTCGAACTTCGCGTCGGAGCTGAAGAGCGGCGCGCCGCAGCACACGCATCGATACACGCCCGCGTCATGCGAGTCGTGGTATTCGCCCGTGAACGCGCGCTCGGTCCCTTTCTGCCGAGTGATCCGGTACTGCTCCGGCGTCAGCTCACGCCGCCATTCCGCGTCCGATTTCGTCACCTTGTTCGTCACGACTCATCATCCTCCAGGTCCGTCGGCGCTGTCCTTGCTCCGTGATGCGTGCAACCGGAGGGCCTGCATGCCGCGCCGATCCCGCATCGCACTACTCGCGCAAGGAATCTACTATCTTGCGACCGGTCTCTGGTCGCTCGTCGACATCGAATCCTTCGAGCGCATCACGGGTCCGAAGATGGACCGATGGCTCGTGAAGACCGTCGGCACGCTGCTCGTCATCGATGGCGCGGTCATGACGCTGGCCGTGCGCCGCGAGCGCGTCACGCCCGAGGTCGCGTTGCTGGGGCTCGGCACCGCACTCGGCGTCGCGGCCATCGATGTCGTATACGCCCTGCGCGGCCGGATCTCGCCGGTCTATCTGCTCGATGCGGCGGCGGAGATCGTACTGGCGAGCGGCGTGGGGACGGCGGCGAGAGAAGTGAGTCAGGAACGGCAGAGAGCAGAGAGCAGAAAGTAGAGAGCAGAGAGCAGAAAGTAGAGAGCAGGAACGCCTCTCTGCTTTCTGCTCTCAGCTTTCCGCTTTCTGTCGTTCCTGATTCACTGTAGTCCCCCTCATCCCGCGTAGCAGTACGTACACCCGCGCTCCTGCGCGCGGTTCACGCCCCACACGCCGGACGGAAGCACGGTGATGCCGGGGATGAGCCCCGCCACGTACTCGGCACGCGCCTGCTCCGGCGTCACGCCGGCCACCTCGGCACGCTGCGCGCTCAGGTGCGTGAGCGCGACGTTGCACACGCCGAAGAGCACGCCGCGCGCCTGCAACTTGTCGATCGACGCCTCAGGGAAGGGAAGCGCGCCGTCGCTCGCGTGATAGAACGGATTGCGCTCGGCCGGCGCGTGCGTCTTCGGATCCTTCACGTTCACCGCTTCCCCCAACTTGTACTTCGACCACACCGGATCGGTGAACGCGAGTGTGGCCGCCGCATGGCGCAGCACGACGACGGCGTTGAGGTCGTGCTCGGGGATCTTGCTCGCTTCAGCGTTCGTCATGAGGAAGATGTGCGCGAAGATGAACGAGAAGCCGTCGTTCGGACTCACGGCATCGAACACCTGCCGGTGCTTCCCGTTCAACCCCTCGGGCCACTGCTCGATGTCGGACAGCGATGTGAGCGCCATGCCGCGCGGCGCGGCGTCGAGGCGGAGCGGAAGCGTCCCGCTGACGCCGAGGCCGACGAGGCCGGCCGCCAATCGTCCGAGAAAGCCGCGACGTCGTGTGGAGAATGCTGCATCGTCCATCATGGTGGTGCCTCCAGCGTAGGAAGAGGGAAGTGCACGTTCTCGTTCGTGATGTCGATCGGCGGATCGGCCGCTAGCGCGGCTGTGCGTGAGTGCGAGTCAGCGTGCGCGCGTCGCTCCGACTCGGCGTGTGCGCACCGCGCGTCGGGTACGCGACGTCCGGCGGTGCGTCGCCGTTCGGCCAGTCGTTCTCCTTGCCGGCCAGGTCGGGGCGCGGGCGGGAGGTCACGTAGCCCGCGATGTCGAACGCCTGCTGATCGGTGAGCGAGCCGGGCCGATCGTACGGCATGTTGTGCCGGATGAAGGCGGCCGCGGTGCGCAGACGCGCCATCCCGGCGCCGATGTTGAACGACTCCGGCCCCCAGAGCGGCGGCGCGACGACCGTGCCTTCACCGTGCGTTCCATGGCAGCGCACGCACGTGGCGGCGTAGAGCATCCGCCCCTGAATCGTGTCGGGGCGCAGCGGCTTCAGCGTCATCAGTCCCTGACCTTCGACCGTGGCGCCGACGGGGATTCCCCTCGAGAGCCAGGCAAGGTACGCGGTGATGTCGTGCAGGTCGCGGCTGTCGGGCGCGAGCGGCGTGCCGTTCATGCTGCGACGGAAGCAGTCGTTGATGCGATCTTCGATGAGGTTCACGGTGGCACTGCGCGCGGAGTATTGCGGATAGCGCGCGTACACGCCCACGAGCGGCGAGGCGTACGGCCGGCGGCCGTCGTCCAGGTGGCAGCTCAGGCAGCGAAGCCGATTCCCAACGTGTCCGGGTAGACTGTCGCGCGTCGCGGCGAGCAGCGCGTGTCCCCGGCGAATGGACGCGCCGAGCGCACCATCGGGGATCTGTGAATCGGGTGGCGCGCGGAGAGGAACGCTCGTCGATGGATGGCGAGCCGACGAGATGACATCCCGCGATGCATCACGCGCTGGCGGCGCGGCGTCCCGCACGCGACGACATGCCGTCGCGAGGAGCAGCGGGAGCGAGAGGGCGAGCGACCATCGACGCGCGCCGGGACGAGGCATGGGATGCCCTCCAAAGAGAACCGCCGCGAGCCGATACTCCGGCCCCGCGGCGGTTCAAGTGTAACGTGCGCCGACAGACCGCGCCAGACAACCGCGCGGTTCGCCAAGCCGTGCGCGCTACTCGTATCGCAGCGACTCGATCGGATCGAGCCGAGCCGCGCGACGCGCCGGCCACACGCCGAACAACACGCCGACCAGCGCCGAGAACGCGAACGCGAGCAGGATCGACGAGCCCGACACGTCCGTGTTCCAGTGCATGGCGGTGCGCAGCACGTAGGCACCGCCCGCGCCCACCACCACGCCGATCGCGCCGCCCAGCAGGCAGAGCACCACGGCCTCGATGAGGAACTGGAGCAGGATGTTGTTGCGCGTCGCGCCCAGCGCCTTGCGGATCCCCACCTCGCGCGTGCGCTCGGTGACGGAAACGAGCATGATGTTCATGATCCCGATCCCGCCCACGAGCAGCGACACCGTCGCGATCCCGGCGAGCAGCAGACCGAACACCTGCGTCGTCTCGGCGAACGTGCTCAGGAAGTCCGCCTGGTTCCGAATCTCGACGTCGCTGTCCTGTCCCGGCAGGATGCGGTGCTGGCGCCGGAGGATCTTGTCGATCTCGGCCATCGTCTGCGGGATCATCGCCTCCGACGGCGAGAGGACGCTGATCGAGCTCAGGTACCTCGTGTCGAAGACGCGGAACTGCGCCGTCTGCAGCGGGATGAGCACCTGATCGTCCGGATCGTTGAACGACGACGCGCCGCCCTTGGGGGCGGTGATCCCGATGACCTGGAACTGGATCCCGCGGATCCGGATGTTCTGGTTGATGAGCGACGCGGGCGCGTTGTTGGAGAGCTGGTTCGCGACCGTGGCACCGAGGACGGCGACGCGCTTGCGCCCTTCGTCCTCCGCGTGCGTGAACATCCGTCCGTACTGCATCACGTACTTGCGAACGTCCAGGTAGTTGGACGTCGTCCCGATGATCTGCGTCGCGCTGTTCTGGTTCTCGTACTGCACCTGCAGCTGACGCGTCATCTCCGGCTCGACCGCCGCGAACGTGGTGCCCTTGGTCTCGAGCGCGGTCGCATCTTCCACCCAGAGGCGGGCGCGATCGAGGTTCGATGCGACGCCGCCGCGGAACACCCGGCCCGGGCGCACCGTGAGCAGCGTCGTGCCGAGCGAGGCGATGCGCTGCTTCACCGCGTTCTGCGCGCCGCGGCCGAGCGCGACCATCGCGATCACCGCCGCCACGCCGATGACGATGCCGAGCATCGTGAGCACGGAGCGCAGCTTGTTCGCGCGGAGCGCGCTGAGCGCGACGCGCATGATCTCGCCGATGAGCATCGTTACGGCCCTCCGCGCCGGCCACCATTCTGGCCGCCGCGCTGTGCGTTGCCCGAATCCTTCTTCTGGGTATCCTGCCGCATGCCGGGGAGCCCCGACCGCGCACGGATCCGCTGCATCATCTGGTCCCGCGCCTGCTGCAGCACCGCGGCGCTGATCAACGCGACCTGATCACCCTCCTTGAGTCCGGAGAGCACCTCGGTCACGTCGTAGTTCCCCGCGCCGAGCATGACGATCTTGGGGACGAAAGTCTGCCCCTGCGCGACGAACACGAGCCCCGGGTGCGGGCGCCCGACGGTGTTGGCCGATGTCGATTCGCTGTCGGACAGCGCGGTGGTGCCTTGCGGATCGCCGCCCGCCTGTCGCCCGGCGCCGTACTGACCGCCCTGCCGCCCCTGGAACCGACCGCGGCGCGCGCTGTCCGGCAGACTGCCCTGCCGCCCGCCGCGCGTGCCGCCCTGCGCCTGCGCGCCACCCTGCGTGCCCTGCTGGGTGACGTCGATCCCCGATACGATGTCGCCCGCCGAGGTGTTGGTACGCGCGCCGTTCGCACCGTTCGCGCCGCCCGGGCCGCCGCGACGTCCGCGCCCACGACCGCCGCCGAAGCCGCCGAACTGCGAGCTCATCTCCTGGCGCACCTTCTCGGGATCGAGCCCCAGCGCGGCCGCCGCCGCCATGGCATCGCGCGGGCTCCGCACGGCGTCGTTCGGCACCGCGAGCACGTTGTCACGCCGCTCGACGAGCACCGACACGTCGCTGTTCATCCCCGGCATGAGCGCGCCGTCCTCGTTGTTCAACTCGATGAGCACCGGGAACATCGTCACGCTCTGCTGCACGGTGGCCTGCGGCGCGATCTTCTGCACGCGGCCCGTGAACGAGCGGTTCGGGTACGCATCCACCTTCACCGTCGCCGTCTGGCCGGGGCGCACGTGCCCGATGTCGCTCTCGTTGACGAGCGTGCTGTCCACGACCTTCGAGAGGTTGGCCATCTTGAAGAGGATCGTGCCGCCACCGAACGACGACGTGGACGACGTGATGACCTGTCCCTTCGACACATCCTTCTCGATGATCGTCCCATCGATCGGCGCGACGACCGTCGCCCCCTCGAGATCGACCTTGGCGATCTCCAGATTCGCCTTCGCGTTCACGAGCTGCGTTTGCGCGTTCGCGTACGCCTGCTCCGCCTGCTCGTGCTCGGGTGCGGTGATGACGCCCTGCTGATAGAGCGTGTCCTGACGCGCCTTCTGGGCCGAGGCGATCTTGAGGTTGACCTGCGCCGAGTTGAGCGATGCGACCGCCTGGTCGTAGCGGCTCTGCACGTCGCGGGGGTCGATCTGCACGAGCAAGTCACCCGCCTTCACCTGCGAGCCGTTCTCGATCGGCATCTTGATGATCTCGCCGGACGCCTTGGAGCGAATCTCCACGGCGTTCACCGGCTGGATGACGCCCGTGGCCTCCACGTCCACCACGATGTCCTGCCGTTGAACCGGAGCGGTCTGCACCGTCGGGGTGGTCGCGTCATCCTTCTTGCCGCACGCCGCCACGGCGAGGGTGACGAGAGCGAGTCCAGCAAAAGTTCTCCTCACTGGCAATCTCCTGAAAACGTCCGCTCCGCGCGGCGCGTCGGTACACGGGTTGGTCGAGCGTGGGACACACGCGGTCCTGAACATGGTGCGCACGCCGGCGTTAGAGGTCGCGGCCGACGAGCGCTTCGATCTGCGCCTTCGCCACGCGATAGTCGAGGCGCGCCTGAATGAGCGCGGCGCGCGCCTGGTTCAATGCGGTTTGCGAGGTGAGCACGTCCAGCAGCGTCGAGGCACCCACCGCGTAGCGCTGCTGCTGCACGCGGAGATCCTCCTCTGCGGCCGCCACCGAGACGCTCTGGATGCCGATGCGCTCCTGCGCCGTCTGCAGCGCGCCGAGGTACTGCGTGAGCTGCTGTTGCGCCGCCAGCCGCGCATCGCGCAGGGCCGCCTCGGCGTTGGTCTCCGTCACGTCGGCCCGCACGACGGACTGCTCGCGCTGCAGCTGGTTGAACAGCGGGTACGATAGGCCGAAGCTCCAGCTCGTGTTGTAGCGGAAGGGCGCGCCGAGCCCGTACTGCATGTCGGGGCCGTTGCCGTTCCGCTGGAAGCTCACGCTGAGCGACGGCAGATACGGCGTGCGCGCCGCGCTCGAGCTCGCGTGCGCCGCGACCAGGCTGGCCTGCGCCGACTTCACGGCGGGCCCCTGCATCGAGAGCTGCACCAGCTGCGTGCTGTCGACCGCGAGCGCCCCGAGCTCGAGCGTGTCGGACTCGGCCGGCGTGACCGTGTACGGGGCCGCCACCAGGCGCGTGAGCTCGGCGTCGGCCGTCCGCAGGTTGTTCCGCGCGGTGAGCAGCGCGAGCTTCGCGTTCCCCACCGCGATCACCGAGCGCAGCGAATCCGATTTGGTTGCCGTGCGCGCGGTCACCTGGGCGATGGACATCTTCAGCTGCTGCTCGGCTTCCTTGAGCTGTGCTTCCGCCGCGACCTCGGACTCGCGCGCCGCGAGCGCGTTGAAGTAGGCCTGCTTGACGTCGAGCGCGACGGTGAAGCGCTGCGACACGTCGTTGGCGGCCGCCGCGCCCACGTTGGCCTTGGCGGTCCGGATGTCGAAGAGTCGCTTGCCGCCATCGAAGAGGGTGACGCTCGCGCCGAGCCCCATCCCCGAATTCCAGTTGCTGGCCGTGCCCACCACCTGGCCGTTCTCGACGCGGCCGGTGCTCGAATTCGACTGGTAGGACCGGCTCAGGTTGACGTTCACGCTCGGGATGAAGGCCGCGTACGCGCCCTTCACCGAGGCGTCGGCGTTTCGGAGCTGGCCGCGCGATTGCACGGTGGATGGCGAGTTGCGCTGCGCCAACGCCACGGCATCGGCCAGCGAAATCGGGTGCGCCGCCGTATCGGCCGGCGTCTGAGCTGCCAAGGCCACCGGCAGCGCGAGCATCATGCACAACACCTTCATTGCCTCTTCGTCTCCTCGCGTGCCTGGTGGGCAGTCGCTTCACGGATGAGCTGTTGGAATCGCTGCTGCTGATCGGGGTCGAGCAACTTCCCGATGTCCGATCGTGCCTTCTGGCGAACAGAGTCCATCCGCGGACGGACGGTTGCCTGGATGGCGGTGAAATCGCGGTGGCGCTTGTCGAGGATGCTGTCGACCGCTACCCGCTGCGCCGGTGTAAGACGCAGGTCCGCGTAGAACCGGTCGCGCCAGCTCCCGATGGTGGAATCGTTGGGCGCCGCGCAGCGCGGCTCGTGAATGAACAGCCGACCCGCGCTGAAGCCGAGCGCGCCCCCGACCACGAGCGTGCCCAGCAGGAACATCATCGCGAGACTCTTGGATCGTTGCATCGGTCCTCTCGTTACGGGGCGATGACGAAGTGGAGGGTCGCTTCCCGCGCCGGCGTCCCTTCCCGCGCCGCCGCCACCTGCTGCGGCAACGAGCGCGGCGTCTCGATGACCATCTCGTACGCCAACCGGGCCTCCTCCTCACGCGCGTGCGTGAAGGTGAGCCCCGCCACGACCAGCGCGAGTCCGGCGGCGATCAGGCCGACCGGTCCCCATCCGCTCAGCGGCATCCACCATCCATCCGAGTCGCCGCGAATGCGCGCCATGATCCTGGCCTCGAGCGATTCCCAGTAGCTCGGGTCCGCAGGGGCGGCGTACACCTGACGCAGCACACGTGTCACGTCGTCATCCCGTCCGTTGGGGCCGATCCGTGATTCCGGGCTCATCGTTCACTCCATAGGTCGCTCAGCGCGCGGCGCAGTGCCGCGCGGGCGTGGTGGAGATCGGAGCGGGCTGTCCCCTCGGGCATCCCCAGCATCTGTCCGATCTCGCCATGCGTGAATCCTTCGACATCGTGCAACACCAGCACCGCGCGTTGCCGCTCGGTCAACGCAGCGAGTCCTTCGCCCAACCGGCGCCTGAGCTCGTCCGATTCCGCCGGATCGCGAAACGGCAACGCCACCGTGTCCGGCAGCGTGTCCGTGTCGCGCACCTTGCGCCGGCGGCCGATGTCGAGCGCCGCGTTGGCCACGATCCGGTACAACCACGCCCCGAACGCCTGCTCCGGTCGAAACCGGGCCAGCGCCCGATACGCATGGAGGAACCCCTCCTGCACCGCATCCTCCGCGTCCTCGTGCGTCGCCGTGATCGCGCGGGCGACCGCATAGGCGCGACGCTCGTGCAACCGGACCAGCGATGCGAACGCATCGTTGCTTCCACGCTGCGCGGCGAGCACGAGCGTGCGCTCGTTCGCGCGCGCGGCGTTCTCAGCCGGGACGTCCGGCATACACGGGGCGAGCTGTGGGGCGGTGGTGGCGGCCATGGGTCCATGATGCTGTCGTTTCCATAACGCGCCGGTTCCGGGAAACGTTGAGCAGCGGCATTACCCCCCGCTTGCGATGCCGTTCAGTCCGAGCGCGGGGGCGGCGCGACGCATCGCGTCGATGACGAACTGGATGTGCTCGTCGAGGTCCACGCCCAACTCCTGCGCGCCCTGCACGACATCCTCGCGGCTCACGCCGCGCGCGAACGCCTTGTCCTTCATCTTCTTCCGCACGGATTTCGCGTCCACATCGTGCACGCTCTTCGTCGGCTTCACCAACGCCGTCGCCGTGATGAGCCCGGTCAGCTCATCGACGGCGAACAGCGCCTTCGCCATGCGCGACTCGCGCGGCACGCCGGTGTACGTCGCGTGGCCGAGGATCGCCTGCAGGATATCCTCGGGATACCCGCGCGCACGCAGCATCCGCACGCCCTCCGATGGATGCTCCTCGGTGGTCGAGTGCGCCGCGTTCGGGAATCGCTCGTAGTCGAAGTCATGCATGAGCCCGGCCAGCCCCCACCGCTCGGGATCCTCACCGTACCGCTCGGCGTACGCGCGCATGGCGGCTTCGACGGCGAGCATGTGCTTGCGGAGCGAATCACTCGCCGTGTACTCGTGCATGAGGGCGAGCGCGGAGTCGCGAGAGGGGAGAGAGGGCATGGGGGCGGAGGGGTGGAGGGCGGAAAGCAGAGAGCAGAAAGCAGAGAGCAGAAAGCAGAGAGCAGAAAGCAGAAAGCGGAGGGAACGACTTGGGAAGGCGTCTGCTCGAGGGGACGGAACTCCCGGGGTGTGCCGGCTGCTTTCTCCTCTCTGCTCTCTGCTCTCTGCCTTAATGCATTGGCCCCACGCTGCCACGCGCGCGGCCGGTCTTGAACAGTAACAGGAGGGGCAGGCCCGCGACCAGAATGATGCCGCTCAGGAGGTAGATCCTGGAGAAAGCGAGGACGCTCGCTTGTGCCGTCAGCTGGTGGTCGAGGATGGCGAGGGCTTGCTGCGGTGCGGTGAGCGCGTTCACGCCGCGTCCAATGAGGCCCTGCGTGATCGCGTGCAGCCGCGCGATCGCGCCCGGGTCGTACGCGGTCACGTGCTCCGCCAGCAGCGCCTGCTTCACGTGCGTGAAGCGCGTGAGGAGCGTCGCCATGATCGCGATGCCGAGCGAGCCGCCGAGCTGACGGAAGAGGTTGAACATCCCCGTTCCCTGCGCGAGGTCGCGCACGGGGAGATCGGCCATCGCGGCGTTCGTGAGCGGGACGAAGATCAAGCCGAGTCCGACGCCGCGCCAGATGAGCGGCCAGAACATGTCGCCGGCGCCGCTCGCGATCGTGAGGCTCGAGAGCTGCCACATCGAGAGCAGAAAGAGCAGCGCGCCGCCAACCACGGTGAGGCGTGCGTCGAGCCGGCGTGCGTTGCGGCCGACGACCGCCATCGTCGCCGCCGATGCGAGCGCGCCGGGGAGGATCACCATCCCCGTCTGCCACGCCGAGAAGCCGTGCAGGCTCTGCAGGAACACGGGGAGCACGAAGATCGAGCCGTAGAGCGCGAGACCGAGCGCGGCCGCGAAGCTCACCCCCGCGGTGAGCTGGCGACTCTTCAGGACGCGGAAGTCGATGACCGGCTCCTCGACCGTGAGCTCGCGCCAGATGAGCAGGACGCCCGACACGGCCGAGATGACCGCGAGCGCCGTCACGAAGCGCGAGTCGAACCAGTCATAGCGCTCACCACGCTCCAGCATCCACTGCAGCGAGCCGACACACAGCGTGAGCAGCACGATCCCCAGCAGGTCGATGCGCTTCGCGCGCTCCTGGTGCGCGGCGTTCCGCACGTACGCGATGGTCATGATCGCGGCGAGGATGCCGAGCGGCACGTTGATGTAGAAGATCCAGCGCCAGCTGTAGTTGTCGACGATCCAGCCGCCGAGTGTGGGGCCGATGGTCGGTCCGACCATCACGCCCATGCCGAAGATGGCCATGGCCGTCCCGGCCTCTTCGGGCGGGAACGATTCGTACAGGATGGCTTGCGATGTCGAGAGCAGCGCGCCGCCGCCCACACCCTGGATGACGCGCCACAGCACGAGTTGGCTGAGCGATCCCGACGCGCCACAGAAGAAGGACGCGGCGACGAAGAGCAGGATCGAGCCCGCGAAGTAGCGCCGCCTGCCGAAGTAGGCGGAGAGCCACCCCGACATCGGGATGACGATGACGTTGGCGATGATGTACCCGGTGGACACCCAGGCGATCTCATCGAGCGTCGCGCCGAGATTCCCCATCATGTGCGGGATGGCGACGTTGACGATCGAGGTGTCGACCAGCTCGAGCATCGACGCCAGCGTCACGGCGGCCGCGATCAGATACTTGTGCGCGTACGGATCCGTGATGGAACTCGCCGCGGAGTTCGCCCATTCACGTTCGATGGTGGCGCTCATGGGGCGGCGTAGGACTCCTGAGGGACGGGGAGAGAGTGGGTCAGTGAGTCAGTGGGTCAGTGAGTCAGGAACGGCGGAGAGCAGAAAGTAGAGAGCAGAAAGCAGGAACGACCGGCTTGTCATCCCGAGCGGGAGCGAGGGATCTCGCTGGCGGCCCGAGATCCCTCGCTCCCGCTCGGGATGACAGCTGTGCTCCG
>DASVCF010000022.1:0-11691 GCA_036381735.1 Gemmatimonadaceae bacterium | reverse complement strand
CGGCCTCCGGATAATCGCCCGACGCGCGCGAGCCGCGGCCCGTCTCGCGTGGCTGCGGCCGGCCACCCTGCTGCGTGCGCGACGGCGCGCCCCGATGCGACTCGACGCGGCTCTGCGCCGTAGCCGGCCGGCCGCGCAGCGTCGCGTGTTCACTGAAGGCGGGCGGTCCGTAGCCCACGTCGTACCCGATGCTCGATGCCGAATCGCGTGGACTCATGGAGCCGAAGGACGGCGCCGCGCCGTACCCGAACGCGCGGTTGGCTCCAATGCCGGGACCGAGATCGGAGCCCTCGCTGCCGTAGTCGGCGCCAGCGCCGAGGTTGTCGCCGTAGTACGGCGACTCGGCCTCCGCACGGCGCGCGAAGTCCGCATCGGTCTCCGCGCCGAGCGTGTAGGACGAGCGAGAGCCGTAGAAGTCGTTGCGGTCGACGCCGTAGCCGCGCGCGATATCCTGCGCGGACGGCATCGACATGTCCTCCTCGCGCCCCGCGCGCGGCATGCGTACCCGACGCTGCGCATCGCCCTCCGTACGACGCTGCCGCGCTCGGCCGTAGAACGACGACGGGCCGCTCGACGATGCGTTGTCCGATCCCGCGCCGCGCGATACGTCCTCGCGCGGCGAGGCATCCACGCCGCCCGTCGAGCGGCTCGCGGCGTCGAAGTTTTCCGGGTTGTTGATCATGTCCTTGTGAACCGGACGCTCCTCGGGCGAGGCCGTCCCGCTCCACGTCGCGGAGTCCTCGGGGCGGCGCCGTTCCGAGCGGCGCGCCGTGTCCACGCGGTCCAGCCCGAACACCTCGTTCCCCGACACCCCTTCCCCAGCCGCCTCAGCGAAGCGGGTGGAATCGCGATCGCTATCCTGCGTCTTGCGCTGTTTGCTGCGCTCTCTGTCGTGAGCCATCGGCACCTCCTGCCCGAGTGGGCGGCAGGGAGCGTGCCATGTGCGACTCGCGATACCAGTACGCGACGGCGAGCAGAAACGCGCCGGCGAGTGCGCAACTGCCCACCTTGAAGCCGACCGCGCCGTAGCTCCACGCGCGCAGCACCGCCTTGAGCGCCGCGTAGATGGCGAGCGCGAGCCCGGCGAAGCGCGCGAGCGGGAGCGCGCGACGCCGGCCGACGTAAATCGTGACCACGCCGGCCGCCGCGAAGTAGAGCACGAGCAGGAAGATGGCGATGTCGGGCGAGTAGGCGCGCGCGAGCTCGGCGCGTCCCCAGAAGAACGTCACGAGCGCCGCCGCAGTCGCCGCGGGTGACGCGAGCATCGCGGCGCTCGCATCGACCGCGCGCGCCCGGGCGGGATCATCCACCTCTTCGGATACAGGTACGTCATCGTCGTGTGCAGGTGCACCGAGCACGGCGGCGCGCAGCTGCAGCCACACCAGCCAGCAGGCGAGCGCCACCACGAGCATGACGGCCGACGGGACGGTGACGAACGGCGTGTACTCGAAGGCCCGCCGCGCGAGCAGCTGCCCGTAGCTGCCCGCGACGGCAATGGTGAGCGCCAGCACGACCGGCACGAGCACGGCAGCGTTCGGCCAGCGTCGGTACAGGAGCGCGAAGGCCACGGCATGCCCCGCGAGCGCGACGGCGAGCAGCGACGGTCGCGCGTGCAGCGCGAAGAGAATGCCCGCGCCGCTCGCGAGCCCCGCGACCATGATGTGCAGCGGCCGCCCGTCATGCTTGGCGTCCCACGCCGCGGCGACGGCGAGCAGCGTCCAGAGTGCGGCGAGCGTGATGCCGCGAACGCCGGTCGCGTCGCGCGACATCACGAGCAGCGCCGCGCCGAAGCAGCCGAGCGGAAGGGCGACGGCCGCCATCGCCCGCGCTCGCGTGCTCAGCTCCGGCAGTCGTGCGGTGAGATACGCGGTGATGGTCGCGGCGAGCGGAATGCCGAGCGCGATCGATCGCGGCACGGACGCCGGCGTGATCGTCGCCACGTACGCGAGCAGCGCGATCGCGAGGTAGCCGAGCGCGAACACGCGCCGGCGGCGTGCTCCGCTCCACGGCGCCGCAAACCACGCGCAGCAGAGCGCGAAGATCGCGGGCGCGAACGCCGGCCTCCATCCAGTGAGTGTCGACGCCAGGTCGATCCCGACGGCGGCGTACACCAGACAGCCGAGCAGCATGAGCCACGACGCGAGGGCCCACGCGCGCGGCCGTACCGCGTACAGTCCGAGCGCGAGCACCACGAGCCCGTAACCCAGGAGGACGAAGAGATCGCCGCGCCCGTCGGAGACGACGAAGGGCGCGAGCAGCGCGCCGCCGAGGCCGACGACGAAGAGCGGTTCCTCGTCGATGTGCAGCGCGAGCGCGGCGAGGGCCACGGAGGCGACCGCGGCGATCGCGAGCGCGACGCCCGACGAGACGACGTGCAGCGAGGGTCCCGCGCCCCACGCCTCGACGTGCGCGAGCGCGAGCGCGAGACCGAGGAGCACATGCCCGAACCGCTGCGCGCCGCGCGTGCGCAACCGGAGCCCGAGCGCGGTGACCGCGAGCGCGACGACCGCGCCGATGACCAGCCGCACGCGCGGCCCGAGCATGCCGTTGGCGATCGCCCACGTGAGGAACGCGCCCGCGCCGACGACGATCGTGAGCGTGGCGAGCGCGATCGTGCCGTAACGGCCGATGAGCGCCTCGAGATCGAGCGGCGGGCGCGCGGGCGCCGAGGGGTGCACCGCTCGCGGCGCATCAGTCCACGGCGGCGACGGCGCGCGGGGCGACGGTTCTGGCGGTGCCGGCGGTGCCGGCGGTGCCGCGGGCGCGTGCCGCTCCCGGTCGACGCGCCCGATGGAGGAGTCCGGATCGCCGCTCGCCTCCGTCGACAGCCGCTGCACCGCATCGCGCAGCTCCGCGACTTCCGCGCGGAGCAGGCGCACGAGTTGCTCGAGGTTGGCAATGCGATCCGCGTCGGACATGCCCAACGTTACGGCATCAGCTCCGTCTTGGACACCGCCGTCTGGATGATCGGGTGCGTGTTCCCGTCCGGTCCCGTGCTCGTGATCGTCATCTTCTGCGAGACGGACGAGCCAAGGTAGACGCCGCTCGGGCTCACGTAGTACGACGCCGTGCCCGTCCCGTCGCCGGCGACCGGGAATTGCTGCCCCGCCTGGTTCACCGTCCCCTTGATGGTGGTCGCGATGCTGCGCGTCACGAGCACGGCCTTTTGACCGTTGAACGTCGTGTCACCGGCAATGCGCGATGTCGTGATCGTCCGGCTGTCGACCATCTGCCCGTTGGGCGATGCAGTCGTCGCGATCGTGTCCGCCCAGCTGCTGCCGGTCTTCGCGTTCGGCGGGAAGGCCACGAGAAAGTGCCGCAACCCCTCGATGAACTGCTGCACCGCGGCATCGCCGGTCGTGTCCACGGAGGACGCGAGCGAGTACACGCGTCCGCTACGCGACATGGTGCCTTTGGCCATGAGCCCCATGTACTTTTTCACATCGGGGATCGGGACCGCGGGCTTCGACGACACCTGGATCGAATCGAGCTGGATGGCGTAGGCGAGGGTATCGCCCGCATGCGGGAGCAGCATGACGCTCACCTGCTGCTGCGTCTCGATATCCATCTGGGCCTTCCGCCCGCCCGCCTCTTGCACGTACGTCACGGTGGAGGTCACGTGGTAGCGATGCGCGCCCGGGGCGTACGAGATCCCTCCGCCCTGCGCCTGGAGCGCGCCGGCGCCGAGGAGCAGGGACGCGAGGAGGGAGAGCGGTGCAATCGAAGTCGGCATCGGGAACCCTCGAGGGCGGGTGAGGTGCGCGGGGCAGTCGGCGCCGGTCGCGGTGGCCGGCCTGCGATGCGGGTCAGGGACCGTGCACTGCTTACGGACGACGTCCCCAGCGGGATCGCCACAAAGGTAGCGAGCGGCGCGGCGCGTGTCATCGCACCGATGCCGTTGTGCTCGCTCGGCGGCCGGTTAGCTTCCGTGCCACCTCCACGCGACATCCGTATGGCTACGCACCGCACGCACGAGACGCTCATCATCCCGCGCACGCGCGCGCTTCGGTTCGGCCGGAAGCTGCGCGCGTGGTACCGGGCGAACTGTCGCGATCTGCCATGGCGCCGCACGCGCGATCCGTACGAGGTGCTCGTATCGGAGCTCATGCTGCAGCAGACACAGGTCTCGCGCGTGGTGCCCAAGTACGGCGAGTTCCTCGCGCGCTTCCCGACGCTCGAGTCGGTGGCCGCCGCGCGCCCCCGGCGCGTCATGGAAGCGTGGAGCGGGCTCGGCTACTACGCGCGCGCGCGCAACCTGCACGCCCTGGCGCGCACGGTCACGCGATGCGACGGGCCGGCGACGCTCCCCGCCGAGCCGGAGGCGCTCCGCGCGCTGCCGGGGATCGGCGCGTACACGGCGGGCGCCGTGGCGTCGTTCGCCTACGAGCGGCGCGTGCCGCTCGTCGACACGAACGTCGCGCGCGTGCTGCGCCGCGTGTTCGCGCCGCACCTGGACACGCGGCGCGGCCCCGGACACCGCGCGGTATGGCGCATCGCCGCCGAGATCCTGCCGCGCACGGGGCGCACGGCGTACACGCACAATCAGGCGCTGATGGAGCTGGGGGCACTCGTGTGCACCGCGCGTGCGCCGCGCTGCGATGCGTGTCCCGTGCGCTCGCTGTGTGCCACCGTGGCGTTGGAGCACCGGACGACGCGCCGGCGCGCACGCACCCGGTAATCGCCTCGCGGGTATAACGATCGTGCACCCCTACGTCGCGCGCGCGGTCGCCATTCACTACTTCGTGCCGAGCATCATCGGCGCGATCGTCTTCCTGGTCGTCTTCTTCCTCTGGAAGAGGGATCCGATCGTCCGCCTCGCCCGCATCAGCGGACAGTGGGGCGCGGTGATCGTCCCCCGCGTGCTCGCCGTCACGACGTTCCTCGCGGGCGCGATCCTCCTCTTCTCGGGCGCGACGCCCGCCGTCGGCAACCGCCTGCACTGGCTCGACAGCTTCCTTCCGCTCCCCATCGTCGAGGTCTCACACCTGTTCGGGAGTCTCGCCGGCGCGGGGCTGCTCATTCTCGCGCGCGGGATTCAGCGCCGGCTCGACGCGGCGTACCATCTCACGATCGCGCTGCTCGCCGCGGGAATTCTCTTCTCGCTGCTGCGCTCGTTCGACTACGAGGAGGCGATATTCCTCTCGCTGATGCTCGCGGCGTTGCTGCCGAGCCGGCGCTACTTCTACCGCAAGGCGTCGCTCATCGAGGAGCGCTTCACGAGCGGGTGGATCGCAGCGATCACCCTCGTGGTCCTCGGCTCGATCGCGTTCGGCGTCATCCTGTACCACAACGGCACGTACCGGAACGAGCAGTTCTGGCACTTCGGGCCGCTCAGTGAAGGGCCGCGCTTCATCCGCGCGACGATGGGCGCGATCATCGTGCTCGTGATCTTCGCGGTCGCGCGGCTCATTCGCCCCGCGCGACCACGCCGGGAGCTGCCGAGCGACGAGGAGCTGCGCGAAGCGTCGGCGATCGTCGCGCGCTCACCGGAGGCGACGTCGCACCTCGCGCTCCTCGGCGACAAGATGCTGCTCTTCGACGACGCGCGTTCCGGCTTCGTGATGTACGGGCACCGCGGCCGCAGCTGGGTGGCGCTCGGCGATCCCGTCGCGCCGCGCGAGGCGGTCCCCGAGCTGGTGCAGCGCTTCGTCGCGCTCGCCGACCAGCACGGCGGCTGGCCCGTCTTCTACAAGGTGGGGCGCGCGCAGCTCTACCTGTACCTCGACATGGGGTTCAGCGTCACGAAGTTGGGCGAGGAAGCGCGCGTCGCGCTCCCCGACTTCTCGCTCGAGGGACCGGATCGCACCACACTCCGCCGTGTGTACCGGAAGAGCGTGAAGGACGGATGCACCTTCGAGCGGATCGAGCCGTACGACATGCCACGTGTGATGCCGGAGCTCGAGCGCATCTCGAACAGCTGGCTGGCGGCCAAGAAGACCCGCGAGAAGGGATTTTCACTCGGCTTCTTCAGCGAGCACTACCTGCGGTCCTACCCCGTGGGGCTCGCGCGGTACAACGGGAAGGCGGTGGCGTTCGCCAACCTGTGGCCCTCGGGGTGTCACGAGGAGCTCGAGGTGGATCTGATGCGCTTCGCGCCGGATGCGCCGCCCGGGATCATGCGCTATCTGCTCATCGAGTGCATGGAGTGGGGGAAGGCGCAGGGGTACCGATGGTTCAACCTCGGGATGGCACCGCTCTCCGGTCTTCGCGCATCGACCGTCGCGCCGCTCTGGAATCAGATCGCGTTCGCGGTGTACGGACACGGCGAACGATTCTACAACTTCCAGGGGATCCGACGATTCAAGGAGTGGTTCCACCCGGAATGGGAGCCGAAGTACCTCGTCTCCCCCGGCGGCGCGCTGCGCCCCCTCGTACTCGCGAACATTGCATCGCTGATCGCGGGTGGGTTGGAAGGGGTGGTAAGAAAGTAGTGGGTCGTGAGTCGTGAGTGCTGTGTTCTGAGTACGGCGTTCCGAGTGGCGCGGAGCCGCTCACAGCCCACAACCCATAACCCACAACTCATAGCCCTTCCCGCCCTCGCGGCGTATCTTAGCGCCATCCCACCTACATGGAGTCGCCCGTGCCAGCCGATGCGATTCGTCCGCGCACCACATCGGAGCTGCTCGATGCGTCGATCCAGATGCTCCGCACGCACTATGCGTCTTTTCTGGCGCTGAGCGTGATCGGCCTGCTGCCGCAGGTCCTCGTCAGCATCTACAACGTCACGGTGCTCGTGCCGCAGTACGCGGACCGCGCCGCACTGTACACGCTGCCGCTCGTGCTCGTCGCCCTGCTCTGGATGGCGCTGGCCGATGCCGCGCTCGTACGCGCGGCATCGGATGCCTACCTCGGCGATGCGATCGATCCGCGTGCGGCCCTGCGCCAGGCGTTCGGCCGCGGAGGGACGATCGTCCTGGCCACGATCATCAAGTACTTGCTGATCGCCGTGGGCTACGTGCTCGTGGCGATCGCGGCGACGATCGCCTGCGGAATCCTCATCGCGATCGTCTGGGGGATCATGGCCGCCACGGGCCACGGGCTCGGCGGCGTCAACTCGCCGACCTTCACCGTCGTGCTCGTCGCCGTCGCGGGCATCGTGTTCACGCTCGCATCCATCTGGTGGCTGCTGTTCGCCGCCGCGCGACTGTTCGGCTACCGCCCCGCGATCATGCTCGAGCGGTGCGGCGCGGATGCGTCGCTGCGCCGCTCGAACACACTCGCGCGCGGTCAGACGATGAAGGTCGTGCTCGCGTTCCTGCTGGTCTACGTCATCTACTTCGCGGCCTACCTCCTCCTTTTCGCTATCGTGTACATCGCGACGGGCCGCAGCACGCTGGCGCAGGCCACATCCGGGATCATCGGCATCTTCGCCTACCCCATCATCCCCATCGTCACGACGCTCCTGTACTACGACCTGCGGATCCGGAAGGAGGGGTACGACATCGAGCTGATGGCGGGAGCGATGGAAACGGGGATGCGGGATGCGGGAGACGGGGTGCGGAGCAGCCTCGGAGGCGAGGGCTTCTCCTCCACGAGCCCGTCGCATCCCGCATAGCGCATCCCGCAGCCCCCGTCGTCATGCAGATCCCCGACTCCACCATCCGCGCCACCACCGCACGGGTGTTCAGCGCGCGGGCGTACAATCCGTTCTCCCCGCTGGAACGGTTGTACCGATGGTTGGACATGCTGCTCCAGCGCTTCTTCGAGGCGCTCGGGCGCGTGCTGCCATCGCGCGCCGAATCGCCGGCGCTGTATTGGGTCACCGTCGCGGCACTCGGGCTCGCGCTGATCGGCGTGGTGGCGGCGGCGGTGTGGCGGTGGCGACGCAACCGGATCGCGCGAGCGGCCGTCGGGACGACGCACGACGAGCGGGGCAGAACCACGTACGCGGATCCGTGGCGCGCGACGCAGCGACTCGCCGCCGACGGCGCGTTCACCGAGGCGGCGCACGCGCTCTATCAAGCCTTGCTGCAGGGAATCGAGCGGCAGGGGCAGCTGCACGTGCATCCGTCCAAGACGGCGGGAGACTACGTGCGCGAGCTCCGGGCCGCGTCGTCCACGTGCTTCGAGCGCTTCCGTGCATTCGCGCGGTCGTACGAGACCGTGGTTTACGGACTCGGGACGTGCGACCGCGAACGGTACGAGCGGTTGTATCTGCTCGCGACGGAGATGCTGCAGCCGCATGGCTAGCCGCGGGAACATCGAGCGGTGGCTCACACCGCGCGTGGTGCTCATCGTCGCCGTGCTCGTCGTCGTGGGCGCGGTCGCGCTCATGCCGCGTGGGTACGACGGCGACGCCGCGCCGCCGCTCACGAGCTACTCCGCCACCGTGTACGGCGCACGCGGTCTGTTCGAGATTCTCCATCGGCTCGGCTGGCGCGTGCAGCGACGCCTCGTGCCCCTCCGGGCGCCGCTCGACACGAGCGCCGTGTATCTCGTGCTCGATCCCCCTCTGCCGCTTACCACGAACGAGGTGCGCGACCTGCTCGCCGCGGTGCGCCACGGCGCCAGCGCGGTGGTCATCCCTCGCGCGCACACGCCGCTCGCCGATTCGCTGCACCTCGCGCAATCGGAGTCCACGATGATGCCGTACGGGGTCGTGGACACGACAGGGCGCCCCGATGCGCGCGATTCCCTCGACGACACGCTCCCGGCACGCCGCCCTACCTCGCTCAGCCTCTTCTGGCGGTACCTCACACCAAGCGCGCCACTCCCTCGCGACACCGAGACGTTCGTCGCCGTGTACGATCGCGACAACCACGTGCGCCCCGTCGTGCTCGGCGTCCGGATGGGGCGCGGACGGCTGGTGGTCGCCGCCGATCCGCTCATCTTCCGCAATCAGATCGTGCGGCAGGGCGACGCCGCCGTGCTCGACACGCGGCTCATCGAGTGGCTCACGCGCGCGCCGGGCACGACGCTCGTGTTCGACGAATACCACCACGGCTACGGCGAGCACGGCAGCCTCCGGCATGCCGTCGGGCGCGCGATGATCGACACGCCGCCGGGACGGATGCTCACGCAGGCGATCGTCGCCGGCCTCATCCTCCTCGCAGCGCTCGGCGTTCGCGCCATCCCGCCCAGCCCGAGCTCGCGCGTCGAGCGCCGCTCGCCCATCGAGCACGCCGAGGCGCTGGCGAACGCGTACGAGGAGGTGCAGGCGACGCGCACGGCATCACGCCGCCTGCTGCGCGGTCTCCGCCGACGCCACGCGTTCGGCGCACGCGCCGGCGCGAGCGACGACGCGTTTCTGGACGCCGTGCGCACGCGGCACCCGGAGCTCGCGACCGACGCGGCGCTCGTGCGCCGCGCGATCCAACGCCCGCTCACTCCGGACGAGTTCCTCGCCGTGGGGCTCGCCATCCATCACATCGACAGGACTCTCGCCTCATGATGACAGCCGAGCAGATTGCCCACGTCATGCAGCGTGTACGCGACGAGGTCGCGAAGCGCGTCGTCGGGCAGGAGAGCGCGATCGACGAAGCACTCGTCGTCTACCTCGCGCGCGGGCACGCGCTGCTCGAGGGCGTGCCCGGCACCGCGAAGACGCTGCTCGTGCGCGCGCTCTCGGGCGCGCTCGGCGCGCGCTTCGGCCGCGTACAGTTCACGCCGGACCTCATGCCGTCGGACATCACCGGGATCAACGTGCTGCGCGACGGCGGACGGACCTCCGAGTTCCGCCCCGGTCCCATCTTCACCGACCTGCTCCTCGCCGACGAGATCAACCGCGCGCCCGCGAAGACGCAGGCCGCGCTGCTCGAGGCGATGCAGGAGCGGCAGGTGACGGTCGACGGCGAGGCGCGATCGCTCGGCCCGCTGTTCGCGGTGTTCGCCACGCAGAATCCCGTCGAGTACGAAGGCACCTACCCGCTCCCCGAAGCACAGCTCGACCGCTTCCTGCTCAAGATCAAGGTGCCCTATCCTTCGCGCGATGCGGAGCTCGAGATGCTCGCGCACTACGCGGACGGGTTCGACGCGGAGCGCGTGTCGGACGTCGTGCCCGCACCGGTGCTCGACGAGTCGAGCGCGCGCGAGCTGCGCGCGGCGGTGGACTGCGTGCGCGTCGCCCCCGAAGTGCGCGAGTACATCGCATCGATCGTGCGCGCGACGCGCGAGGATCCCGGGCTCACACTCGGCGGCTCGCCGCGCGCGAGCGTGGCGCTGTTCCGCGCGTCGCGTGCCGCGGCGCTGCTCGCCGGCCGCGACTTCGTGACGCCGGACGATGTGAAGGACTACGCGTTCCCCGTGCTGCGGCACCGCGTGATCGTGGCGCCGGAGCTCGAGGTGGAAGGACGCTCGAGCGACGACGTGCTGCAGCAGCTGCTCTCGCGCATTCGCGCGCCGCAGTAAGCGTGAGCGCGTTGCGACTCCCCCGCTTCGTCCCCACACGCCGCCTGGCCGCGGCCGTCGCGCTGCTCGCGCCGGTGTGGCTCCTCTCGGTCGTGGCATTGGGCGGGGTGCTCGCTGGCGTGCTCGCCGCGATCGTGCTTGCGGCAGCGATCGTCGACCTGCTCCTCGCGCCCGGCGAGCGCCACCTCGTGGTCGAGCGCCGTGCGCCATTCACCGTCGGCATCGGTGACCGCGCAGCCGGCGAGTACGAAGTGCGTGCGACCCGGCCGAGCCGAGCGGGCCGCGACATTCGGGTCACGCTGTATGACGCCTTCCCCTCGGCCGTCAAACAGCACCGCGCATCGCAGCCGATCGTGCTCCACCCAGGCGATGCGAGCGCCGTCATCCCCTTCGAGCTCACGGGCCGCGTGCGCGGCGCATACGCCCTCGGTGCCGTCGTCCTCCGCGCGAGTGGGCCGCTCGGCCTCGTGCACCGCACGCTCCGCTACGCGCTCGACGATCGCATCACGGTCACGCCGTCGATCGCAGGCGTGCGGCACTATCGGTTGCTCTCGCTGCAGCACCGCCTGCGCGACGCGGGCGTGCGCGCCATTCGCCGGCGTGGCGAGGGGATGAGCTTCACGCACCTGCGCGAGTACGTGGTGGGCGACGATCCGCGGCGCGTCGACTGGAAGGCCACGGCGCGGCGGCATCAGCTGATCACGCGTGAGTTCGCGGTCGAGCAGGGGCAGACGGTAATGCTCGCGGTGGATGCGGGGCGCATGATGACGCAGGTCGCCGGGGAGCTGCCGCGCTTCGAGTATGCGCTGTCGTCAGCGCTCGTCCTGGCGGACATCGCGCTCCACTCCGGCGATCAGGTGGGGCTCATCGTCTTCGACGACGAGGTACGTGCCTTCGTGCCGGCGCAGCGCGGGGCCGTCGCGCTCCGCAATCTGCGCGACGCGCTCGTCCCCGTCGCGCCGAGCATGGCCGAGCCGGACTACGCCGCCGCGTTCCGCACGCTCGCGACGCGCCATCGCAAGCGCTCGCTCATCGTGCTCTTCACCGACGTCATCGATCCGCGCGCCTCGCAGGCGCTCATCGCGCACACGGCGCGCACCGCCGCGCGGCACGTGCCGCTGGTGGTCGCCCTCCGGAACGATGTGCTCATCCACGCCGCGACCCCGCCGGCCGAGCCGGACACCGGGCAGCTCTACCAGAGCGCGGCCGCCGAGGAGCTGCTGCTCGCGCGCCACGAAGCGCTCATGAAGATGCGGAGCACGGGCGTCTCGGTGCTCGACGTGTCGCCGCACGCGATGACGGCGGCGGTCGTCAACCACTACCTCGAGATCAAGGCGCGCTCGG
>DASVCF010000021.1:0-9591 GCA_036381735.1 Gemmatimonadaceae bacterium | reverse complement strand
AGGAAATCCGCGATCTGCCGCGCCACGGCGTCCACGTACCGACGCCCCTTCTCCGCAGTCGCCTGCGCCGGATTGCCGACGCCCGTGTCGGCCGTCACCTGTGTCCACTGGCGCGGCGCCCACGCCCAGCCCTCCCGAAATGCGCGAATACGGAACGGGCGCGCCGAGCCGGAACCCGCCTCCGAGATCGGCAGCACGAGATCGGGGGTGAGATGCATCATCACGCTGGTCTCCAGCTCGCCGGCGTGATCGCCCGGCTCGGCGAACACCGTTTCGGGACGGGCGAGCTTGTACCAGTTGACGGTCGAGAGGAAGATGCCGACCGTGGGCTGGAGCTCGCGGATCATCTGCTTGAAGTCGTTCCCGCCGTGCCCGTTGAGCACGACGAGCTTCGGGATCCCCTGCTGGGCGAGCGCACTCGCGAGATCGCGCAGCAGCGCGAGCTGCGTGCTCGGGTTCACGTTCAGCGTGAGCGGGATGTCGAGCTGCGTCGTGTTCACGCCGAACGGAACGACCGGCAGCACGACCACGCGCGAGCCGCGCTCCCAGGCGAGTCGAGCGGCCTCGGCGGCCACGCGCTCGGACTCGATGTTGTCCGTGGCGTACGGGAGATGGAAGTTGTGCGCTTCCGTGGCGCCCCACGGGAGCACGGCGACCTCGTAGCGCGTCTCACGGACCGACTGCCACGTGGTTTCGGCGAGGATGTAGGGACGACCAGGCATGCGGAGCGGAATAGGAGCGGAATAAATAAAGGAGTGCGAGCGGGGTGCGATTCCGGCGGGCCGAGCGCCACGCGCTGCAGCACTCGCATCGCGTGCGTCGGAGCGGGCAAGATGCGCCCATCGAGCGGAGGACGCCAGGCACGAGTGTGACCACCCGCACCGTGCACGCCCCGTTCGGGGCGCAACGTACGCTCCATCTACCAACCGCGCCGTGCACGCCCCTGCACCGCTATATTTCAGGGTTTCCGTAGAACCCCTCCGACCCATGAGACGTCCTTGAAGCTCGACCACATCCGCAACTTCTGCATCGTTGCCCACATCGACCACGGCAAGTCGACGCTGGCCGACCGGCTCATCGAGTCGACCGGCACGCTCCAGAAGCGCGAGATGAAGGAGCAGGTGCTCGACACGCTCGACCTCGAGCGCGAGCGCGGCATCACGATCAAGCTGAACGCCGTGCGCATGTCGTACCGCGCACAGAACGGGCGCAGCTACGAGCTCAACCTGATCGACACGCCGGGACACGTGGACTTCACCTACGAGGTGTCGCGCTCGCTTGCCGCGTGCGAGGGCGCCGTGCTCGTGGTCGATGCCTCGCAAGGCGTGCAGGCGCAGACGCTGTCCAATCTCTTCCTCGCGCTCGACGCGGGGCTCGAGATCATCCCGGTGCTCAACAAGATCGATCTCCCGGGCGCGGAGCCGGAGCGGCGACGGCAGGAGCTGGTCGACCTGCTCGGCGCGAAGCCGGAGGAGATCCTCATGGTGAGCGCCAAGGAGGGGGTTGGCGTCCCCGAGCTGCTCGAGGCGATCGTGCAGCGCATCCCCGCGCCCACGGGTGATCCGGACGCACCGCTCCGCGCGCTGATCTTCGACTCGTATTACGACCGCTATCGGGGCGCCATCCCGTCGGTGCGCGTCGTGGACGGTACGATCAAGCCGGGGATGCGCATCACCTTCGGGGCGGGCACGGAGACGTACGATGTCGCCGAAGTCGGCTACAATCAGCTTCGGCAGATGAAAGCCGAATCGCTCGGCCCCGGCGAGGTGGGGTACGTGGTGGCGAACGTGCGCCGCGTGCAGGAGACGCGCGTGGGCGACACGGTGTTCGACGCCGAGCATCACGCGAAGGAGCCGCTGCCCGGCTATCAGGACATCCATTCGATGGTGTTCGCCGGCGTGTATCCCACCGACGCCAATCGGTACCCGGATCTGCGCGATGCGCTCGAGAAGCTGCAGCTCAACGATGCGTCGCTGCACTACGAGCCCGAGTCGTCCACGGCGCTGGGCTTCGGGTTCCGCTGCGGCTTTCTCGGGCTGCTGCACATGGACATCGTGCAGGAGCGGCTCGAGCGCGAGTTCGATCTCGATCTCGTCACGACCGTCCCGAACGTGGAGTATCACGTCTACCAGAACGACGGGACGAAGATGCTGCTCGAGAATCCATCGCTCATGCCGCACGGGTCGGTGGTGGATCACATCGAGGAGCCGTACGTGAAGGCACGCATCGTCGCGCCCGCGGAGTACATCGGGCCGATCATGACGCTCGGCACGGAGCGGCGCGGCGTGTACAAGAACATGAGCTACGTGGACACGAGCCGCGTGGAGTTCGACTTCGAGTTCCCGCTGGCCGAGATCATTCTCGACTTCTACGACAAGCTCAAGACGATCTCGCGCGGCTACGCGAGCCTCGACTACGAGATGCTCGAGTACCGCCGGAGCGAGCTCGTGAAGCTCGACATGCTGATCAACGGCGACGCGGTGGATGCATTCTCCGTGATCATCCACCGCGACAAGGCGTACGAGTGGGGGCGCAAGGTGGCGGACAAGCTCAAGGAGCTGATCCCGCGCCAGCTGTTCGAGGTGGTCATCCAGGCCGCGATCGGCACGAAGGTCATCGCGCGCACCACGGTGAAGCCGTTGCGCAAGAACGTGCTCGCGAAGTGCTACGGCGGCGACATCACCCGCAAGCGCAAGCTCCTCGAGAAGCAGAAGGAGGGGAAGAAGCGCATGAAGCAGGTGGGCTCCGTGGAGATTCCGCAGGAGGCGTTTCTGGCGGTACTGCAGGTGGAATGATGCGGGACGGGGGAGGCGGGAGGCGGGAGGCGGGAACATCGCCTGTCATCCCGAGCGCAGCGAGGGATCTCGGCCCCCTGTCATCCCGAGCGTCAGCGAGGGATCGCAGCGGTGGCCCGAGATCCCTCGCTCCGCTCGGGATGACACTCGCTGCGCTCGGGATGACACCGCATCCCGCATCGCGCACACCGCATCCCGCATCGCGCCTCCCGCATCCCACGTCTCTTGTCATCCAGACCAGCTTCCTCGGCGACGTCGTGCTCACGACGCCGCTCATCGCGGAGTTGGCGCATCGCGGCCCGGTGGATGTGGTGATCACGCCCGCCGCAGCGCCGCTGCTCGCGAACAATCCGGACGTCCGGACGCTCTACGTCTATGACAAGCGCGGCCGCGATGCGGGGATGCGCGGACTGCTCCGCATGGCCCGGCGCATCCGCGGTGACGACTCCCACGGGAGCGCGTATCTCGCGCAGGGATCGCTGCGCAGCGCGCTGATCGCGCGGCTGGCGGGCGCTGCGGAGCGCGTCGGCTTCGATACGTCGGCCGCGCGTGCGCTCTATACCAAACGCGTTCCGCACCGCACCGATCGCCATCACGCCGAACGGCTGTGGCGCCTCGCCTTCCCTGACGAGCCCGCGATCGAGCCGTGCGCCGATGCGCTCAGGCCGCGACTCTACCCGGGAGAGGATGACGTGGCGGCAGTGGACGCGCTGCTCCAACCGTTCGGCGGTGATGCGCCGCTGGTGGTGCTGGCGCCGGGAAGCGTGTGGGGGACGAAGCGCTGGCCGTACTATCCCGAGCTCGCGAAGACGATCGCCGGTCGCGCGCGTCTCGCCGTCATCGGCGGGAGCGGCGACGCGGAGCTCGCCGCGGCGATCGAGAACGCGGTCGGTCCGCGGCCGATCGTGAACGCGGTCGGCGCGCTCTCGCTCCTGGCCTCGGCCGAGCTCATTCGCCGCGCCGCGCTCCTCGTGACGAACGACTCGTCGCCGCAGCACCTCGCCTCGGCCATGGGGACGCCGACGATCACGCTGTTCGGGCCCACGGTGCCCGCGTTCGGCTTCGGCCCACTCGCGCCGCGCTCGATCGCGCTCGGCCATCCCGCGCTCGACTGTCGTCCGTGCCACCACCACGGCCCGGCCACCTGCCCGCTGCGGCACTGGCGGTGCATGCGGGAGTTGACCGTAGGCGACGTCGTCGGCGCAGTAGAGGCGATACTGCCCCTGAGCGCTTAGCTTATCTGATCCGGAGCCCGGACCCTTCACTTCCGACCTATGACCAGACCGCGCACGCAGTACATCATCGGCGTCGACCTCGGTGGGACGAACATTGTGGCCGGTGCCATGCCGGACGACGGGAGTCGCGAGCTGGCGATGCGCAGCGAGCCGACGCACGCGGAGCGCGGCGCCGACGCGGTGGTGGACCGGATCGTGGCGATGATCGCCGAAGTGATGGCCGAGGTGAGCGCCTCGTGCGGCGCGACGTCGCGCGACTTCGTCGGCGTGGGCGTTGGCGCGCCGGGACCGCTCGACCGCGAGCACGGCGTCGTCGTGGTCGCGCCGAATCTCGGTTGGCACAACTTCCCGCTGCGCGACGAGATCGGCGAGCGCGTGCGGCTGCCGGTAACGCTCGACAACGACGCGAACTGCGCGACGATGGGCGAGTGGTGGTGCGGCGCCGCGAAGGGTGCGCGCAACGTCGTGGGGATCACGATCGGAACCGGGATCGGCGGTGGTGTCGTGCTCGACGGTCGGCTCTATCACGGCTCGTCGGACGTGGCCGGCGAGATCGGGCACACGACCATCGATGCCAACGGGCGCTACTGCCGGTGCGGCAACTACGGCTGCCTGGAAGCCTATGCCTCGGGCCCCGCGATCGCGCTGCGCGCGCGTGAGGCGCTGGAGCGCGACCTCGAGCCCGGCGAATCCTCCATCTTGCCGACCGTGGTGAACGGAAATCTCGATTTGCTCACGGCGGCCCACGTGTACGATGCCGCGCACCAGGGCGACCGCGTGGCGCTCGAGGTCGTGCGGGATACCGCGCGCTTCCTCGGGACGGGGATCGCGAACCTGCTCAACGTGCTCAACCCGGATGTCGTGGTGCTGGCCGGCGGCGTGACGAAAGCGGGCGCTCGACTGTTCGAGCCGCTGCGCGCGGAGGTGCGACGTCGTGCCTTCCGCCCCGCGGTCGAGGCGTGCCGCATCGTTCCCGGTTCGCTGCCCGGCACCGCCGGCGTGGTAGGCGCCGTGGCGACGTTCAAGGCGCAGCGAATGGGTGGAGTGTGATGCAGCGGGACGCGGGACGCGGGATGCGGGATGCGGAACCGCCGGGATGCGGGATGCAGGATGCGGGATGCGACCGGCTCGTGGCGAGCGAGCCCTCGACCCCGAGGTCGTTTCCCGCATCCCACATCCCGCATCCCGCATCCCGCAAAAAGCGCCTCGGCGTCATCGGTACCTTCGTGTGGGACACGATCTATGGGCGCGATCCGCGTTCGGCGCCCGTGCAGGAGTGGGGCGGCATCACGTACGCGCTCGCCGGACTCGATGCCGCGCTCGCGGATGACTGGGAGATCGTCCCCGTCATCAAAGTCGGCGTGGACCTCGTCGCACGCGCACGCGACTACCTGCACGAGCTGCGACACATCGCGTCCGATGCCGCGCTCATCGAGGTGCCATACCCGAACAATCGCGTCGAGCTCCGCTACGAGACGAGCGAGCGGCGATGCGAGCGGCTCACCGGCGGCGTACCGGGTTGGAACTGGCTCGGGCTCAAGCCGCTCCTCGTCGGGCTCGACGCGCTCTACATCAACTTCCTGAGCGGGTGGGAGCTCGACCTCGAAACGGCGCAGCTCATCCGGCAGCACTTCCGCGGGCCGATCTACTGTGATCTGCACATGCTCGTGATGGCCGTGCAGCCGAGCGGGTGGCGCACGCCGCGCCCGCTGCCGAACGTCGGCGAGTGGTGTCGATGCTTCGACGTCCTGCAGGTGAACGAGGATGAGCTCGCGATGATGGCGCCCGATCCAATGGCGCTCGCCGCGACCGCGCTCGCCGCCGGCGTGCGGTGCCTGGTGGTCACGCTCGGCAGCCGCGGCGCCGTGTACTTTGCGGCGCCGGATTTCATGCATATCGCCGATCTCGAGCGTGCACGTCCGCTCGGTGCCCCGCTCGGCCCGGCCCGCACGGCGCGCGTGCCGGCCGCGTCCGTCGCCCTCGAGGGCGACCCGACGGGGTGCGGCGACGTGTGGGGCGCGACATATTTCTCCCGGCTCCTCGCCGGCGAATCACTGGACGATGCGATCCGCGCGGCGCATCGGGCCGCGGCCCGGAACGTCGAGCACCGGGGCGCCACGGGGCTGTCCCGGCATCTGCGCGGAGAACTCATTCCTCAATGACGACGGTCATCAACCTCCCCCCTTCGCTCGACGACAAGACCTTCGAGACGGTGCTCGCGCGCCTGGAGCCCGTCCCGCAGGACGACAAGGTGCTCCTCGACGCGCGCCACACTCGCTGGGCGTCGCCGTACGGGCTCACCGCACTCCTCACCCTCGCACAAACGCGCGCCGAACGCCCCACACTGTATGCGCCGGAGTCCGAGGACACCGGCTCCTACTGGGCGCGCACGGGCTTCTTCACCCACGCCGCCGAGCTGTTCGAGCTGCACGGGCACGTTCCTCGCGCCCGTGGGAGCGGCGAGTCGGACGTGCTCCTCGAGATTACGCCCGTCGGGAAGAGCGAGGACGTGCACGATGTGGTGGGGCGCATCCAGCAGAAGTCGCAGGCCATCCTGGTGAAGGAGCTCAACCTCGATGCCAAGGCGACCATGGGCTTCGCGATGACGTTGTCCGAGGCGTGCCAGAACATCGTCGAACACGCGGGGCGCGGCGGCTGGGTGGCGGTGCAGACGTACCGCTGGCAGAAGCGGCTCGGCCGGCGTGTGGTGGTGATCGCCGTGTGCGACGCCGGCATGGGATTCCGTGCCTCGCTCGAGCAGGCGCCCGGCCGTCAGCTCGGCGACCGATGGGACGACGGCGTCGCGCTCGAGGAAGCGGTGATCCGCGGCGTGAGCCGCTTCCGCGATCCCGGACGCGGCCAGGGGCTGGCCGGCGTGCGGCGCTACATCGGGCGCTGGGACGGCAAGTTGTCCGTTCGGAGCGGAACGAGTAGAATCGCCATCGTGCCCAGCTGGGATGATGATGTCCCGCTCGACAAGCAGCTCCCCGCGTTTCCCGGGGCGCAGATGCAGATCACGATTCCAGAGCGAATGGCCGCGCGGTGATCACGCACATCGACTTGAACGCGGTGCTCCGTCGTACCGTGTGCGACCTCTTCTCGGATCTGGTGACGCGTCCCACGGGTGTCGCGGTACGCGGCGCCCTCGAGCGGCAGCTTGCCAACTCGCGCGGGCCGTTGCTCACCATCATCGACTTTTCCAACGTCGGTCTGCTCGACTTCTCGTGCGCCGACGAGATCGTGGCCAAGCTCCTGCTGCACTATTGCACGCCGAGGATGAACGGTGGGCCGACGCCGATGATGCGTACCGATGCGAACACCCCGCATCCGCACACCGTGCGCGAGATCTACTTCCTGCTGAGCGGCGTGGGCGATTCGCATCTCGATGCGATCGAAGCGGTGCTCGAGCGGCACGGGTTGGCTTCGGTCGCGCGGGATCATACGGGCGCAGTCATGCTCCTGGGGACGGTGGACGACCAGGAGCGCCTGGCATGGAAGACCATGTACGAGCTCGGCCGTGCCGCGCCCGCGGACCTGGCGCAGGCCGCCGGCTTCGATTTGCAGGAGACGCTCGCACTCCTCGATACGCTGTGCGGGCGCGGACTGGCCATGCGCTTCGATGAAGCGTACGTGGCCGTGGGAGCGATGCAATGAGCAGCGTGCACAATCCCCCACTGCAGGTGGTGGCACTCATCGCCACGCGGCAGGGCGACCCGGAGCGCGGGACGGCGATCTTCATGCGTCCCGAGGACGCCGCGTACCGATTGATGGAAGATGGTGAGCTGGTGTGGGTCCACGGCCCGCGCCGGCACGAGCTGGCCACGCTGCACATCGACGACACGCTGCCGCGCGGGAGTGTCGTGCTCCGCGATGTCGCCGGGGCATCGCCGTCGGAGATCGTGCGCGTGACGAAGATCGATACGGATACACCGCCAAGCCGCATGAACTTCGCCTAACAACCCCGTGTCATTCCGCGCGCGGTGAGGACACCCGAGCGATTGTCATCCCGAGCGCAGCGAGGGATCTCGGGCCTTTGTCATTAGGGCGCATGCGAGGAATCCCGGGCTCCGAACGAGATCCCTCGCTCACGCTCGGGATGACAATGCGAGATCCCTCGCTTCGCTCGGGATGACACACGACACGGCACTCGCGAGCACACTCCCATGACGTCATCGCAGCGGCACCTCGGCCTGTCGACGACCGCGCTTCACGGCGGGCGCGACGGCCACCCCGTCGATTCCTCCGTCGTTCAGCCGATCTATCAGTCGGTGAATTTCATTCAGGAAGTCGGCACCGAGAGCGGACTGCGCTACGGGCGCTACGGGAACAACCCCAACGCCGAGCTGGTTCAGCGCCGCCTCGCGATGCTCGAGGGCGCGGAGGCGGCGCTCGTGCTCGCGAGCGGGATGGGCGCGACGGCGTGCGCCATTCTCGCGCTGCTGCGACCGGGCGATCATCTCCTCGCGAGCGAGCTGATCTACGGCGGCACGCACCGCCTGTTCACGAGCGAGCTCAAGGCGATGGGGATCGCGGTCACCCTCGTCGATCCGACGGAGTCGCGCGCATGGCGCAAACATCTCCGCACCGAGACGCGTGCGATCTTCGTCGAGACGCCGGTGAACCCGACCTGCCGTGTGCTCGACCTCGAGCCGATTCAGCGGCTCGCGCACGAAGCGGGGATCGCGCTCGTGGTCGATTCCACCTTCGCGAGCCCCGTGAACTTCCGCGCGATCGAGCACGGCGCGGACGTCGTCATCCACTCGGCCACGAAGTATCTGAACGGGCACCACGATGTCCTCGCCGGCGCGGTGATGGGCACAGCCTCGTACATCGAGGAAGTGCGACAGAAGATGATCGTCTGGGGGCAGGCGCCCGATCCGTTCGCGCTCTGGCTCCTCGAGCGCGGCCTCAAGACGCTGGACGTGCGCGTGAAGCGTCAGAACGAGAACGCCATGTGCATCGCCGAGTGGGCGGAGCAGCAACCGGAGATCGCGCGCGTACACTACCCGGGGCTGCCAAGCCATCCCGACCACGAGATCGCGAAGGCGACCCTCGATGGCTTCGGTGGGATGCTCGCGCTCGAGATCGCCGGCGGCGGACCGGCCGCGGAGCGGTTCATCCGGCGCCTCGAGCTCGTCGCGCACGCCGCGAGCCTTGGCGGCGTCGACAGCCTCATCAGCGAGCCGCGCTTCACCTCGCACGCCGCCATGACCCCCAAGGAGCGCGCCAAGCTCGGCATCCCCGACGGCTTCGTGCGGATCAGTATCGGCCTCGAGGACGCGGCGGATCTCATCGCGGACATGGAGCAGGCGCTTCGGAAGTGAGTCAGTGGGTCAGCGGGTCAGTGAGTCAGAAACGGCCGTCGTGCCCGCACGCCTGCATCTTTTCACAGAACGGATCGTCGTACCAGTAGAACCGTCGCGACAACTTGATATTTTCCAGGCCCGCCGTCATTAGTGAGTCAGTAGGTCAGTGAGTCAGTGAGTCAGAGGGGCCCGTGGCCTGTCATCCCGAGCGCAGCGAGGGATCCCTCGCTGCGCTCGGGATGACAGCGCGCTCGG
>DASVCF010000020.1:0-23911 GCA_036381735.1 Gemmatimonadaceae bacterium | reverse complement strand
GGACGCAGGGGTATCGCGCGGAGTTCACGAATCCGCAGCACATCCTGCTCCCCGGCCAGTTCGTGCGCGTGCGGCTGATCGGTCTCGTGCACGACAGCGCCATCGTCGTGCCGCAGCGTGCGGTGCTGCAGCAGCTCGGTGTGCAGAGCGTCTATGTGGTAGGCGCGGGCGATTCGGTATCGGCGCGTCCGGTGAAGGCGGCCGAGTGGGCGGGGAGTGATTGGCTCATCCAGAGCGGGCTCCATCCCGGCGAGCGCGTGGTCGTAGACGGCGTGCAGAAGATCGGGCCGGGGATGGTCGTCCGTCCCGTCGCGCTCGTCGACAGCACCGCGCCCGGACGCGGGACGGGTGACAGCGCTCGGCCGGTGGGTACCGGACGATGAGCGGCACGCCCAACACGCCCAACGCGCCCAACGAGCCGCAGCCGAGCGCGACGCGCGACTATCTGTTCGTCCGGCGCCCCGTGCTGGCGATCGTCATCGCGATCACCATCACGCTGCTCGGCGCCTTCGCGCTCACCACGCTCCCCGTCAACCGGTACCCGGACATCACGCCGCCCGCGGTGCAGGTGACGGCGGTGTATCCCGGTGCCAGCGCGGAAGAGGTGGCCAACTCCGTGGCGGCGCCGATCGAGCAGCAGCTCGATGGGCTGAAGGGGTTGCTGTACTACAAGTCGTCGAACTCGAGCGACGGCACGATGAATCTGCAGGTGTACTTCGACATCTCGCGCGACCAGGACCTGGCCGCCGTCGATGTGCAGAACGCCATCAACCTGGCCGCGCCGCAGCTCCCCGCGTCCGTGCGCCAGAACGGGATCATCATCACCAAGGCCAACACCAACATCCTGTTCTTCGGCGCGCTGCAGTCCAACGATCCTCGGTACGACGCGGCGTTCCTCACGAACTACGGCGAGCTCTACATCCAGAACGAGCTGAAGCGCCTGCCGGGCGTGGGTGACGCGCGCTTCTTCAGCACGCTCGACTTCTCGATGCTCATCAACCTCGATCCCGACAAGATGGCGCAGCTCGGGATCACGGTGGATGATGTGTCGAGCGCCGTGCAGGAGCAGAACGCGACCAAGCCGGCGGGGCGGCTCGGCCGCGAGCCCGCACCCAAGGGGACGCAGCTCACGCTCTCCGTCACGACGCAAGGGCGGCTCACCACGCCGGAGCAGTTCGGCGACATCATCGTGCGCGCGCGGCCGGACGGCTCGATCGTGCATCTGCGGGACATCGCCACCGTGACCCTCGGCGGGCGCGGCTACGATCTCTCCACGCGCATCAACGGCAAGCCGACCGCCGTGTTCGCGATCTACAGCCGGCCGGACGCCAACAACCTCGACGTGAAGAACGAGGTCGTGAACCGGATGAACGAGCTGCAGAAGGTGTTTCCTGCGGGCGTCACCTGGTCCACACCGTTCGACACGACGCCGTTCATCACCGAGTCGATGATCGAAGTGGCGAAGACGCTCGCCGAGGCGATGCTCCTCGTCACGCTCGTGGTGTTCGTGTTCCTGCAGAGCTGGCGCGCGACGGTCATCCCCGTGCTCGCCGTGCCCGTGAGCATCATCGGGACCTTCCTCGGGCTCAAAGCGCTCCACTTCTCGGTCAACACGTTGACGTTGTTCGGGATGGTCTTAGCCATCGGCATCGTCGTGGACGATGCCATCGTGGTGATCGAGAACGTCGAACGCATCATGGCGCAGGAGCATCTATCGCCGCGCGAGGCGACCAACCGCGCCATGCACCAGATTGCCGGCGCGCTGGTGGCGATCGTGCTCGTGCTCTGCTCGGTGTTCATCCCCGCCGCGTTCATCGGCGGGATCACCGGGAGCATGTACCAGCAGTTCGCGGCGACGATCGTCATCTCCGTCGTGCTGTCCGGGCTCGTCGCGCTCACGCTCACGCCGGCGCTCTGCTCGAAGATGCTGCGGCACGCGCCGGAGGAAACGGACAACAAGCTCGCGCGGTGGTTCAACGATCACTTCGCGCGGCTCACCGGACGTTACACCGGCGCGGTGAGTCACGTCATCGGGCGCCCACGGACGTGGTTCGCCGTGTTCGCCGTCATCCTCGTGCTGATCGTCGTCCTCTTCCGACACGTGCCCGGCGGGTTCCTCCCCACCGAGGACAAGGGTGTGTTCGCGATCAGCGTGCAGCTCCCCGACGCGGCCTCGCTGCAGCGGACCACGGCGGTGGTGGAGAAGGTGGAGCGCATGGTGCGCGCGGAGCCCGCGACGAAGAGCATCGTCTCCATCGTCGGGCTCGATCTCCTCTCGCAGTCGAACCAGACGAACTCGGCGACGATGTTCGTCTCGCTCAAGCCGTGGAGCCAGCGGCCGAAGGCGAGCGACCAGGCGGATGCGATCCTCGCGCGCATCAACGGGCAGCTGTACGGGCTCAAGGACGCGATCGCGTTCGGCTTCAACCTCCCGGAGATCTCGGGGCTCGGCACCAGCGCCGGTCTCGAGATGAACCTGCAGCAGCGCACGGGCACCGACATCCGCCAGTTCGCCGCCGCGGTCAACAGCTTCGTGCGCGACGCCTCGAAGCTCCCCTCGCTCGCCAGCGTGAACGGTGGCATCCGCACCGAGGTGCCGCAGGTCTACGTCACGGTGGACCGGGATGCGGCGCGCGCGCGGGGCGTCAACGTGGACCAGATCTTCTCCACGCTGCAGACCATGCTCTCGACGCTCTACGTGAACGACTTCAACCTCTACGGTCACACATATCGCGTGCAGGCCCAGGCCCAGACACAGTTCCGGCAGCGGCCGGAGGACATCGGGCGCTTCTACGTGCGCAGCAACACGGGCGAGATGGTGCCACTGTCCGCGCTCGTGCAGACGCAGATGCGCGGCGCGCCCACGTTGCTCACGCGCTTCAACGGCTTCCCGTCGGCGCTCATCACCGGCGTCGCCGCGCCGGGGCACAGCTCGGGCGAAGTGCTCGACGCCGTGGAGCAGCTGGTCTCGAGCAAGTACGCCTCGCAGGGGATCGGCTACGCCTACAGCGGCGAGTCGTACCAGGAGCGGGCGTCGCAGGGGCAGACGGGGCTCGTCATCACGCTCGGTCTGATCCTCGTCTTCCTCGTGCTCGCGGCGCAGTACGAGAGTTGGGCGGTGCCGTTCGCGGTGCTGCTCGGGCTCCCGTTCGGCGTGCTCGGCGCGCTGGTCGCCGTCTGGCTGCGCGGGATGCCGAACGACATCTACTTCCAGGTGGGGCTCATCGCCGTCATCGGTCTCGCGGCGAAGAACGCGATCCTCATCGTGCAGTTCGCCACCGAGCTGCGGCGTGACGGCCGCTCGATTCGCGACGCGGCGGTGGAAGCGGCGCGCGAGCGGTTGCGCCCGATTCTCATGACGTCGTTCGCCTTCATCCTCGGCGTGGCGCCGCTGCTGACCGCGGGCGGTGCCGGCGCGCTGAGCCGTCACTCGCTCGGCACGAGCGTCGTGTTCGGGATGCTCGGCGCGACGCTGATCGGCGTGTTCTTCATTCCGCTCTTCTTCGCCGCCATTCGCGCGCTCGCCGAGCGGCGTTCGTCACACGCGCCGGCCACGGTGCCGGCTCCCGCACCGGCGGAGGGCGACTGATGAAGCCGACGATGCGTGGATCCACAATGCGGACCTCGGCAGTCGCCATCGCGCTCGCGTCGCTGGGCGCGGCACTCACCGCCTGCGCGGTGGGTCCCTCGACGCGCGTCGCGCCGCCGGAGTACCCGGTGGCCGCGCGCACCGACAGCGCGATGTCGCCCGCCGCGCAGGCGTTCCTCGATTCGCTGGGCGCGGCGCGCGAGAAGGGCGCCGAGCCGAGCGGCGGCGTCGTCACGCGTCCGGACTCGGTGCGCCGCGCGGACACCACGGCGCGCGCGCTGCCGGTGCCGCTGATGATCAACACGACGCACGAGCTCGCGTGGCTGGACGTGCTGCGCGACTCGCAGCTGGTGGCGCTCGTCGACACGGCCGTCGCGAACAATCGCGATCTCCGCACCGCCGAAGCGCGCGTGCGCGAGTATCGCGCGCTGTACGGCGTGGCGCGGTCGGGGCTCTTTCCGCAGCTCTCGGCCAACGGCACCGCGAGCAAGAACAAAGTGGCGTTCGGGCCGAACGTCGTGACGTTCGACGCCGTGCGCATCACCGGCGATCTCGCCTGGGAGCTCGACTTCTGGGGACGTCTGCGCCGGCAGGCGCAGGCCGGCCACTTCGATCTGCTGGCCACGCAGGAGGATGAGCGGGCGACGGCGCTCACCCTCGTGAGCGATGTGGCGACGGCGTACCTGCAGCTCCGCGAGCTGGATGCCGATCTCGCCATCGCGCAGCAGACGCTCGCGTCCCGCCAGACGACGCTCGCGCTCGCGCGGCAGCGGTTCAAGCAAGGGCTGATCTCCGAGCTCGACGTGCGCCAGTTCGAGGCCGATCTCGCCGACCCCGCCGCGCGCGTGGCCCAGTTCGCGATGCAGCGCGTGCAGCAGGAGAACGCGCTCGCGCTGCTGCTCGGGCGGCAGCCCAGCCCCATCCCGCGCGGCGCGTCGCTGGAGCACGCGGTGCGCGCCGTCTCCGTTCCCGATTCCATCCCCGGTGCGCTCATCGCGCGCCGCCCCGATGTCATGAGCGCGCAGCGGCGGCTGCAGGCGGCGACCGCGCGCATCGGTGTCGCGATCGGCGACCGCCTGCCGACGATCACCATCGGCGGCAGCTACGGCGCGCAGCGCCCGGACTTCAGCGGACTGTTCGACAGGAGCGGCGAGCTCTACACGGCGCAGGTCGGCATCTCGGTCCCGATCTTCACCGGCGGGCGACTGCTGGACCAGGAGCGCGCCGCGCGCGCGGTGGCGGACGAAGCGCGCGGGCAGTACGAGCAGACGGTCCTCACCGCGCTCGGCGAGGCGAGCGATGCGCTGGCGAGCGTGCGGTTGAACCGCGATGCGCTGGTGGCGCAGGCCACACAGGTGCAGGCGCTGCAGCGCGCGCTCGGGCTCGCGGAGGAACGCTATCGCAGCGGGATCGCGAGCTACCTCGATGTGCTCGACGCGCAGCGCGGTCTGTTCTCCGCGCAACTCGCGCTCGTGCAGGTGCAGCGGCAGTATCTCGTCTCGACCGTGGATCTGTATCGCGCGCTCGGCGGGAGTTGGGAGATGCCGGGAGCGCGGTAGCGCAGAAATCGGGTTGTTCGCGATCACCGGTGTGCGCATTCTGCGCGACGCCGGCATCACGTGATGCCGGCGTCGTTCGCTTCAATGTCCCAGACTCATCACGAGCATCGCATGCACACCGTCATCGATCCCGCGATTCTCTACTTCGGCACGCCGGTCGTCCTCGTGAGCACGCTGAACCCGGACGGCTCGCCAAACCTCGCGCCCATGTCGTCCGCGTGGTGGCTCGGGCATAACTGCATGCTCGGCTTCGGCGCCCGCTCGCATACGCCGCAGAACATGCTGCGCACCGGCGAGTGCGTGCTCAACCTGCCGTCCGTCGATCAGGTGGCGGCGGTGGATCGACTCGCGCTCACCACGGGCTCCGATCCCGTGCCCGAGTTCAAGCTCGCGCGCGGCTACCGGCACGAGCGCGACAAGTTCGGCATCGCGGGGCTCACGCCGCGGCCGTCCGACTGCGTGAGCGCGCCGCGCGTGGCCGAGTGCCCCGTACAGCTCGAGGCGGTGCTCACCGCGCCGCATCCCATCGCGGCGAACGATCCGGAGCAGCGCGGGCGGCTCGTGGCGCTCGAGGTGCGCGTGGTGCGCGTGCACGTGGACGAGCGCATCCGCATGGCGGGGTACGAGAACCGCATCGATCCCGAGCGCTGGCGGCCGTTGATCATGAGCTTCCAGCAGTTCTTCGGGCTCGGCGAGATGGTGCATCCATCGCGGCTCGCGACGATTCCGGAAGAGGCGTATCGGACGCGGGCGGCGGTGCGCGTGGCGGCGGAGGAGGTGATGGGCAGGTAATCCGTTGGCGTACGGATGCCGGTCTCGCTCTCACTCAAGGAGTGTGCGCACGTCGCGCATCCATCCGAGTGACTTGTCGCTCCATTCAGATAGTTACATGGCGCAGGGTGCGGGGTAGATTGGGGTGACGAAGCAAGAGAACGTGCCGCGGCGTGTGTTGCACGGCAGCGCCGATGCGACGATCGGCTTCGTGGATCTGTATCGCGCGCGCGGCTGCAGTTGGAAGATGCCGGGGACGCGGTAGCGCAGGCATCGGCCTGTTCGCCATCGACAGTGCGCGCATCGATCCGAAACCTTCCAGCAATCGCCCTCATGCACATGCTCTACCAGGCGCACTCGGGCCTGCGTTACCTGGTCCTCCTCGCCGGTCTCGTGGCGCTGTTCGCCTTCTCATACGGCCTGATCACCCGCCGGCCAGTGCGCGGCGCGGCCGGATACACCGCTGCATTCACCGGGCTCCTCGACGTGCAGTTCGTACTTGGCGCCGGGCTGTTTCTCGGCGGAATCGTCTACGACGCACTGATGGGACACATCGCGATGATGATACTCGCCGCGGTGGCGGCGAACGGAGCCGCGATCCTGGCGCCGCGCGCCGCCACCGAACGGCGGGAGCTCGCGATGCGACTCGCCGGTGTCGTCATCGCCCTCGTGTGTATCGTGATCGGCATCATGGCCATCGGCCGCTCCGTCCTAGGCTCCGCGCCGGCGACGATGCCGACAATCTAGGTTCCGCCGCCCACCACACATCCGCTCCGCGTCAACCGTCGCCGAGCGATCGCGCGAGCAGCCAATCCGTCTGCGCGTCGCCGCCGAGCCGGCGTATGCGCTCGCCCGCGCGTCGGAACCCGTACTTCGTGTAGAACGCGATCGCGCGTGGATTGCGCTCCCACACTCCGAGCCAGATCGTGATGGCCCCGCGAGCGCGGGCCTCGTCGAGCGCCGAGTTCATGAGGAGCTGAGCGACGCCGCGGCCGTGCCACGCGCGCATGACGTAGAACCGCTTGAGCTCCATCGGCGCCGGTCCGGCGATGGCCGGCGGCGGGGCACCGGCCACGAGCTGTGCATATCCGATCAACTCGGCGCCGCCGGTGGTCGGTGTGTGCTCCGCGAGCAGGACGAGGCCCGCTGGATCCGCGATCTCCGCCGCCTGCCGCGTGGGGGTGAAGGCGTCGGCGATGTAGCGGTCCATGTCGTCCGGGTCGTTCATCGAGCCGAACGCGTCGCGGAGTGTCGTGGCGCCGAGCTCGCTCAGCGGCCGCGCGTCGGCGGGCGTCGCCGGCCGGATGATGGTCGTCATGGTGGACAATCCGATCCCCATCGATCGCTCCTCAACACCCCGGCGCGCGTGACGCTCCCGCCGGCGCATCGACCTTTTGCAGATCGTGCTTCCCGAGCACCGCGTTGAACGCCGCGAGCCCGGTCGTGCTGATCGTCATGAACGCCGACTCCGCGCCCCGCAGATCGCTGCACGCCTTCGACTTCGCGGCGAGCATCACGCTCGTCGGCGCCATGTCGGCATTGTCCTGCGCCTCGAGCTGACGCACGAGCTCGCTGCTCACCTCCACGAAGTTGGGCGGCGGCGTGGGCCCGCCGCGTCGGCGGAAGCCGCGCCCGCCCTCGGGGTTCCCCGTCACCGTGTCGAGCTTCGCTTCCAACGCGGCGGCCGCATCGCGCACATCGCTCGGCGCGCTCGCACCCGCCGCGTGCTCGATCGCGTCACGCAGCGCGGTCGCCTTGTGGTACTCGTTCCACGCCGAGGTGATGCCGAGGTCGAGCGCCATGAGCAGCGTGTGCTGCGCGCCGAGCGCGGCGGGCGTCGCGCGCGAGCGCGGATCGTTCACCACGACCAGCGGCTGCGTGTACGACTTCCCATCGACCGTGAGCTTCACCGTGTAGCGACCCGGCAGCGCGAGCGGGCCCTCGGGTGACGCGGGCGTGAGCCCGGGGTTCGCGTTGATCTCGTACGTGTGCGTGAACGCCGGTGGCGCGTCGTAGCGCAGGTCCCAGTTCACGCGGTTCAGCCCGACGTTGGTCGGTAGCGGCTCGGGTGTGGCGAGCCAGAAGTTGGGCTCCGGCGGATGCGACGCTTCCTCCACCGGCGTGATCGGCGCGCTCGAGAGGTGCCGCACCACGTGCCCCGATGCATCGAGCACGTCGAGGGTGATGTTCCCCGCGGGCTGCTCGCCCAGCGAGTAGTAGATGATGGCCCCATCCGGCGCGTTGAGCGCGTGCGGCACTTCGGGCGGGAAGGGGGTGTCCGCGTTCACGTTGCGGCGGACGCGCACCGCCTTGTCGGGCGCGAAGAGATGCGCGTGCTCGCTCGCGAGCGCCGGCGTCACCTGGCGCAGCACCGCGTAGTCATCGAGAATCCAGATCCCGCGCCCGTAGGTGCCGACCACGAGGTCGTTCCCCTTGATCGCGATGTCGCGGTACGACGTGTTCGGCAGGTTCAGCTGCAGCGACTGCCAGTGATCGCCGTCGTCGAACGAGACGTACATCCCGCTCTCCGTTCCGGCGAACAGCAGCCCCGCCTTCTTCGTGTCCGCGCGAATCACACGCGCGAAGCTGCCACTCGGCTGGTTCGTCGGCAGGCCGGTGACGATCTTCGTCCACGTCTTCCCGTAGTCGTGTGTGCGATAGAAGTACGGCGCGTAGTCGCCCGTCGTGTGATAGTCGATGGCGACGTACGCCGTGGCCGCGTCCGTGTGCGACGCATCGATGGTCGAGATGTCGGCGCGCGCGGCGTTGGGCAGCCCGGCGATCGACACATCGCGCCACGTCTTTCCGTTGTCGCGCGTCACGTGGATGAGGCCGTTGTTCGTCCCCACCCAGATGGTACCGGGTGCGACGGTGGATGCGGAGATCGACTCGATGGCGCCGCCGCGCGGGGCGCCGCGTGCGCCGCTGCCGGTGGCCGCGAGCACGGGCTCGCCCTTCGGGATCCCGAGGTCGGGGCTCAGCTTCGTCCAGTGCACGCCGCCGTCGGTGGTCGCCATGAGATACTGATAGCCGGCGAGCAGCTCGTGCTGGTTCCACGGCGCCCACACCATCGGCTGCGAGAACGCGGTGCGCAGCTCGAGCTTCGGATCCTGTGCCGGGCTCACGTTGATCCACTGCTCGGCGGGATACGTGATCTTCACGATCCCGGAGCCGCTCGCGTAGACGATGTTCGTGTTCAGCGGATCGGGGACGACGGTGCCCCACTCCCATCCGGGCACCGGACTCCAGTCGAGCGGCGTGATCTCGCCCAGGTTGCCGCGGCTCCGCGTGCGCACGGCGCCGGCGTCCTGCTGCGTGGCGTAGATCCAGTACGGGAACGAGTTGTCGATGGCGAGGTGGTAGATCTGCTCGGTCGATTGATTGTACCACGGGCTCCAGTTCCGCCCGCCGTCGAGCGTGACCGTCGCGCCCTGGTCCATGCCGAGGAGGATGCGCTGCCCGTTGGTGGGATCGATCCACATCTGCTGCGGATCATCGCCGCCGGGCGCGCCCTTGAAGCCGGTGAAGGTGTTGCCGCCGTCGATGGACTTGTAGCTCGACGTGTTGATCGTGTAGACGATGTCCGGGTTCTGCGGATCGACGTAGACGCCGCAGTTGTAGCCGCCCTGCCCGTTGCCTACGCGCTTGTCGGTCGAGTCCATCTGGCGCCACGTGGTGCCGCCGTCATCCGAGCGGTAGAGCCCGAAGTTGCCGATGAGGTAGACGCGTTGCGCGTTGGTGTGCATCGCGACCGCGACCGAGGTGCGGCCGGAGAGCCGCGGCAGTCCGCCGCCCGTGACCTCGTGCCAGGTGAGCCCTGCATCGGTGGACTTGTAGAGCGCGGTGCCCGTGGGGCCGGTGCTCGGCACCTGCTGGCGGTAGAACGCGGCGCCTTCGGTGGCGGGCGGCGTGTAGTGCCGCATCGTCGTCGCGAAGATGACGTTCGGCACATCGTACGCGCTGGCGAGCTTCTGGACTCCGTCCTTGTCATCCACGGTGAGCGTGTTCGTCCACGTGCGCCCGCCGTCGGTCGAGCGGAACACCCCGCGCGTGCCACCCAGCTGGTGGATGTTCCCCATCGCGGCAACGAGCACGAGGTTCGGGTCGTGCGGGTCGACGACGATCGATGGGATCTGCTTGGAGGCATCGAGCCCCAGATGCTGCCACGTCGTCCCCGCGTCCGTCGACTTGTAGACGCCGTTGCCCTCGTTGATCGCGCCGCCGGTGACCATGTCGCCGGTGCCGGCGTAGATCACGTTCGGGTCGGATGGCGCGACCGCGATCGCGCCAACCGACGAGACGGTCTTCACGGAATCGAAGACCGGAAACCAGGTGACGCCGGCGCTGGTGGTCTTCCACACGCCGCCCGCGGGGAGTCCGACGTAGAAGACGCCCGGCTCTCCGATGGCGCCGCTCACCGACGCCACTCGACCCGCGCGGAAGGGGCCGATGTTACGCCAGACGAGGCCGGCGTAGAGCGAGGGCGGAACGGGTGCCTGCGACGCGCGAGCGGCGTGCGGTGTGGGCGTGACAAGGCCGGCGAGCGCGAGCCACGCGGCGCTCAGCCAGCGAACGGAGAGCAAGTGCGACATGGAGGGGGATCCTCTGGTGGGAATGGTGATACCGAGGATGATGCGTCCATGACGCACGCAGGGGCAAGCGGACGTGAACATCCACTTGCCCCTGCGTCGGCTCACGGCGTCTTCGCCCGTCAGCTCATGGCTTCTTCACCACGAGCTGGGCCCCGCCCAGTACGCTGCCATCCATGGCGAACACGGTCGTCGTGCCTGGCGAGATCCCGGTCACGAGCCCGTGGTTGTCCACTGCGGCGTAGGCCGAGTCGCGGATCTCCCAGAGGATCGACGCATCGGTCACGACCTGGTTCTGCGTATTGTAGGCCGTGGCCGTGAACTGCTGCGTGCCGCCGACGAGCACCTGGGCCGTGTCGGGCGACACGACGATGCGAGCCACGGTGTTGGTGCTCGTCGTGTCGGTGTGCGTGGTGTCCGTCTGCGTCGTATCGGTGTGTGTCGTATCGGTGTGCGTGGTATCCGTGTGCGTGGTATCGCCACAGTTGAGGATCACCTCGCACTGATGCGCGCTGGTGGTGTCGTTCGGCGCGCACCCCTCGATGGGACATGGATCGCACTGCGTGCTGGAGCAGAACCGCGAGACGAGCTGCAGGCCCGAGACCGTCTGTCCCGCCGTGATGGTGACGGGTGCTTCCGTGGGCTGATCAGGATCGCCGGGCTGCGGCTCGAACTTCACCGTGTAGCTCCCGGGGACGAGATAGGCGATCGTGAAGTTGCCGTGGTCATCCGTGCGCGCGGTGGCGCGCTGCGAGCCATCGGAGGCGTAGGCGCCGAGCGTGGCGTGCGGAAGCCCGCCGCCCTCGCTGCTCACCAGCGTGCCGCTGACGGTGCCGGTGGCTCCGTTCTCGACCGCGCGGATCACGGGTGAGAACAGGAACTGGTTGGACGCTGTGTACCACAGGAAGCTGCGTCCGACATCGAAGTCGATCACGACGTTGCCGCCGTCGTCGGGAATCCCGATCGGGTGCTCGATGTACGCGTAGAGCACCGGATGCCCGGCGCTCGACTCCCAGTCGATGTTCATGGCCGCGCCGGTGGTCGACACGATGCGCGACTGTGCCGTGTTGATCACCACGCGAACCGCCCCGTACTCGCCCGGGGGCACGACCGCCGAGTCGAGCAGCTCCGCCTTGCCGTTCTGGAAGTCGAGCAGGTTGACGAGCCGGTTCGGCGTGGCCACCGTCAGCCAGTTGGCCGTGGCGCTCGTATCGGCGGTAGTGTTGAGGGCGATGCTCTCGATGTAGACATCCACGCGCGCGACCGTATCGTACGGGAACGGATCGTCGGTCACGAACACTCGCGTCGTGCCGCCGGACAGGCCGGTCGCGTCGCTGTGGTAGCACGCGCCGGCGGTGACCGCCGCCAGCGCGGCGGCAAGCATGACGTAGCGCTTCATGGGCATCCTCGGGGAACGGGGGGCTGCGTGCTCGAACGCTTGCTGAGCTGGTATGCAGGTGAAGACCCCTGCAACACTCGAAATCGTCACTCGGCGCGTGCACGGCGGTCCTGCGGCAACTCGCGGACCCCCGTGTAGACGGCCGCCGCGTCGCTCGCCATGCGCCGCCGCCAACGGATTGTTGCGAGATGCAGCGCGATTCGCGTTTCCTTGCCATATTACGGTAGGCAGTGTCGCGGCGTGCTTCGTGCTTCGCGCGGGGTGCGGCGGACGTCGAGCGGTCCCATGGTCGGATGGGGCTGTGCGCGTCCCCCGCGACACGGTACGCGGACCGATCCGCGGACATTCCGAGCGAAGGAGCTCTCACATTGCACATTCCCACGCGCATCGATGCGCAGAGCCCACAGCCCCTGTCGCGCAGCACCGACCGATTCGGTGAGGCGACCCCTTACGTCGTCGCATTCTTCCGGCGACTGAGGCGCATCCCGGTCGGGGCGTGGAGCCAGCAGGCGGCCAGCGACCCACACGCGGCCAAGCCGCGAGTGACGGACACGGCCATCCCCGCGATCGAGCGCACGCCCGACGCGGTGGCCGACAGCGCGGCGCGCGCCCGGCTGCGCGAGATCATGGACACCATGCCGGATGTCGTGCGCCGTATCCGCCAGCGGATCGATCACGAAGTCGCGGTCGTCGACCGCATGGCACCGCGCGCGACGATCGCGCGGATGCGCCGCGCGACGCGGTTGGCGGCGTGCGCGATCGCCGCACGGCCGTGGCTCACGCCGGATGAGTTCGATCGGCTGTACCGTCCGTTCGCCGAGATCATTCCGGCGGACTCGCTGGACATGCCGCTCCTGCCGGGCGCAGGGCAGCGGCCCGCGCAGGTCGAGTAGACGCGACCTGTCGCGTCGTGACCCTCGCGCACCGCGGCGCGCCGCGTCCAGCGACGCGCACGCCGTGATGCACGACGGCCGATGCAGGCATCGCGGAGCGTGCGCGTTCGTCGCACGCTCCTCTGATGATGCCGCAACGGTTTTTCTCAGTCGCACGTAGTCCTACCGGCGGTCGCCGTACTATCTTCCGCGCCGCCACCCCCATCGGTTCCATAGAGCGCATCCCGATCGCCGGTCCCTGGCCACCGGCATGGGCTCGTACGTTCGTCGCCCCGTCACCACGAGAGCGAGTACTCGAAATGCAACGACTGCTGTCCGCCCTCTTCGTCCTGCTGAGCCCCGCGATCCTGCACGCGCAGACATCCGTCCACGGTACCGTCGTCGATCAGCAGACGGGTGCACCGATCTTCGGCGCCGCCGTGGTGGTGACGGGGACGACGATCGGCACGACCACGAACGAAGCGGGCACCTTCTCGGTGACGGCGACGAATTCCATCACGAGCCTCACCGTCTCGAGCCTCGGCTACCTGACCGACACGGTGTCGGTGGCCGATACGAGCCGGTCGCTCCGCATCCGGCTCACCCCGTCGCCAGTCGAGCTGCCTGGCGTGCAGGTGCTCGGCAGCCGGCCCACACCCTCGACGGCCGTGCTCACGCAGAAGGATCTGCAGCGCGCGAGCGGGCTGGACCTCCAGAGCTCCATCAACACCGTGCCCGGCGTGTTCATGCAGTCGCGCACGCCCTTCGGTGGCGCGCGCATCACGCTCCGCGGCTACTACCCGAGCACGAGCGGGAACAGCCCCAACTCCAACGGGCTCGGCTACAGCGTCTTCCTCAACGACATCCCGATCACCGATGCCACCGGCGCGACCGTGCTCGATGACATCGACTTCTCGACGCTCGGCAACGTTCAGGTGATCAAGGGGCCGGCGTCGAGCCAGTACGGGAGCTTGATCGGCGGCACGGTGCTCATGAGCACCGCCCGGCCCACGCCGAACGCGACGAGCATCAACCAGCAGGTGCTGAGCGGAAGCGACGGCCTGCTCCGCACCAACACGTCGTTCCAGACCGCGTCGGCCAGCTCCGACTTCGTGCTCAACTACGGGCATCAGAACTACGATTCGTTCCGCCCGCACAGCGGCTCGCGCAAGAACTACGTGCTCGCCAACGGCGACTTCGACGTCGGCAACACGCAGACGCTCTCGGCGTACGTCTCCTACAACCGCTCGTTCGAGGAGCTGGCCGGCGAGATCGACAGCACGGCGTTCTACAACCGTGTGCCCGAGAGCAACGCGGCGTATCTCGCCAACGACTCGCACATCCAGCTCTCGAGCTTCGTCGCGGGGATCACCGATCACCTGCGCCTGAGTGATCGGTTCAGCAACCAGACCACGCTCTTCGGCATGGGGCGCACGTCGAACCAGCCGTTCGCGCACGGCTTCACGGATGTGAATCAGTACAACTTCGGTGTGCGCTCGAAGTTCGGGTACTCGGGGCAGCTCGGCTCCGTGGGCGTGACCGGCTCGCTGGGCGGCCAGGTGCAGCGCTCGAACCTCACGACGAACGGCGTGTTCATCATCCCCGCGCCGCCGTTCCCCGAGCGCCCCACCGCGCAGGAGAACTACGCGGTGAACGCGCTGCTCTACAGCGAATGGAGCTTCGCCCTGCCGAGCGAGGTGACGCTGACGGTGGGCGGGAGCCTGATCAAGAACAAGTTCAGCATCCACAACCTGCTGAAGAACGGTCAGCTCGCCGACACCACGCAGACGCAGGCGCGCTCCTTCCCGGCGACGTTCACGCCGCGTGTGTCGCTCACCAAGCAGTTCGCGGGGAACGCATCGGTGTACGCGAGCGTGAGCTCGGGATACACGCCGCCGCTGCTGAGCAACACGGTGGCGAACGACGGCACGGTGGACCTCACGCTCAAGCCCGAGCGCGCGGTGCAGTACGAGATCGGCACGCAGGGGAGCGTGCTGAACAGCCGGCTCACCGGGCAGCTCGCGCTGTTCGACATCGAGAACACGGACAAGCTCGTGACCGAGACGGCGAACTCGGTGACGTTCACGACGAACGCGGGGAAGCAGCGCAATCGCGGCGCCGAGCTGTCGCTCAGCTATCTCGCGATCGACAACCGCGCACGGACGGTGTCGCAGCTGCGGCCGTGGGTATCGTATACGTACACGGATGCGACGTTCACCGCCTTCAAGAGCGACAACAACAACGACACGAACACCGTCGACTACTCGGGGAACGCGGTGCCGCGAGTCCCGCGCAATGCAGTGAGTGCGGGCGTCGATCTGGCCACGCGCCAGGGCGTCTACCTCAACAGCACCTACCAGTGGGTGTCGAAGGTGCCGGTGACGTTCGACAACTCGACGTACGTGCGGAGCTACGACCTGCTCGGCGCGAAGATCGGGTTCAGGCGGCAGGTGAGCCGCAACTGGCTGCTCGACATCTTCGCCGGCGGCGACAACCTGCTGGGGAGCACGTACTACAGCTTCCTCTTCGTCGGTCCCAACTACAACTCGCTCGCGCAGGCGCAGGACGGTGGGCGCGGCGACGGGTACATCATTCCCGCACCGTACAAGGCGACGGGGTACGGGAACATCAGCCTGAGCTACATCTTCTGAGCGGACGTGGCCGGACGCGCGGATGTGATCGGATGCGCGGCGGGGTGAATGCCATGGTCGCTCACTGGACCGCAGCCGCCGCCGCGCGTCCCGCCGCTCGCCCCGAAAAGAGACACCCGCCGAGGAACGTGCCTTCGAGCGCGCGGTAGCCGTGCATCCCGCCGCCGCCGAATCCCGCCACCTCGCCCGCGGCGTAGAGCCCCGGCACCGGCTCGCCGGTCGCGCCGAGTACGCGGCTCGACAGATCGGTCTCGAGTCCACCGAGCGTCTTGCGCGTGAGGATCGACAGCCGCACCGCGATGAGCGGGCCCGCGTGCGGGTCGAGGATGCGGTGCGGCTTCGCGACGCGGATGAGCCGGTCGCCCAGATATGCACGCGCACCGCGCACGGCGAGGAGCTGCGCGTCCTTGGTGAACGCGTTGTCGATCTCGCGATCGCGCGCGGCGATGACGCGCTCGACGTGCACGGCGTCGAGCAGCGGCTCGCCGACGAGCGCGTTCATCCGCCGCACGAGCTCGGGCAGCGTGCGCTCGACAATGAAGTCGGCGCCGCGAGCCTTGAACGCTTCCACCGGCGCCGGCGCGCGTCCGCCGCGCGCTCGGCCGAGCACCTGCCGCCAGCTCCGGTTCGTGAGATCCGGATTCTGCTCCGAGCCGGAGAGCGCGAACTCGCGCGCGATGATCTTCTGCGTGAGCACGAACCACGAGTGGTCGTACCCCGAGCGCGTGATGTGCGCGAGCGTGCCGAGTGTATCGAAGCCGGGGAAGAGCGGCGGCGGGAGCCGGTTGCCGCGCGCATCGAGCCAGACGGATGACGGCCCCGGGAGGATGCGGATGCCGTGCATCGGCCAGATCGGATCCCAGTTCTCGATCCCTTCCGTGTAGTGCCACATCCGGTCGCGATTGATGATGCGAGCGCCCACTTCTTGGGCGACGCCGAGCATGCGGCCATCGACACACGCGGGCACGCCGGAGAGCATGCGCCGCGGCGCGCGCCCGAGTCGCTCCGGCCAGTTGCGGCGCACGAGCTCGTGGTTCGCGCCGATCCCGCCCGACGCGACGATCACTGCCTGCGCGCGGATGGTGAAGTCGCCGACCACCGCTCGCGAGCTCGCCTGGCCGCGCGCCGCATCGCTCGGCGCGAGCACGTCGCCGCGCACGCCATCGATCACGCCGTTCGTCATCGTCAGCTCGTTCACGCGATGTCGGAAGCGAAACGCGACGAGCCCGCGCCGCTCGGCATCGCGCACGCGGCGCACGAACGGCTCGAGGACGCCGGGCCCCGTCCCCCACGTGATGTGGAAGCGCGGGACGGAGTTGCCGGGCCCCGTGGCGAGATAGCCGCCGCGCTCCGCCCAGCCGACGATGGGGAAGAAGCGCACGCCGAGCGCGCGGAGCCACGCGCGCTTCTCGTCCGCTGCCCACGCGACGTACGCTTCGGCCCAGCGCCTGGGCCAGTGGTCTTCATCGCGATCGAACCCCGCCGTGCCCATCCAGTCCTGCAGCGCGAGCTCGTACGAGTCGCGCACGCGCAGGCGGCGCTGCTCGGGCGAGTTCACGAGAAAGAGTCCGCCGAACGACCAGAACGCCTGCCCGCCGAGCGACTGCTCGGGCTCCTGGTCGACGATGATCACGCGCCGGTTCGCGTCGGCCAGCTCGGCGGCGGCCACGAGGCCGGCGAGTCCGGCGCCGACGATGACCACATCGGTCGTGTCAGTGGGCATGAGGAGTCAGGGATGAGGGCGCTGCGCTCGGAACGACCGACCCGGTTAAGTTTGGGGATGCAGACCAGCCGTCCGCAAACGGTGGGTGAGGAGATCGCCAACAGCATCACGCACGGCGTGGGGTTCCTCCTCAGCGTTGCCGCGCTGCCGATTCTGATCGTCGTTGCGGCGCGCCACGGCGACGCGTGGCGCATCGCCGCCGCGAGCGTGTACGGCGCGACGCTCGTGCTCCTCTATGCGGCGTCCACGCTCTATCATGCGCTCCCCGGACGGCGCGTGAAGGAAGTCTTCCGCCGGTGCGATCACGCGGCGATCTACGTGCTGATCGCCGGTACGTACACACCCTTCATGCTGGGCCCGCTGCGCGGACCGTGGGGATGGAGCGTGCTCGGCGTGGTGTGGGGGCTCGCGCTCATCGGCGTGGTGTGCAAGGAGACGCTCGGCGTCAGGCTGTCGATGCTCTCGACGATGCTGTACGTGGCCATGGGCTGGATCGTGCTGGTGGCGGTCGTGCCCCTCGTGCAGCATGTGGCGGCACTCGGCGTCGCCCTGATCTTCGCCGGCGGCGTGCTGTACACGGCCGGCGTCGCGTTCTACGTGTTCGACCATCGCATTCGGTTCGGCCACGCGGTGTGGCACCTGTTCGTGCTCGCCGGGAGTGCCGTGCACTGCTGGGCGGTGCTCGGATATGCGGTGCAACGCACGGTCACCTGAGCGCCGGCATCTGCCCGACTCGCCCGACCGATGCGTCGAGCCGTCCTGCGTCGCCATCGATTCCCACCGGCCGTGCGTCACCGTTGATCCCGGCCGCGCCTCGCGGTTGATCTCCGCCGGCCATTCGAGTGTCACGCGCCGCCATCGAGCACGAGATCCACGACGACGGGGCGATGGTCGGAGGCCAACGTGTTGGGCACGCGCGCGCCGCGTACGTGGAAGTGCGACGACACCAGCACGTAATCGATGCGCTCGGCCGGCGACTCGGCGGGGTAGGTGAACCCGGGCGTCGATCCGTTCGCCGTCGCCCACGCATCGCGCAGGCGATGCAGCAGCGGCTGGAGCTCCGGCGCATCCGGCGTCGCGTTCATGTCGCCGAAGACGAGCGTGGGCACCGAATCGGTGCCGATGTCGCGGAGCATCTCCGCCACCTGCTGCTCGCGCACGCGTGGGTCCTTCCGGTAGTCGAGATGGGTGTTGAACACGCGCACGCGCGTGCCGTGCACGTCGATGGTCGCGTCGAGCAGTCCGGGCATCGGCGTGGGGACCGGATCCGCCTCCTGCGTCGAGAGGCGCGTCAGCGTGTCGTCCTCGAAGTGCACGACGGGAAAGCGACTGAGGAGCGCGACGCCGAACTCGCGCGCGGGCTGCGAGTCGCGTGTGCCCGCATCGCGTGCGCGCGCGGCGTTCACGCTCGAATCGCTTGCCCCCGGGAAACGGTAGATGCGGGCGAAGCGTACCTGCATCCCGAGCTTGTCGCTCAGCGCGGCGGCCTCATCCACGAAATTGCTCCGCTCGGCCCAGTGCACATCCACTTCCTGCAGCGCGACGATGTCGGGCGCCGACGCGCGAATCGCGGCCGCGGTGCCGTCGAGGTTGCCGTTCCCCGAGCGGATGTTGTAGGTCATCACGCGGAGCGTGATGCCGGCGGGGCGATGGGGGAACGATGCACAGTGCGTGGCGATCGCGGCCGCGACGAGCACGATCGCGACGCGGGACGAACGGCCTGCTCGATGGAGCGGCATGATCTGGTGGCGAGAGGGGAGGCACGCGGGCACCAGATCGGTGCCCGCGCGCAGCGGAATGGAGGAATCCCGACGAACGCGGAGCGCCGAGCGTGCGGCGCCCGCGCACGAGGAGGATTGCTACGTGCGGCTCGACGGCGCGTCGATGATCGACCGGTGCGCGCCGGAGCGCAAGCTTAGGCGATGGCGCGTCGCAACGCCAGCGAGATGGCCAGCCGCGAGACGCCGCGCACGAACATGGTCACGCCCACCAGCGTGCCCAGCACCCAGCCGACACTCGACGGCCACGTCGCCCAGATCATGAACGCGATGATGAGCGAGACGATCCCATCGAACACGAGCCACCCCGCGCCCGGCACCGCGCGCAGCTGGAACGACTGGATGAATTCCAGGATCGCCTCGACGAACAGATAGGCGCCGAGCCCGAGCGTGAGCCCCGCGAGCCCCGCTACGGGACGCGCCAGCACGTAGAGGCCGATGGCGAGGTAGACGAGCCCGACCAGCACCTCCCAGATCACGCTGCTCGCGCGCCCCGCGCTCCAGGCGAAGACGAGATGCAGGATGCCGCTCGCAATGAGGAGCCATGCGATGAGGATGGTCACCGCGATGCCCACCGCGGATGGGAGAATGATGCCGAGAATCCCGGCCGCGATCATGAGCAGGCTCAGGACGATCGACCACGAGGTGGCGGAGCGGACATAGCCGCGTGCGGCGTCGGTCATCGTTTCCTCCGGGAGGTACGGTGTGGAGTCCGATGCTCGGGCTCAGGTTGGCATGGGAGCGGGTTCCAGGACGAGCTGGTCCACGTAGCACCACCCCCAATCCTCGCCGGGCTCGAAGCTCCGGATGATGGGGTGGTGCGTCTGGTGGAAGTGTTTCGTGGCGTGCTTGTTGGGCGAGCTGTCGCAGCAGCCCACGTGCCCGCACTCCAGGCAGAGCCGCAGGTGGACCCACTGCGCATGCATCCGCAGGCACTCCTCACAGCCGTTCGGCGTGCGGGGTGCGACGTCGTGAACGTGGTCGAGATGTATACATCGCGTGGCCATCGATCCTCCGTGCGATGACGGTGCTCGTCGTCCTCGGCGGGTGCATCCGCGGCACGCCCGCATCCGCTCTCGAGGTGTCGACGACAGGAAGACGGTACGGTCCGGCATTTCCCGTGCGCGCTCCCGTCGGTGCACCGGCGTATTGGACGCCGCTTCCGGGTGAAGCCCGTGCGCGGCACGCGACATGAAGCCCAGTGCGCGCACGCATACCTCTCACCGGAGGGACGCCATGAAGATCGGGATCATCGGTGCGGGCCACATCGGCGGTACGCTCACGCGCCGCCTCAGCACACTCGGCAACGACGTCGCAGTGGCCAATTCACGCGGACCGGAGACGCTCGCGGATCTGGCGAAGGAGACCGGCGCACACGCCGTCACCGCGCGCGACGCGGCACGGGGCAGGGATGTGGTGATCGTCACCATCCCCGAGAAGAGCATTCCTGCGCTGCCCGAGGATCTGTTCGCGGGCGTGAGCGACGACACGGTCGTCGTCGACACGGGCAACTACTACCCGCAGCGCGATGGCCGCATCGACGCGATCGAAGCCGGGACGCCGGAGAGCCGATGGGTCTCGCAGCAGCTCGGCCGCCCCGTGGTGAAGGCGTTCAACAACATCCGCGCGCAGCACCTGATGGAGCTCGGCCGGCGCGCCGGCGATGCGCACCGCATCGCGCTTCCAGTGGCGGGTGACGATCCCGCGGCCAAGGCGGTCGTGATGCAACTCATCAACGAGCTCGGGTTCGACGCCGTGGATGCCGGCACGCTGGACGAATCGTGGCGGCAGCAGCCGGGCACGCCGGTCTACGCCACCGACCTCGACACCGAAGGCGTACGACGCGCGCTGGCGGAGGCGCGCAGGGAGCGGCCGCCGGAGCTCCGCGCGCGGACCGGCAGCGCCGGCGCGGCGACGTCAGGCGCCGGGCGCCGAGAGTCGGAAGGGCCGCGACCGTAGATCGTCATCGCCATCCGCCGCGAGTGCGATGCCGTAGTGTCCGAGGAGCATTGAGCTGTCTCCTTTACGTCGCGCTCGGCGGCGCGACGAAGCGGCGCGACTGCCGCTCGTACGCGTGCGCGAGCGCGAGCACGTGTGCGTCGGTCCCCGGGAGCCCGACGATCGAGATGTTGAGTGCAGGCATCCCGTCCGCGCCGAGCCCCGCGGGCACCGACACCTCGGGCAGTCCCAGCCAGTTGCCGTAGCCGAGCGTGGTGCGGATGTCCGGCCAATCATCCGCGGCGCGCGGCGCGTTGAAGGGCATGGTCGGGTAGACCATCGCCGTCATGCCCCAGGCGCCCATGGACTCCGCGAGCGATGCGACGACCGTCGCGCGTGAGCGCGCGAACGAGCGGCCGGCGGGGTCGCGATTCATCAATCGGTCGAACAGCGGCTCGCACTCCTCGAACGTGGCCGGGAGCACGTCGTAGAACGACCGGTACGCGGCGTACCCTTTGCGGATGGCTGCGCGCGGGTCGCTCGTTCTCCCCGCGAAGTAGAGCAGCAGCGCGTTGGCGGTGGGCGCGGGGGACTTGGGATCCACGGCGACGTCGCCGCGCTCGCGCGCCGCATCCGCGAACGCCGCGCGGACGTTCGCGAGCGTGACGGCCGGCGCGAACGACTCGACCGTCGCACCCGCGGCACGCAGGTCGCCAACGGCGCGATCCCAGATCGCGAGCGCCTCGGGCGTCATCTGCGCGCGCGGCACGTGTGCGTCCACGAGCCCCAGGCGCACACCGGCGAGCGCATCGTCGCGCAGCGAGGCGAGCGGCGCACCATCCCACGCGCTCGTGAGCGCGAGCGGGTCCGATGCATCCGGGCCCGCGATTGCGGCGAGGAGGAGCGCCGCATCGGCCACCGTGCGCGCGAGCGGCCCGTGCGTGTCGAGATACGGCCACGTCGGAATCACACCGTTGCGCGCCACGAGTCCGAAGGTCGGCTTCATCCCTACGACGCCGGTGAACTGCGCGGGGATGCGATTCGATCCACCGTCGTCGGTGCCGAGCGCGGCGAACGCCATCCCGGTCGCGACCGCGACCGCGGAGCCGGCGCTCGAGCCGCCGGGTGTGCGCGTGCCCGTGGGGTCGTACGGATTGAGCACCTGCCCCGTGTGACTGCTCGTGCCGTTGCCGTGATACGCGAAGTCGTCGGCCGCCGTCTTCCCGAGAACGATCGCGCCCGCGGCGCGGAGCCGCGCAACCTCGAGCGCGTCGCGATGCACGGGGTCCGGAAAGAGGCGTGCCCACTCGGCGTTCGAGCCGGTGGTGGGCAGGCCGTTCATGTCGTAGATCGCTTTCGCGAAGACGGGGACACCGTCGAGCGGGCCGCGCGTGCGTCCAGCACGGAGCCGTGCATCGGCGGCGCGGGCCTCGGCGAGAGCGGTGTCGGAGAGCGCGTCGATGGCGCGGAGCGCGTGTCCCCGTGTGCGGCAGCGCTCCAGCGCGCGGGCAGTGACATCGGCCGCGGTCCAGTCTCCACGACGCCGCCCCGCCTGATACTCGGCGATGGTGCCGGCGAGCGGGTCGGACTCGTGGAACGTCCACTTCGGGAGCGGGAGCGCAGCGAGCGCGGCGAGTTGTGCGAGAGCTTCGCGGCGGGTGGGAGACATCGCGGTGAGTTGGCGGTGAGAGCGAGGCGGTCCGGCACCACGCTCGATGATGAGCACCAGGCCCGATGATGAAGGTATCGCCGCTGGCTAATAGGCGTCTTCGCGGGACGATTGGATAATAGGCGTCCTCGTGGGGCGATGGGTCAATGGCCGGTCGCCAGCGCCGCCGCGTACCGCTCCGCCGATTGCCGCACCGCGTCCTTCGCGTTCACCAGCACGTTCCGTCCCCACCACGCGCCGTAGATGCGATCGAACGCGAACGGCTGCACGGCATCCGCGATGCCGAGCACGGTGCTCGCCGGCAGCGGGATGAGATTCGGGTACGAGTACATGAAGCTCACCCAGCGTGTGTCGGCCACCACCTGAATGGTGTCGCCGGTGAGCAGCGCGCCGCGCCCCTCCGCGCCCTCGCGCCAGTGCAGCACCTGGCTGCCGGGGAAGTGGCCGCCGAGGCGCAGCAGGGTGAGCCCGTCGCCGATTTCGCGCCTCTCACCGGTCCAGAACTCGAGGTGCGGATCGGGACGCATCACCCACTCACGATCCGCCGCGTGCAGGAACACGGGCACGTCGAACGTGCACGCCCACTCCACCATCGTCGTGTAGAAGTGCGGATGGCTGATCGCGATGGCGGACAGCCCGCCCAGCGCTTCGATCCACCGCCGAGTGCGCTCGTCGAGCAGCGTGATGCAATCCCAGAGGACGTTGCCGCCGGGCGTCTGCACGAGGAGCGCGCGCTGTCCGATCGCGAAGCTCGGTTCGGTGCCGATGCCGAAGAGGCCGCGCTCCTTCGGCTCCACGCGGTTCGTGTGCGTCTCGCGGAGCCGCTCGAGCGTGGTCCACTTCTGTCCCTCGGCGCGTATGTACTGGCGCTCGTCCTCGCAGATCGGGCAGTGCGCCGGTGGCTGATCGCTCTCCGGGTACTGCGTGCCGCATGTGGTGCAGATGTGGTAGGGCATGAGGCTCCAGGGGAGAGTGGTCGAGGCCGTCGCGAGACTGGACGATGGACACGTGGTGGGTGCGGCGCAACCACGTGCGACGAGCGCTGCGCTCTACTCTGAAGGGATGAAGCCGTGCAGCGCGCTGCGCTATGCGCCGTGCAGCGCGAGAGAGAGGTGCACGAACTCGGTGTCGGCCACGAAACCGAGCGCCTCGTAGAGTCGGCGTGCCGGCGCGTTGGTGTGCTGCGTCGCGAGCTCGAGCCGGATCGCGCCGGCCTGCGTCGCGTAGTCGGCGGCGGCCTCCACCAGCACGCGGGCGACGCCGCCGCGGCGATGATCGGGTGCCACGAACAGATCGTTGAGCACGAAGGTCCGGCGGAGCGATACCGACGAGAACGACGGGTAGAGCTGCACGAAGCCAACCGGGATGTCATC
>DASVCF010000019.1:0-4454 GCA_036381735.1 Gemmatimonadaceae bacterium | reverse complement strand
GATGGAACTCGAAGGCGAACCAAGCGCGGGCCTGTCGCAGGGTGGCCTCGGTGCGCAGTTCGTAGAGTTTGAGCAAGACTCCGGCGGCCTCTGACGCATCGCTCATCGTTCGCCTCCGATGTCGGTTGTTCCACCAAAGTCTGGCGCCAGCTAACGCCTATTAGCCCGATCGATCTAATTCATTTGGAAAGTTGCAGCAAATCTGCCTAACTCGGAAGGGCATCGCCGTCCGCTCGGAGCAGAACTGCCAGAGAGGACGCGAGTTACACCGCCAATACCTGGGTGCGGGCAGGAATGATATGGTGCCAGCGCCCACGGGCTAATCACAGGACGTCCGCCGGGCTCCGGACGCCGCGGCCGCCGCGGTTGAGGACGTGGGTGTAGATCATCGTCGTGCTCACGTCCTTGTGGCCGAGAAGCTCCTGGATCGTGCGGATGTCGTAGCCGTCTTCGAGAAGGTGTGTCGCGAACGAGTGGCGGAAGGTGTGACAGCTCACGCGCTTTCGGATCTGCGCGCGCCCGGCGGCGGCGCGAACGGCCTGTTGGACAACCGACTCGTGCAGGTGGTGGCGGCGTGGGATGCCGGTATCGGGCTCCCGATAGCGGCGCGTCGCCGGGAAGACGTACTGCCAGCGCCAGTCTCGGCTCGCGGTACGGTACTTCTCGCGCAAGGCGGTGGGAAGGACGACTTCGCCAGCGCCGGCGGCGAGGTCATGCGTGTGAATGGCGCGGACGGCGGCCAGATGCTGCAACAGGGGGCCGCGCGCCTTCGCGGGAAGGGGGACGACGCGGTCCTTGTCGCCCTTGCCGCCGTGGACCACGATCTGGTTGGCGCCGAAGTCGAGGTCCTTCACACGCAGCGTCATGCACTCGAGCAGGCGCAGGCCGGCACCGTACAGCAGCATCGCGATAAGTCGCTCGCGCTCGGGCAACTCGGCGAGGACGGCGCGCACCTCGTCGCGCGTCAGGACCGTCGGGATGCGTGTGGGGACCTTCGCGCGGACGACGCCATCCACCCACGGGAGCGCTTCGCCGAGGACCTCCTTGTAAAGGAAGAGCAGCGCGCTCAGCGCCTGGTTCTGCGTCGACGCGCTCACTCGGCGCTCGAGCGCGAGGTGCGAGAGGAAGCGCGAGACATCCGCGACGCCGAGCTCGCGCGGATGACGGGTGCCGTGGAAGCGGATGAAGCGGCGGATCCACATCACGTACGCCTCCTCGGTCCGCGAACTGTAATGACGGACGCGGATCGCCTCGCGGACCGCATCGACAAGTCTGGCACGCGGAGCGGACGCGGAACGCGCTGGGTTCGATGCAGCGGACTGCGATGGACGCGATGCAGATTCGCGCGATGCAGACGGGTGCGACGATGCAGACGCGCGCGACGCAGCAGGATGCGATGCAGAGGCGCGTGACGCAGCAGGATGCGACGCGGCAGGAGGCGACGCGGATGTTGACGACGACGATGACATGCAGACGGTCGGAGCTCGGCGGACGAGGAGCCATGGATCGCCGTCGAAAGTAGCACGCGTTCGGAGGCGCGACGTCATCATCGCACGTCGCGCGATACCGATTTCATGCGCCGAGTTCGACCGATTGCATGCGCCGAGTCATACTGGTTTCGTACAGTGCCTGCTTCGCGTCCCAATATCCAGCGGTTACTCCGCGCATGAGGTCATGCTTCGCGCACGCGGGTCGCTCCGCGCAACGGGGCAGTCCAGCGCACGGGGTCAGCCGCGTGCCAGCCGAGCCTCCAACCGCGTCTTCACGCTCGGCCACTCATCGTCGAGGATGCTGTAGTACACGGTGTCGCGCACGCGGCCGCTCGCGGTCACCGTGTGGCGGCGCAGGATCCCTTCTTCGATGGCGCCGAGTCGGAGAATCGCCGCGCGAGAGCGGACGTTGAGCACGTCCGTCTTCAGCTCGACGCGAATGCAACCGAGGACCTCGAAGGCGTGGCGGAGCATGAGGTACTTGGCTTCGGTGTTGAGCGCGGTGCGCTGATACGCTCGGCCGAGCCACGTCCAGCCGATCTCCACACGACGGTCGACGACGGAGATGTTGCCGAAGCGCGTGCTCCCGACCGCGCGACCGGACGCACGGTCGATCGTCGCGAAGGGGAGCGCCGTGCCCGTCGTCTGCGCGTGCAACGCCGACTCGATGTACGCGTGCATCTCATCGGCGCTCCGGATGCGGGAGACGGTGAAGCGCCAGAGCTCGTCGTCGAGGCCCACCGCGCAGAGATCGGCGTGGTGCGCGAGAGCGAGCGGCTCGAGGCGGACGTGGCGCCCTTCGAGGATCGCGGGAGTGATCTCCATCGGCGCGCGTGACATGCGCTACGCCTCCGCGAGAAACTCGTCGTGGAAGTAGCCGGCGGGGATCGTCCCCATGCGCATGAGCTTCTCGTGGAAGCGCTTCGCCGAGTACGCGCTCCCCACCTTCTCCTTGTACGCGTCGCGCAGCGCGACGATCGCGCTCTTGCCGAGGTTGTACGTGATGGCCTGCGTCGGCCACTTGGAGTAGCGGTAGATCGCGCGCTCGGCCTGGTCGCAGATCGCGCGCGCCGTCGGATCGCGGTCGGCCGCGGCGCATGCGCCAGGATAGAACGAGACGTGCTCGGTGAAGTAGCTCTTCGCGTCGTCGTACGTCATACGGCCCGTGTGCATGCCGACGTCCACACGGATGCGCACGGCGCGCAAGAGTTGGCCCTGCAGCTCGTACAGATACTCGGCGGGCGTGTAGAAGCCGGTGGGGTGGCCGGGGGTCGGCTCGGCCATCAACTCCTCGCTGTAGAGCCCCCACCCTTCCGCGGCCATCGAGTCTTCCCACATCGACGACGAATCTTCGACGGCGCCCGGTGTGAGCCAGCGGATGTTCGAGATGTCGGCCGAGTGCTCGGACATGTACTTGTAATGCCAGTCGTGTCCGGGGAAGCCCTCGTGTACGGCAGTATCGGCGACGGACGCACGGTTGTTGAGCGCGAGCGCGGCCGGGTCGTTCCCCGTCGGCGTCAGATAGAAGCGGCCGACGCCGGACTTCTTGAACGGAGGCGCGGGGTAATAGGCGGCGTCGATCGTGCTGCGCAGCACCGGCGGCGTGGGCTCGACATCGAGGCGGTACGTGGACGGGATGTCGAACAGATCGTGCTCGCGTCCATAGGCGACGGCGCGCTTGCCGACGTCGCGGTACCAGCGGAAGAGCTCGTCGTCGTTCTTCGGCGAATCCTTCGCGAGGTAGTCCATCACCTTGCGCACGCTCTCGCTCCGCTCGGCGGGCGTGCCGAAGCGGAGGCCGAGGTGCGCGTCGCGCGCGACTTGCTGCGCGACGTCGTAGATCTTCGCCTCGTACATCGCCACCTGCTCGGCGCCGTACTGATAGAGCTGCTCGGCGGTGCGCGGATCGCGCAGGCAGTTGTGCACGCGCCACTCGTACTCCTTCTCGCCCACCGCGAAGCGGTCCGTCGATTCGTGCACGTCGAAGGTGGACGCGAGGAAGGCGGCGAACTGCGTGTAGGCGTCGGCGGCCGCGGCACCGGACTTCGCGAGACGCGAGCGCATGGACGACGCGAACGGACGCGAGCCGAGGTAGCCGGCAGCGAGCTTCTGCAGCGTGTCGTGGAAATAATCGACGTTCGCGCGACTGCCCCCGATGCCGTCGCGCTCGACCATCCGACGATCGGGGATGTTCCCCGCGCTCTTGCCGAGGAGGAGATTCGCGCGCGCGGCGTCGAGGTACTTGGGGATGGCGTCGAGTCGCGCGACGACCAGCTGCCACTCATCCTCACTGCCGAGCTGACCGCTGGGCAGACTCTGCATCTGCTGGATCTGCCAGTCGACACCGCGGAAGGGCTCGGCCACGTACGTGTCGACCGCGCGCTGCTGGTAGTGGCGATCGTCGAGCTGGTGCACGAGGAACGCGACCTGCGCATTCATCACCGCGTGATCGATGCGCGCCGACGGGGAGAGCGAGGCGGGGTCGATGGCGGCGAGCACGCGCGCGGTGGTGCGGTAGAACTCGCCTTCGCCATTGAGGATCTGCGGGCGATTGTCGCGGAGCTTGCCGTTGATGTCGTGCAACGCGGGGGTGTAGCCATCACCGCCGAGGTAGGTGGCGGTGACCGGGTTCAGCTCGAGCACGCGGACGAAATAGCGGTCGCGCACGTCGATGAACGTGCGATCGCCGAGCGCCCCCGACGCGGCGGATGGCGCGGCGTCGGACATGTTGCGACAGGCGGTGAGATCGCGCAGGATGCCGAACGCGACGGCACTCTGCGTGGCGCGAGCGAGGAAGGTGCGACGGTGCAACGAGCGGCTCCGGGGATGAAGGACCAGCGGTGATCGCCCGAATACTAACGAGCGACCCGGAGCGTGTGCGAGCGACTATCCGACCTCAGCGAGCGCCGGGAACGAGCTGCTGTACGCGAGCGCCGAGCTCGAGCGAGTCCACCTGCGCGGGAC
>DASVCF010000018.1:0-23896 GCA_036381735.1 Gemmatimonadaceae bacterium | reverse complement strand
CAGCGCCAGCAGTCTCCCCCGGTCGAGCACCGCCACGCGATCGCACAGCTCCATGGCCTCCTCGCTGCTGTGCGTGGCGAGGAGCACCGTGCACCCCTGGTTGCCGGCGATCTCGGTGCGGAGAAAGTCGCGGAAGCGGCGCGCGGAGAGTGGATCGAGGCTGCGCGTCGGCTCGTCGAGCAGCAGCACGCTCGGCTCGGAGAGCAGGGCGCGCGCGATGAGCAGCCGCTGCTTCATCCCCGAGGAGAACTCGGCGACCATCTTCTCGCCGGTGTCGTCCAGCTCGACCACGCGCAGCAGCTCGCGCACGCGGTCCCGCGCGCGTGCACCGTGCAGGTTGTAGAGCGCGGCGTAGAGGCGCAGGTTCTCGGCGGCCGAGAGGCGCCAGTAGAGACTCCGATCGTTGGCGAGGACGCACCCCACCAGCGCCCGAACCCGTCCCGCCTCGCGCACCACGTCGTACCCGTGCACCAACGCCCGCCCCGCATCGGGGGTGGTGGACGTCATGAGCATCTTGAACACGGTGGTCTTGCCGGCCCCGTTGGGGCCGAGCAGGCCGAAGAACTCGCCGCGTCGCACCTCCCAGCTCAGATCGCGGACGGCCATCGCGTACTCGTGGGCCCAGGGATGCCGCAGCATCTCCGACCAGCGGCGACGAACGCGGAACCGCTTCGTGAGTCCCTCGACGCGGACTGCGGCATCGCGCACGGTCGAGGGCGTGGGGATCGGGGGGTTCGTGCGAGTGAGTGTGGCGGACATGGACCGCTATCGCACTCCGCCGACGCACCCGGCGCCGTGCCAATCCATGAGCTGCCCGACCACGGCATCGATGCATTCGAGGTCGCGCACCACCGCCAGCTCGTACACCGGAACCGTGCGCACGAGCGCTGCCGCTCGTTCGATGACGCGCGGCGCTTCCGACCCGCCGAGCAGCGCGCCGATCTTCGCGTGGCGGAGGATGGACATGGCGGCGAGCGGCGCGGGCAGGCGCGTCCGCTGCACGGCCTGGTCGCCCACGGACTCGGGGCTCGCCGGCGCGAGGAGATAGATGGCCGCGAGCGGAACGGCCTCGAGCACGCGTCGCTCGTCACCGCGCTCGTCGACCACGTGCTTGCCGTCGATGCCGAGCTCCGTGGCACGCTCATCCGCGATCAACCGGGCGGCGGCGTCGGCGCACAGACGCATCCGATGGATGCCGGGGAGCACGCGCACCGGATCGGCTGGATCGACCGCGAAGGTGTCGTCGGTGACGAGCCGTGCGCCAGCGTTCACCAGGGCGAGCGCGAGCGTGGACTTGCCGTACCCTTTGGGGGCGAGGAACGCGACCGCCTCATCGCCCATCACGACGCCGCTGCCGTGCAGCGCGATCTTTCCGCCCGCGTGCAGCGCCGTGGAGAGCACGCGCCCCATGACATCCGCGCGCGCCATCTCCTCCTGTGCTCCCTCGCGCGGATACCACGTGATGCGCGATCCGTCCGCGGACAGCTCGAAGTCACCGGTGCACGAATGGTGGAGATGGAATCCATTCTCGCACCGGTGGAGGGTGACGCGGCAGTGCGGCTCGGTGCCGGTCCCCAACAGCTCCTCCGGTCCAGCGGCGTACGCGCCGCGCTCGACGCGCAGATGCCAGCTCGGAGCTCGTCCATCCCCGGGGTGCAGCTCGGGGAAGACCAGCTCGGAACGCAGACAGCCGCCGAAGATCGTGTAATTCTGCATGTGATGACCGGAGGGTGAGGCTGGGAGACTTCCTGACCGCGGAAGTCTCCCAGCCGGCGCCTCAGTGGGAGTAGCAGGTGTAGCTGCCGTCATTCTGGACGCAGCCGCTGCCGCTGCTGTCCGGCCCATAGGCATCCACTTGGGTACTTCCGCCACCCTGCGTCAGCTGGCGGAACGTCCCGTACCGCTCCAGCTTCGGAGTCTCGTACATCGCATCCTCCATCACGAACATGTCGGGATTGCCCGACGCAATCACGGCCGAAGCGGCCGTAACATTCTGCGTGATCATGCACACCACTCCCGTGCGCCCGCGCCATCGTGCATGGCGGCCACGGAGGCGAGCTCCTCCGGGATGGGTGAGGTTTTCGTGGCTTCACTCGCGAGCCGCGCGCGGAGCCACAGCTCGGCCTGGAACGTCGAGAGCAGCTGCTCCGCGAGAAACGACACGCCGCCGTGGCGGAAGTAGACGTCGGCCGCGCGCCGCAGCCGCTCGGCATCGACGATGCCGACCTCGGCCAGCAGAGGCTCGCGGAACGCCGCGCGAAAGAGCGGCGCCGCGTCCATCATCGAGCGCGTGAAGTAGCCACGCAGCGTACCGGTCTTGGTCGTGCGCGCCGCGACCGCTTCGTCTGGCAGGATCCCTCGCATCGCACGCCGAAGCAGACGCTTCGTCTCGCCCAGCGAGTTGCGCTCGTGCCACGGACGCGCGGCCGCCAGCCGGATGACGCGGGTGTCGTAGAGCGGGGACCGCGTCTCCACACCTTCCTCGAGCGCGTACTCCGCCGTGCAGCCGTTCACGCGCGGGTAGAAGGGCTCCACGAGATACCAGCGCATCTCGTATCCGGAGCGGTCGCGCGATGGCCAGCGCGGGCTCCCCCCACGCGCGCGCTCCGCGAGATCGTGCTCGCGCACGAAGCGCGGAGCGAACCATGCGGGCACCGGCCGGTCGAAGTAGCCCTCGAAGCGGCGCCCCCGCGTATGCTCGGCGAGCCGCAGCACCGGTTGCGGGATCAGCGGCTGCACCGCCCAATGGAAGAGATGTTGCAGGCGCGCCTGCTGCACGCCCATGGCGCGCCATTCGCGCGCGAGGCGCAGCACGCGTCCCGTCGACAGCAGATCGGCCAGGTAGATGGGCGTGCTCTGGAAGAGAAAATCGCCGCCGTGGCCGTTCAGGACCACGCGCGCATCGCATCCGCGACTGCCGCGTGCCAGCCATCTGACCCACTGTTCGAACAGGTGGCCATACGGCTCATCGCGCCGCGCCGCACGCTCCGCCACGCCGTCGAACATCGGGATGTCGTCGATGTTCACCCACGTGACATCGCCGCGCCAGAAGCGCGCGACGGCCGCAATGCGCTCGTCCTCCCGTCCGGGGTCGCCCGGTGGATAGCTCACCGACACGGGGCGCAGCCGGTGCCCGGCATCACTTCTCGCGAGGGCACGCTGCCCCGCCCCGTACACGGCCGTGGAATCGTGGCCGCCGCTGAGCCAGACCGTGGTCACCGCGGAGGAGTGCAGCCGCTCCGCCACCGCCCGCTCGATCGCGGCACGCAGCTCGTCCGCGGCATCGTCGAACGTCGCCGCGCTCCGCGCCGGCCGCACCTCCGGGTCCCACCAGCGAGTGATGCGCGTGGTTCCATCCGGCCCGCACACCATCGTGTGCCCCGCCGGCACGACCGCGATGCCGCGGTGGCACGTCTGCGCGGAGCCCGAAAAGATCAGCCCTGCGGCGTCGATCGCGATGGCCTGAAGATCGAGCTCGGTGCCGCACCGCGGATGCGCGCGCACGCCGGCGATCGTGGAAGCGACGACGAACGCGTCGCCCAGCGTCGCGTGAAAGAGCGGACGCTGCCCCACGTGATCGCGCGCGCATACGAGCCGTCGGCGGCGCGCATCCCACAGTACGAAAGCGAAGTCGCCCTCGAGATGCTTGGCGCACTCCTCCCCCCACGCGCGGTACGCCGCCAGGATCAAATGACTCGGCGTCGGCCCTGCGGGGTGAACCCCCTTCGCGGCGAGACGGCGCCGCAGGTCGTCGCGGTAATAGAGCGAGGCATCGGCGACCACCGCGCAGTCGCCGTCCTCCACGGCGAGTACGGCACCGCTGAAGTCCGGATCGAGCTCCCAGCCCTGCCGGGCGACGGCGAGCACGACCGGGCCCTGACGCAGGAGTCCGGCCCTCGCCGCCCCCCTGCGCCTCATCGCGCCCAGCATCCGCCGCCCGATGTCATCACCGAGCGGCGGCGCGCCGCCATAGCCGACAACGCCGAGGATCGCCGTCATCAGCCCGAGTAGCACTCCGTCATCGATGGCGTCGGCGTCCAGCCGTGGCAGCCATCGTTGTTCGTCGTGTTGTCACTGTTCATGACGGACGCCTGATCCATCATCCCTGTCTTCCCGATCTTCGTGAGCTCGCGGAACGTCCCGTACCGCTCGAGCACCGGAGTCTCGTACATGATCCATTTCCTCGCGAACATGCGCCGATGGCGCTCAGGTGAACCGTCAGCCAATACGCCAGCCAGCTTGTCTCATTGCCCGCCGCCACTCACGACGTGCACGACGGCTGCTTGAAGTCCCACCACTTGTCCCACTCGTGCCAGTGCCACCCCCAACTCCATCCCCCGTCGTCATCGTCGCCGTGGTGATGGACGCGCCGCGATACTATCCCGAACCCACCGCGGTCAGCGCGCGATGTGGGGCCTGCACCGCACCCGTATCACCGACCCCGAGCCGCGCCCTCACCCACAGTTCCGCCTGCAGCGTGAGAAAGAGTCGTAGTCCGAGCTCGCCGTGCCCCCACCGCATGAACGTTCTGCACGCACGCTGCAGCGTCGCGGCATCCACGACGCCGAGCTGCGCGAGCATGGGCGAGCGCAGCTCGTCCTGCAGGAACGCCGCGTGCTCACTCCGCATCCAGTGGTCGAAGTACTTGCTCATCACCCCCGTGCGAACCGGCCTCGACGCGAGCACGTCATCGGGGATGAGCCCGCGCATGGCGCGACGCAGCAGCACCTTCGTCTCGCCGCCGGTCACCCGCTCCTCGCGCGGCCGCGTCGCCGCGAAGTCGATGATGCGCCGGTCATAGAGCGGTGAGCGCACCTCCACACCCGCCTCGTGCGCGAACTGCGCGATGAGGCCGAAGACCGTCGGGAAGTACGGATCGGTGAGATACCACTGCGTCTCGGCCGCGCTCACACTCTCGCCGCGCCGCCGCCGGGGCGTGGTGTTCGCGTAGTCGGCGAGGCCGTGCGCCCGTGCGAAGCCGCGGTCGATCCACTCCGGCGTACGGCGCCGCAACTCGGCGCGCAGCGGTACGCCGCCACGCACGATCTGCGCGGCTCGCAACAGCGGCGCACGGAGCGCGGGTTGCACCGCCCACCGGAAGAAGGCGCGGAACCCCTGCCCCGTGCGCCCCCGCGCGCGCCACTCGCGCGCGAGCGCGAGCCACCGTCCGGTGCGCAGCAGATCGGCGAAGAAGATGTCCGACACCTGAAAGAGCTGATCGCCCCCGATGCCATCGAGCGCCACGCGGGCTCCCGTCTTGCGACTCGCCGCCGCCAGCGCGCGGTTGAACCCTTCGTACAGATGCGCGAACGGCTCCTCGCGCGCCGCGGCGCCATCCACCGGGTCGTGGAGCAGCGGGACGTCGTCGATGCGCACCCAGTGCACGTCACACCGCCAGCGCGACGCCACCGCCGTGATGAGCTCGTCCTCGCGCCCCGGATCGCCCACCGGGTAGCTCATGGAGACGGGCACGAGCTCGCGCGCATCGCCGCGCTCGTGCAGCACGTGCTGCCCGGCCGCGAACACCGCCGTGGAGTCGCGCCCGCCGCTCACCCAGGAGACGGTGCGCCCCGCGGTCGCCAACCGCTCCGACACGGCGCGGCCGAGCAGATCGCGCAGCTCGTCCGCCGCCTCGTCGACGCCGACACCGCTCGGCCGCTCGAACACCGGCGGCTCCCAGTGCCGCTGCACGCGCACGCGCCGCTGTGACGTGCACGTGAGCGTGAAGCCGGCATCGAGCCGGGAGATCGCCCGGTAGCACGTCGCCCGCCCCGCACCGATGAACGACGCCATGCTCTCGGCCACGACGGCGAGATCGAGCTCTCCGGGGCAGTCGGGGTGCGCGAGGATGGCGTGCATCGAAGACGCGATGACGAGCGCGCCGTCGAGCTCGGCGTAGAACAGCGGGCGCTTCCCGCCGAAGTCGCGGGCCGCGACGACCCGACGCGCACGCCGATCGTAGAGCACGAAGGCGAAGTCGCCCTCGAGGTACTCCGGGCACCGCTCGCCCCATGCGCGATAGGCAGCGAGGATCAGGTGGCTCGGCGTCTGTCCGCGCGGCCGGATCCCTCTGGCGGAGAGACGGCGTCGCAGGTCGTCGCGGTAGTAGAGCGAGGCATCGGCCACCACCGCGCAATCGCCGTCCTCGACCACCAGCACGGGTCCGCTGAAGCCCGGGCCGAGCTCCCACGTCTGTCGAGCAACCGCGAGCACGGCGGGGCTCTGGCGCCAGATGCCCGCCTGCCCCCCACCGCGGCGCGCCATCGCGCTCAGCATCCGCCACACCACCCCGTCGCTCGCCGTCGGCGAGCCGTCCGTCGCGATGACGCCAAGGATCGCCGTCACGAGCCCTGCCCGATGTCCCGTGTCACGCCGGCAGTACCAACCCGTTCTCGGCGAGCGCCCCGAGCAGATGGATCACGTCGCGCTGGATGCGCTCCGGCTCGGCGTCGGGGAAGCATCGGCCAACCTCGGCGCACAACTCCTCGATCGTGCCCCGCACCGGGTGCAGGTTCTCCCAGACGCAGGCGCCCGTCTTGTTGAGCCCGAAATACGTCTCGTCGCTGGGCGAGAACAGCACGCCGCCATCAGGCAGTGCGCTGTACACCACGGTGGGGTTGGCCTTGGGAAGCATGCAGGGCTCGTCGCTGCGGTTCGGTCAGGGGGCGCTCCGCCATATTCGAGCAGGCGGAGCCGGCGCGTAGGCGGCCGTTCGTACAACACGGAGGAAGTGGGCGTGAAGGGGCCCGTTACAACGCCGCGCGAAGAGCACCGCGCATGCCACTCCGCCGCCGGAAAACACACCCGGAGCCCTGCGCGCAAGTCGTTATCATTACGACAGATGCAGCATTTGCATTTTGCGCGCGCACGCACCTGATCCCGCGATGTGGCACAAAGTGATTACATGTTGTGGAGCAGAGTTCTTACACTTCAGCTCTCGAACCCCAGCTGAAGAGATCGGTCGACGGCGGAGGCCGCTCCACCGAGGTCGCGTGCCGCGCACTTCGACGCCCCGTCCGCCATCGAGCGCCGCGAGGCACACTCGAGCTCCGGGATCGCGGGGATGAACGCCTCCCCATCCCCTCGCTCCCCCTGCGGCACGTACTCCGGCACGAGCTCCCGGAGCTCGCTCACCAGCGACGCCGGCATCCCAGCCGCCAGCGTGGCGTGCAGGCGCGTGATCCCCGCCTGAAGCGTCGCGCCGTCCAGGCCGCCGGTGCTCACCACGCGGATCTTCTCCACCGCCGTCGGCTCGCCGCTCTCCATGAGCGACATCAGCTCTTCGTTCAACTTCTCGCCGGGTCGCAGGCCGGTGAACACGATCTCCACATCGCGGTACGGCACGAGTCCGGAGAGCCGGATGAGCTGCTCGGCGAGATCGAGAATCCGGATGGGCTCACCCATGTCGAGCATCGCGATGCGGCTGGCCGCCTCGGGGAGCGCGGCCGCCTGCAGCACGAGCTGCACCGCCTCCGGGATGCTCATGAAGTAGCGCGTCACACCGGGATCGGTGACCGTGAGCGGCCCACCGGCGGCGAGCTGCTTCTTGAACAGCGGCACGACGCTGCCATCGGAGCCGAGCACGTTGCCGAAGCGCACCGCGCGGAAATCAGTGGACGAGGCACACAGCGCCGGCCAACCGAGCACAATGCGCTCGGCCAGCCGCTTGGTGGTCCCCATGACACTCGATGGGTTCACCGCCTTGTCGGTGGAGATGAGAACGAACTTCTTCGCGCCGTGCCGCGCCGCCGCCTCGGCCACCCACAGCGTCCCGAAGACATTGTTCCGCACCGCCTCGGTGACGTTGGCCTCCATCATCGGTACGTGCTTGTACGCCGCCGCGTGGAACACGTAGTCCGGGCGGTAGGTGGAGAACACGTGCTCGAGCCGCTCGGGGTCGGCCACATCGCCGATGACGGGGACCACGTCGAGCCCCGGGTACGCGCGGCGCAGCTCGAGGTGCACGTAGTAGAGCGGGCTCTCCGCCTGCTCGAGCAGCACCAGCCGCGCAGGGCTGAAACCGGCGATCTGCCGGGCCAGCTCCGACCCGATCGACCCAGCGCCCCCCGTGACCAGCACGGTCCTGTGCGCCAGGTCGCGCTCCACTCGATCGAGCTCCAGGTAGACCGGCTCGCGGCCCAACAGATCCTCGATCTGCACCTCGCGCGGCTGCGCGGCCTGCGTGCTCCCGTCCAGCATCTCCTCGAGCGACGGGAGGATCTTGAAGTCGACACCGGTCTCCGCGCACAGCGTCACGATGCGGCGGATCTGCACGCCAGTCGCCGACGGGATGGCGATGACGAGCTGCTCGACGTCGTGCTCCGCGGCGAGCACCCCGACGCGGTCGATGGCGCCGAGCACGGGGACCCCGTGCAGCGACAGCCGGTGCAGCCGCGGGCTGTCGTCGAGCAACCCCACGAAGTGCAGCCCGCGCTTGCTGTGCAGGCTGTGGCGCAGAAAGCGCTCGGCCGCGACCCCGGCGCCGATGAGCAGTGTGCGCGTGCCGGTGGCCGCGCGCCAGGGCCGCTGCCCCTCGCGCACACATCGCGCGGCGAAGCGCACGCCGCCGCCGAGGAAGATGAACAGCATCCAGTCGAGCAGGAGCACGGATCGCGACATCCCGGCGAGCGCACCGGTGAGGAACAGCACCGCCACGAACAGCACCGTGCTCAGCGTGACTGACGTGGCGAGTGTCATGAGATCGTGCAGGCTCACGTGCCGCCACGAGCCGCGAAAGACGCGCATCTGCCCGAGCACGGCGAACCGGATGACGAGCAGATACGGGAGCGTGCCCTCGAACAGGCGCCACTCCTGATGGGGGATGCGGAAGTCGAAGCGGAGCGCGAAGGCGGCGAGGTAGGCCAGCGCGATCAGCGCGATGTGCGTCGCGATGACGACGGGCCGGCGATAGCCGAAGTGTCGGAGACGAGTAATTGCCATGTTCGGCAGCGCCCGATGCACCGCGCGTGCTTGCCGTTCACGCGTGGACGGCGAGCGGCTAAGTCGTTCACAGGGTGGCAGTTCTTCGCACGCCGGCGCGGGGAGGCAGCGGCGCCGCAACTGACCATATGTCACACGCCGGTTACACTCCGTTGAGCGATCTACCACACCAATTGCCCGCGCCATCGCGAGATGAGTCATCGCCGCGCTGCAACGGGTTTGTAACGCGTGTGCCGCAAGACGTGTTCGGCACGAGCGCGGGGCGACTTCCATAACATGTGTATACACAATGACTTACGCCATATTGTATACACTGCACGCGTCCTGCATTGCGCGAGGCGTCCCGCCCCGTACTCGCTCGGCACAACATCGGCTGCATCACGCATCGGCAGTCACTCCGAGGAATCATGCCCCAAGTCGACAAGCCCTGGCGCCCATTCATGGTCCTCGTGGCCGGTGACACCGAGTGGGGAGCGCGCTCGTTGGACAGCGTTCTCGAGACGAGCGGATACGCGGTGCTGCGGGCGGAGACGGGGCGGGAGGCGCTCGAGCTCGCGCTCTCGGAGCAGCCGCACGCGGTGGTGCTGGACGCCCACACGCCGGACATGCCTGGCGTCGAGGTGTGCAGGCTGCTCACGGGGGACCCGCGCTTTCTGCCGACCACGCCGATCATCATGACGACATCGGACGGCAACGCGTGGCGGGAACGGTTCGAAGCGTACAGCGCCGGCGCATGGGAGCTCTTCGCGCGGCCGTTCGACGGCGCGATGCTGCTGCTCAAACTGCAGACGTTCATGCGCGCGAAGCAGATGAGCGAGCGGTGGCGCGAGGGGAGCCTGCTCGATGGAGCGACGGGACTGTACAACATGGAAGGGCTCACGCGCCGCGCGCGCGAGATCGGCGCCCACGCCTTTCGTCGCCAGGAGCCGGTGGCGTGCGTCGCCTTCACACCGTGGGCGCTGGCCGACGATCCGCGAGACGCGTCGAGTACGCTGAGCGTGCCTCTCGTGGAGCACATCGCCAACGCCTGCCGCCGCAACGCGCGCAGCTCCGATGCGATCGGCCGCATCAGCGACAGCCAGTTCGCCGTGATCGCGCCGGCCACCGACTCCCGGGGCGCGGTCGCGCTGGTGGAGCGGCTGCGGAGCCAGCTTCAAGCCGGCCCCGCGCTCGCCGACCGCCCCTCCGCTCCCGCCCTATCGATTCGCGCGGGCTACTGCACGACGCCGAACTACGCGGAGTCGTTGCTGAGCGTGGCGGACATGGTCATGGAAGCGGCGAGCGCTCTGGCGACCCCGCGCGGCGACGCGGACGCCCACGTCGAGTTGCGTTAGACGCGCTTAACCTGCGGCCGGCCCTCCCGGCTATTGACAGGCTCATTAACAAATGCAAATGTGACGGTGTTGGCGATCCGTCACAGACCTGTTGTACGCCCGGTCACATTTGCTCACCATCACGTAGGACCCTCGCTAGCCTCCGCGCAGCACCGCTAGCCCAGACGCCCCCACGGGGGCCCGCTGTCGCCGCAGTACCATTTCGCAGCTGACATTCGAGGAGCCCCCTGTATGACCGCCTTACGCGAGACGGCCGTCCGGCCGCCGTCCACCCCGGTTTCGCGCTTCGGTGAAGCACCGATCGTCGAGCCCGCCATGAAATCGAGCATCCACGTGCTGGTCGTCGACGACGACCGGACGCTGCGCGACGGTTGCGCCTCGTTCTTCCAGGCGGAAGGGTACAGTGTGACCACCACCGGGAGCGGCGACGAGGCGCTCGAGCGCGTACGGCGGCGGCGCTTCGATCTCATCCTCCTCGACCTGTACATGTCGCAGGTGCCCGGGATGGAGATCCTCCGGGCCGCGCTCGAGGCGAACCGCGATACGCTCGTCGTCGTGATGACGGGGAACCCGAGCGTCGAGTCGAACCTCCAGGCTTTCCAGGCCGGAGCCTGGGACTATCTCCTCAAGCCCTTCACGCCGACGCATCTCGATGTGCTGATCGGTCGCGCCTCGCACGCGATCTTCGCGGCACGCGAGGCGCGCGGGCAGGCGGCCCGCGCGCACCGCGAGGTCGGCAACAGCGACCTCGTCACCTGCATCGGCGTCTCGCCCTCCTTCCGCAAGGCGGTGGAGCTGGCCCGCAAGGTGGCCCTCACCGACGCGTCCGTCATGCTGAGCGGCGAGAGCGGCACTGGCAAGGAGGTGATCGCGCAGCTCGTCCACCGCCACAGCTATCGGGCCAACCAGAAGCTCGTGCCCATCAACTGCGCCGCACTGCCGGAGACGCTGCTCGAGTCCGAGATGTTCGGGCACCGGAAGGGCGCCTTCACCGGCGCCGACCGCGACAAGCCCGGCTTGCTCGAGGTCGCCAACGGCGGCACGCTCTTCCTCGATGAGCTCACCGAGATGTCGCAGCGCATCCAGGCGAAGCTGCTGCGCGTGCTGCAGGACGGTGTCGTACGCCGGGTAGGGAGCGAGCAGCAGGACGCGGTGGTCGACGTCCGCTTCGTCTCGGCCACCAACCGCGATCCCCGCGAGGCGGTGAGCCGCGGGGCGCTGCGAGAGGATCTCTTCTATCGACTGCGCGTGGTGCTGATCAAGCTTCCACCGCTGCGCGAGCGGCTGGAGGACATCCCGCTCCTCGCCAACCACTTCCTCACCCACTACTGGAACCGCTATCGCCGCGCACACGCCCCCGCGCCGACGTTCACGGCGCAGAGTATGGATCTGCTCCGGTCGCGGCACTGGCCCGGCAACGTGCGCGAGCTGCAGAACGTGGTCGAGCACATCGCGGTGCTGGCCGAGCCCAATCAGCCGATCCGCCCCGACGACATCCCGTTCTATGATGAGCCCACGGGAAGCGCGAACGAAGAGGCGTTCACGCCGGCGCTCATGGACCAGGGGTACTACACCGCGCGCGACAAGCTGGTCGCCGACTTCGAGCGGGCCTACCTATCGCGGCTGGTGAATCGCGCGGGTGGCAACATGTCGAAGGCGGCCCGGCTGGCGAGCATCGACCGGACGAGTCTCTACCGGCTGATCAAGCGTCATCGGGTGCGGTGCGACGATACCGCTGACGACGAGCGCGCGGACTGAACGGGATGTCCCTCGATCCATTCGAGGGAGCGGCATCGCTGTCGGATGGAGATGGCGAGCCGGCGCTCGCCGTACGGCACGACGACCCGCTCCCGGAGAACATGTCGCCCGAGGTGTGGCGGGCGCTGGAGCGGGCCACCGAGCAGGCGCGCATCGTCTTCGACGGCAGCGCGGATGCCGGCGAGCTGCGCCAGTTCCTGGTGGTGGTGAAGAGCGCCGTCCGCCGCATCATCGCGCGAGAGGCGCCGGGGTTCGAGGAGAGCGCGCCCACCATCACCCCCGCCATCCGGGTGCTCGACTACGTGCGGCGAGCGTTCGTCGACGAGCTGCGCGCGGAGGATCCGGAAGAGGCCCAGCAGGCCATTCACGTGCTGAGCGCGCTCGGCCACATCCAGTGCGCGCTCGACCGAGTGAACACCACGCGCGGCGCCGAGCAGGTCATCGAGCGTGAGGCGCTCGGCCTGGTCATCGAGGTCGCCCATGACATGCGGTCGCCGCTCTCGGCGATCCTCTTTCTGGTCGACATGCTGCGCACCGGGCGCAGCGGCGCGATCAACGCCTTGCAGGAGCGGCAGTTGGGGATCGTGTACGGTGCGGCCCTCGGGCTGAGCCAGCTCGCCGGCGACCTGCTCGATTTCGTGCGCGGGCACTCCAAACTCATCGACCAGCACCCGGTCCCCTTCTCGGTCACCGAGGTCTTCAACTCCGTCCGCGACATCGTGCAGCCGATGGCGGAGGAGAAGGGGGTGACGATCCGCCTCGCCCCCCCGGACGACGACGCCCGGCTCGGGTTGCCACTCGCGCTGAATCGCGTGCTGCTCAACCTGACGACCAACGCCATCAAGTTCGCGAAGGAAGGTGAGGTGATCGTCACCGCACGGCAGCTCGCCGACAGCCGCGTCGAGTTCTCCGTGCGCGACTCCGGCCGCGGCATCCCGATGGGCGTGATGGGCCAGCTCTTCCAACCCTTCCGCAAGACCGAGCAGGAGGGCACCTACGCCTTCTCCAGCACCGGCCTCGGCCTCGCCATCTGCCACAAGCTCGTCACCGCCATGGGGAGCGAGCTTCGCGTGACCACCTCGCCCAAGCAGGGCACGCGCTTCTTCTTCGAGCTCGATCTGCCGACGGCGGGGAAGACGGTGAGTCAGTGAGCCGGGAACGACAGAGAGCAGAGAGCAGAGAGCAGAAAGCAGAGAGCCGCTACTGCTTTCTGCTCTCGGCGTTCTCGCCGTTCCTGACTCACTGACTCACTGACTCACTGACTCACTGACTCACTCCCCACTCCCCACTCCCCACTCCTCCACGGGTGGCCGATCGCGGGCGACGGTCGCTATTATGTATACGAAGCCACAACCGCATTCACCCGGAGAGCCATGGCCACGCAAACCCGCGCGGAACGCAAGGGCACCATCGAGCTGAGCCGCGAGCTGCTGCTCGGCGCCTACCGCACCATGTATCTGTCGCGACGGCTGGACGACAAGGAGATCCAGCTCAAGCGGCAGAACAAGATCTTTTTCCAGATCTCCGGCGCGGGACACGAGGCGGTGCTCACCGCGGCCGGCATGGTGTTCAAGCCGGCGTACGATTGGTTCTATCCCTACTATCGCGACCGGGCGCTGTGCCTCCAGCTCGGTGTGACGCCGACGGAGATGCTCGAGGAGGCGACGGGCGCGGCGGTCGATCCCGCATCGGGCGGCCGGCAGATGCCGAGTCACTGGGGGAGCAAGCGACTCAACGTCGTGTCGTCGTCGTCGCCGACGGGGACGCAGTTCCTGCAGGCGGCGGGGTGCGCGGAGGCGATCGTCAGGTCGCGCGAGCTCGGGATCAGTGAGGGATTCGCCAGCGACGAAGTCGTGTACGTCTCGGCGGGCGATGGGACGACGAGCGAGGGGGAGTTCTGGGAGTCGCTGAACAGCGCGTGCAACCTGAAGCTTCCCGTCGTCTACCTCATCGAAGACAACGAGTACGCGATCTCGGTGCCCGTGGAAGTGAACACGGCTGGCGGTTCGGTATCGAAGCTGCTCGCGTCGTTCCCCAACCTGTTCATTCAGGACGTGAACGGGTGCGACTTCGTGGCGAGCTACGGCGCCATGCAGAAGGCCGTCGCCTACGCGCGGGCACGCCAGGGGCCGGCGCTCGTGCACGCGCACGTGATTCGTCCCTACTCGCACTCGCTCTCCGACGACGAGACGATGTACAAGCCGCAGGAGGAGCGCGAGGCGGAGGCGGCGCGCGATCCGCTCGTCGTCTTCCCCAAGTGGCTGATCGCCCAGGGGCACGCGACGGACGCCGAGCTCGCGCGCGTGCGCGAGGAGGTGGACGCGGAGGTGCAGGCGGCAACCGATGCCGCGCTCCAGGAGCCGCAGCCCGCCGCGAGCACCGTGTACTTCGCCGTCTACTCACCCGACGTCGATCCGACGAGCGAGCAGTTCGACACGGAGGATGATCCGCAGTTCTCGGGCGATCCCACGACGATGGTGGACCTGCTCAACGCGTGCATGAAGGACGAGATGCGGCGCGACGAGCGGATCGTCGTCTTCGGCGAGGACGTGGCCGACGTGTCGCGCGAGCAACACCTCGGCAAGGTCAAGGGGAAGGGCGGCGTGTTCAAGGTGACGTGGGGGCTGCAGAAGGAATTCGGCGCCGCCCGCGTCTACAATTCGCCGCTCGCCGAGGCGAACATCATCGGGCGCGCGATCGGGATGGCGACGCGCGGGCTGAAGCCGGTGGTCGAGATCCAGTTCTTCGACTACATCTGGCCCGCGTACATGCAGCTGCGCAACGAGATGGCGACCATGCGCTGGCGGTCGAACAACGCCTTCAGCGCGCCGGTGGTGGTGCGCACGACGTACGGCGGCTACATCCGCGGCGCGATCTACCACTCGCAGACGGGTGCGTCGATCTTCACCCACTGCCCGGGGCTGCGCGTCGTCTGTCCATCGACGGCACTCGATGCGAACGGGCTTCTGCGCACGGCGATCCGGTGCGACGACCCGGTGCTCTTCCTCGAGCACAAGCATCTCTACCGACAGACCTACAACAAGGCGCCATATCCCGGGCCGAACTTCATGATCCCGTTCGGGAAGGCGAAGGTGGTGCGCGAGGGGACGGACGTGACCGTGGTGACGTACGGCGCCACGGTGCAGCGCGCGCTCACGGCGGCGAACCAGGCGGCGGAGCGCGGGATCTCGGTGGAGATCATCGATCTGCGCACGCTCTCGCCGTGGGACCGAGAGACGGTGTTCGCGAGCGTGAAGAAGACGTCGCGCGTGATCGTCGCCTACGAAGATTCGATCTCGTGGGGGTATGGCGCGGAGATCGCGGCGGCGATCGCGGATGAGTGCTTCGCGTGGCTCGACGCGCCGGTGAAGCGCGTGGCGAGTGCGGACACGTTCGTCGGGTACGCGCCCTCGATCGAGGATGCGATCCTGCCGCAGGTGGACGATTTCTCGCGCGCGTACGACGAGATCGTGAAGTTCTGAGGCGCGCGGAACCAAGTTTCGAGGCACACGGAGCTCCGAACATGCGACGGGCCCGCGGGTACATGCCGGCGGGCCCGTCGTGCATCGATCGCGCGCTGCGACACAGGCCGGTCACGCGCCGCGACGTGCGCCGATCGCTCTCCTACCCCGCCCCCAACCGCCGCACCGCGCCCCGCAGCTGGCGATCGATGCCGCGATTCCGATCTTCGGGAAAGATCGGAATCGCGGTGTCGGGCGGCAGCCCCACCCCCTCGAAGGTCTTCCCGTCGGGCGTGTACTCGATCCACTGCGAGATCTGATACGTCCACCCGTTCGGCAGCTCGCGCACGAGCGGGTTGCCGGAGCCGCCGCCCGTCGTGTCGCCCAACGTGGTGACCGTGGGGAGGGCGTGCATGGCGAGGACGAACTCCTCCGCCGCGCTGAACACCTGGCGATCGGTGAGCACGACCACGGGACCCGTGAAGCGTCGAGCGCCGCCAGGCGCGATGTTCTCGGCGATGTTGCCGGTGAAGTCCGAATGGCGCGGGCCGTTGCGGTAGCGCACGGAGGCGAAGGTCCGCTCGCGATCGGCGAAGCGTGAGGCGATGTCGATCGCGTTCTGCGTGTCGCCGCCGCCGTTGCCCCGAACATCGATGATGAGCGCGCGCACATCGCGGAGCGAATCGAGCACGTCGTCGATCTCGCCCGACCATCCGACGTCGGTGAACGAGGGGATCGCGATGAAGCCGACGGTCGAATCGATGAGGCAGCGCCCGTAGTGGAGATGGCCGCTCGGCGAACGCCGGGCATCGATCACGTACCCCGTGAAGGCGATCGTCGAGTCGAACAGATCGGGGTACGGCGGATTCCAATGATAGCTCTCGTCCGGTCCGGTGAGCGACACGTGCACGTCGTGCAGCTCGGCGAGCATCCCCGCGAGCGTCTCGAAGAGCTCGGCATCGTCGCTCGCGTGCTCGGCCAGAGGACGATAGACCGTGCGGAGCGAGTCCCAATCGATCCCCTTCAACTCGAAGAACGAGTAGTGGGCGTCGAAGTCTGACCACAGATTGTCGAAGATCGCGGTCGAGCTGGTGGACGGATCGGGACCGACCACCCAGTGCGCGCACGCGACGAGCCCGGCCACGAGGACGAGCGCGGCCCACCGTGTCGCGCGAGACGTTCGTGTCGTGCGACGGCTCACGGGTGCACCGCCTGGTGCACGTGCCCGAGCCGCACGCTCATGCGCGCGACCATCGATTGGCTCATGCGCGCGTAGCGCTGCGTCTGCCGCACGTCGAGTGCCGAGAGTCGATACCCGAGGGCGGCCACCACGCGCGCGCCGAACGGGTGCGCGTACTCCAGGCCCGCGTGCGCGGCGTGCAGATCGGCGGGCGTGACGAAGGAGCGCCTGGCATCGCGCAGATGCCGGAACTCGGCGTACGGCCGCCACACGAACCCGACGACCGGCACATCGAGATCCGCGGCGAGCGCCCCGCGCCCGAGTCGCAGCTCCCACGCGACGGCGGGCGCGAGCGTGGCGAGACCGATGCCGTACGAGCCGATGCGCTGCTCGGGGTCATCGAAGTGGTGGTCGCTGGCGAAGAGCTCGCCGCCCGCCGCCGCACCGACGAGCCACGCCGAACGATGCGCACCGCCGCCACGCACGCGGTGCAGATACGCGACGCGCAGCGTGAACGCGTGCTCGCGCTCGAAGGGGAGCGCGTTCGTCGTGATGCTCGAGGTGGAGCGAGCGAATGCGGCCGCGACGTCCACGTCGAGGCGCGAGGCGTCAGTGTGGTGTGTGACGGTGAGATCGAGTGAGGGGCCGACGCCGGTGTACGAGAGCGACGAGGCGCGCTCGTCGCGCTGCACGGCGTAGGCGAGCCCCGCGCTCAGGGCGAGGCGATCGCCGCTCAACGGTGACGACTGTGCGCGCGCCGGAGCGAGGCCCAGGGCCGAGGCGCAGAGCAGTATGACGAAGCATGCGCCTCGACCGACCACCGACTCATCCTCCGTAGCGTCGCGCGAGTTACCCGTTCGGGGCGGGCGGAGTTCCTGATCCACGTGTCCTGGCGCGGCAATCACCGCCGCACAGACGGCCGCACGGAACAGATGGACGCCCGTATCCAAGTCCCGGACGGGGATGCTTGCCTCCGGGAACCGCTTCAATGTTACTATTGGACGGACGCAGATTGCACGCCCGCCCCACGGCCGGCATTGCCGGCGCCCACCCGCCAACCGCACCGCATCACCGCTTGAGCTCTGCATTCACCACACGCGCCGAGCGTTTCGCCCTCGTGCTGCTGCAACTCGGCGCGCTCGCCACGATCCTCATCGCGCTTCCGTTCAAGCAATTCGATCTGGACCGCTTCTTCGTGCCGAAGGAGCTGGTACTCCACATCACGGCGGCCCTGGTCGTGTTGCTGTGTCTCGCCTGTGCGCGCCGGCTCGAGCTCACGCGCGTGGACACGCTGCTCGCGGGATTTCTGGCCGTGAGCGCGGTCTCGGCCGCGTTCGCCCCGAATTGGTGGCTGGCCGAGCGCGCGTTGGCGGTGAGCGTGTCGGGGCTCGCGCTCTTCTGGGCGGCGCGCGCGTTGAGCGGCGCGGGATTGGCGCGCCCGCTCGTGGCGGCGCTCGTGCTCGCGGTGGTGGCCGGCGCGTGCACGGCGCTCCTGCAGGCGTACGGCGTGGACAGCGATCTCGTGAGCCTGAACCGCGCACCGGGGGGGACGTTCGGGAATCGGAACTTCATGGCGCACGCCGCGGCGATCGGTGCGCCGGCGCTCGTGCTGTGCACGCTCACGGCACGGCATCGGCTCGCCGCGCTCGCCGGCACCGTGGGTGCATGCCTGCTCGCGGGCGCGCTCATCCTGTCGCGGAGTCGCGCGGCGTGGGTGGCGCTGCTCGCGGGGATGGTTCCGGTCATCATCGTCGCCTGGATGGTTCGGCGGCGGTGGCGCGACGCCAGAACCGGCGCGCGCGTCAAGTCGCTCTTGCTGGCGATTGGGATCGGCGTGCTCGCGGCGGTGTCGATCCCCAACACGCTCGACTGGCGGAGCGATTCGCCATACCTCGATTCGGTACGCGGCATGGTGAACTACACCGAAGGGAGCGGGCGGGGGCGGCTGATCCAGTACCGCACGTCGCTTCGCATGACGAGCGCGCATCCGTGGCTCGGTGTCGGTACGGGGAACTGGTCGGTGGAGTATCCCCACTTCGCCGCGCGCAACGATCCATCGATCCAGCACTCCGACGGCATGACCGCGAATCCGTGGCCGAGCAGCGACTGGGCCGCGTTTCTCTCGGAGCGCGGCGTCCTGGCGGTCGCGCTGCTCGTGCTCGCGCTCGTGGGGCTCGGCGTGAACGCCGTGCGACAGTTGCGCCGCGCGCGAGACTCCGAGCAGTATCTCGCGGGGCTCGCGCTCGGCGCCACACTCGTGATCACGATCGTGGTGGGCGCGTTCGACGCGGTGTTGTTGCTCCCGGCAACGAGCATCATCGCGTGGCCGCTGCTCGGCGCGCTCTCGGCCACTCCGGAGCGCTCGCGCGCGGGGCTCGCGCTGTGCGGACGTCGGCGGACGTGGACGCTCGCCGGCATTGCGGCGATCGGGATGCTGTTCGCGGCGCGGAGTGCCTCGCAGATCGCCGCGATGTCGATCGCGAGCTCGAGCGGCCGGCTGGCCACGATCGAGCGGGCCGCGCGCGCGGACCCCGGCAGCTACCGCCTGCACATGCAGCTCGCCGAGTCGTACGCGCGACATGGCGCGTGCGGCAGCGCGCGACGACACGCGAGCGCCGCACGCGCGCTCTACCCGCACGCGCCGGAGCCGCGGCGACTGCTCGCGGCGTGCGGGCGGGAGCGATAGCGCGCCGACACGAGACGGGCGCTGGGGCACCGAGCAAAATCGGGAGCAACAGGGAACCGAAGCAAACGGATGGTTTCGCGGGCACGCGCTCGCCCGCTCCAGTCCATGTGCAAATCGCGCTGCTCGTGACGTCTCACCTGCAACACAGGGAGGCTCGTCATGCGCACCGTACTCGCAGCGCTCATCGCAGCAGTACTCCTTCACACCACCGCCAGCGCCCAGGGGTGGATCGACCCACACGTACCGTGCGAGGGGTGCCGAGCAGGGCTGTGCACGGTACCGTGCGCTCCTGCGGGCGGCGTCGTCCGCACATCGAGCGCGGTGCACGCGGCGCTCGCCAACGGCGTGCTGCACTACGAGGTGGACGAAACGTTCGTCAACCGCGGCCCCGCGCTCGGCGAGGCGGACTACATCTTCCCGTTGCCAGCGGGCGCCGCGTTCGAGGATCTCCGGCTCTCCATCGACGGCAAGCTGATCGCGGGCGAGACCATGAGCGCCGCGGAGGCGCGCGCGACGTACGAGGAGATCGTGCGCCGACGGCGCGATCCCGCACTCGTCGAGTGGATGGGACATGGGATGCTGCGCGCGCGAATCTTCCCCTTCGGACCGGGCGAATCGAAGCGCGTCGTCGTGCGCTTTCAGGTAGTGGCGGAGCGTGAGGGAGACGCACTGCGCATCGAATACCAACGCGGCATGTCTCGACCGCACATGATGCCGCCGCGTCCGATCCCCATGCCGCCGATGCTTCCGATCGACGACGGCGGGAACGACGCGACCGCACGCAGCCGCGACACTGGTGGCGAGACATCGTTCACGCTCTCGTACGCGCGCGCCGACGGCTACGGCACGCCGTACTCACCGACGCACACGCTCGTCACGCACGAGCGCGACGGCGTACGCACGGTGGAAGCGCGCGGCGATGGTCGCGATGTGGTGCTGCTCGTCCCCGTACCGCGGCGGCGTGTGCCCGCCATCTCGGTGCTCGCCAACGCGCCGAGTGGCGAGGATGGCTTCGCGCTCATCGCCCTCGCGCCGCCGGTCGCGCCCACGGCCGTGACCCCGCGCGATGTCACGCTCGTGCTCGACGTCTCCGGCTCGATGAGCGGCGCGAAGATGGAGCAGGCGCGTGCCGCGGGGAAGCAACTGCTCGCCACACTCTCGCCGGGCGACCGCTTTCGCTTCATCGATTTCTCGACCGACGTGCACACGTTCCGCGACGACTTCGTGCCGGCGACGGCGGCGAACGTGCGCGCGGCGGAGCGCTACCTCGACCAACTCGCCGCTGGCGGCTCGACGAATCTCGCCGGCGCGCTGCGTGAAGCACTCGCGCCCGCGGACGACTCCGGCCACGCGCCGCCGGACCGGCTCCGCGTCACGCTCTTCGTCACCGACGGTGAGCCGACCGTGGGCGAGCGCGATCCCGATGCGATCGCGAGAGAGGCCGACCGGCTGCGCGGCGATCAGCGCGTGTTCACCTTCGGCATCGGCGCCGATGTGAACGCCTCGCTGCTCGAGCAGCTCGCCCTCGCGGGACACGGGACGGCGCAGTTCGTCCGTCCCGATGAGAGCGTAGAGCGCGCGGTGGCCCTTGTCGCGAGCCGGCTCACGAATCCGATCGTCACCGATCTGCGCGTGCACGTGGACGGCGGCGTCCGTCTCGTGAACACGATGCCCGCGGGACCGGTGGATCTATTCGCGGGGCAGAACCTCACGCTGCTCACGCGGTACGAAGGGAGCGGCCACGCACGCGTCCGCTTCGATGGCCGTTCGCCGACCGGCGCCGTGCACTGGTCGCGGGAGGTCGACTTCCCCGCGCACGAGCGCGGCAATGCGTTCGTCCCGCGGCTGTGGGCGGCGCAGCGCATCGGCTGGCTGAGTGCGCAGCGCCGTCGCGACGGCGCGTCGCCCGAGCTCGACCACGAGATCCAGGAGCTCGGCGAGCGCTACGGGATCCCCACGGAGTTCTCGTCGTATCTCGTGCGCGAGCCCGGCGCGATGGTCGTGCGCGGCGTCAATGGCGCGCAACGAGACATGCGCGCCGTGCCGGCGAGCGCGCCGGCGATGCGGTTCGAGCAGGCGCGGAAGGCGACCGCCGAGCGCGCGGTGACGTCGATGGCCGCACTGGACTCGATCGCGACCGTGACGGCGCCCGCGGCGGGGAGTCCTTCGGGTGATTCGAGCCCGAGCGCGCGGCGCACCATTGGCGGCCACAGCTTCGTGATGCGTGACAGCGTGTGGACGGATGTCGGGTATCACGATGGGATGCGGGTGGTGCGCATCCAGCCGTTCTCGGACGGATGGTTCACGCTCGTCGCCCAGCTCCCCGAGCTGCGCGAGCCGCTCGCGTTGGGAAGTCGCGTGATCGTCGCGGGGCACGGGATCGCGGCCGAGGTGACGCCGTCGGGTGCGACGACCGTGAGCGCGGCCGAGCTCGAAGCTCTTCGCCACGGATGGTGAGTGCGTGCACGATGTCGATCGGCTGTTCCGTGAATACCATGCGACGCTGGTGCGCTACCTCACGCGCCGGCTCGGCGATCGCGACTGGGCAGAGGACGTCGCGCAGGAGACGTTCGTGCGCGCGCTTCGGCAGGAGCAGATCGTGAACGAGCGTGCATGGCTCTTCACCGTGGCCAACAACCTCGTGCGCGATGACGCCCGCAGAGACGCGCGGCGGCGCACTCGGCTCACGCTCCTCCTCGAGGAGGAGCGTGAGATGGCCGTGGAACCGGAACCGATGTCGCTCGAGCGCGCGCAGGACGCGGCGATGGCGCGCCGCGCCATGGAAGCGCTCGCCGAGCGCGACCGACTCGCGCTGTTGATGCGCGAAGAAGGGTTGGACTACCACGAGATCGCGGAAGCGCTCGGGCTCTCCGTCGGCTCGGTCGGCACGACGCTCGCGCGGGCGCGCCGGCGGTTGGTGGAGCAGTATGAAGCATTGCAGCAGCAGATGGAGCACCGGAGGGATCATGCAGCATCTTGACGACGGGACGATTCACGCGTGGATCGACGGTGCGCTGCACGCGGACCGTGCGCGCGAGGTCGACGCCCATCTGGCCGAATGCGAGTCGTGCGCCTCGGCGGTGGCGGAAGCGCGCGGGCTGATCGCGGCCGCGTCGCGCATTCTGTCCACGCTGGATGTCGTGCCGGACCGCGTGATGCCCGAGCCACGGGCGGCGGCACCGGAGCGGGCGACATCTGCCAGATCAACCAGCTGGCCGCTGCGCGCGGCACGGATCGCGGCGGTGATCGCGATCGGCGTGATCGGCGCGACCGTGTGGACGCGCATCGAGCGGCCGATGCAGCACGACGAGCAGCTAACGCAGAGCATGGAGCATCCGATGCAGCGTGTCGGCGAGGCCGTCGGCGCGACCGTCGGCAAGATTGCCCGCGACACCGTTGCCGCGAGCGCGAACACGTCCGCGCCTGCTACACATGAGCCAGCACCCGCTGCGCGCGAGTCAGCACCCGCTACGCACGAGCCATCACCTGCTGCGCAGCCGCGCCTGCCCGCTCACCTCGCGCCGCGTACCGACGCATCGCCGCGCCTCGTGACGACGGAGTTCCGGATGACGCCAGATGCGCACATGGTGCGGCGGCGGGTCTACGAGGTGCGTCCCGGCGTGCGCATCACGCTCGAGGACGTGCGGCCGAGCCGTGCGTACACGGAGTTCCCGGCGGAGCCCGTCGCGCGGCGTGCAGAGGCGCGTACACTCGCCCCTCAGGCCGCATCGGCGGACGCGCTAGGCGCAGGCGCGACGCCCACGATGCCCAGAGCGGCCGCAGCGCCCGGGGCGCCCGCAGCGACCACGCCCGCGGTGGACAGCACCGCCGCCCGCCTCGCGCATCCGGGCATCAATACCATCCAATGGACCGACTCCGCTGGCACGCGGTTCACGCTCTCGGGGCCCCTGTCCGTCGAGGCGCTCGAGGCGCTGAAAGCGCGCCTCCCCTGAACCCGCGCGGGACACGAGCTGTGACCAGCGACCGCGTGCGGCAGTCATGAAGAAGGCATCATGCAGCAGCAATGCGTCGTTCATTGCCTTCTCATCTTCAACGTCGTGACGGAGCCATGAACCTCATTCAGCGCATAGCAGCGATCACCGGTGTCGCCTTCATTCTCGTCGCGATCCTCGGCTTTGCGACCACCGGATTCACCGGCCAGATGACCCACGTCACGATGGAGTCCGCGCCGAAGCTGCTCGGACTGTTTCCCGTGAACCCGATGCACAACGCGGTGCATCTGCTGCTCGGTCTCTGGGGCGTGGCGGCGGCACGTCGGCCGCGCGCGTCTACGGCCTACGCAGCAATCAGCGGCATCATCTACCTGCTACTCGCCGCATTGGGCTTTCTCGCCCCCACGATGTTCGGGATGATCCCGATCGGCGGCTACGACATCGTGCTCCATTTCGTGCTCGCCATCATCCTGATCGGCTGCGCGTTCCTCGCGAGCCTGCGGGAAGAGGTGGAGATGGCAGCGTGAGAGGCGGTCATGGGTCGTGAGTTCTGGGTCGGAGGATCAAAGGGGTCAGAGTCGATT